>JANOHV010000040.1:0-34029 GCA_031406795.1 Candidatus Rokuibacteriota bacterium
CGTCGCGATGGTGGTGGTCTCGCACGACCTGGGCGTGATCCGCACCCTGACCTCGCGCACCCTGGTCATGAAGGACGGTCGGGTGGTCGAAGCGGGGCTGACTGACCAGGTGCTCGAGGATCCTCAACACGAGTACACCCAGCTCATGGTCAGTTCGATCCTGTAGGAGGCACGATGCTCGAGGTCAGCGGTCTCGCCAAGTCGTTCACCGTGCACGCGCTCGGGGGCAAGCGCATCGACGGCTTCGCCGACGTGGATTTCCTGGTGACGGCCGGGGAAGTGCTGGTGCTCGCCGGGCCGAGCGGGTCGGGCAAGAGCTCGGTCCTCAAGTGCGTCTACCGCACCTACCTCCCGACCGCGGGCAGCGCGCATTACCACCCGCGGCGGGGCGGGGTCGTGGACCTGGCCCGGGCTTCCGAGCATGAGGTGCTGCGGCTGCGCGCCGCCGAGATCGGCTGCGTCACCCAGTTCCTCAGGGTCATCCCGCGCGTCCCCGCGGTCGACGTCGTCGCGGAACCGCTGCTGCGAAACGGCTTCGCGCTCCGCGAGGCGCGGGACCGGGCCGCCGAGCTGCTGGCGCGCCTGCAGATCCCGGCGGCGCTGCACGAGGCCTTCCCGGCGACCTTCAGCGGCGGAGAGCAGCAGCGCGTCAACATCGCGCGCGCGGTGATCGGCGAGCCGCGGCTGCTGCTGCTCGACGAGCCCACGGCCTCGCTCGACCGCACGGCGACCGGGATCGTCCTGGAACTGCTCGCGGAGCTCAAGTGCCAGGGGACCGCGCTGGTCGCCGTCTTCCACGACAAGGAGGCCGCGGACCGGATCGCCGACCGGTTCTGCTGCCTGCCTGAAAGGAGTGAACTGCCATGCCGCTGTGCCAGTGCCGTCCCGATGTGACGGCCCGTGGGGACCTCCTCATCGACAACGCCCGGATCGTGACTCCGGATGGGGTCATCGACACGGGAAGCCTCGAGATCGCCGAGGGGCGGATCGCGAAGGTCAGGGAGTGGGCGGGCGGCCGCACCGGGTGTCGCGTCGACGCCCGCGGGCTGCTGCTCTTCCCGGGGTTCGTCGACATTCACAGCGATGCGATCGAGACGACGATTCAGCCGCGCCCCGGCGGCCGCTTCCCGTATGCGATGGCGATCACGGAGCTCGACAAACAGCTCGTCTCCTGCGGGATCACGACGATCTACCACTGCCTCTCCTTTTCCGACCCCCACGACAAGACGCTGCGGGGCTTTCGGACCTGCGCCGAGCTGATCCGGGAGATCAACCGTCGCGCGCCGGGTCTGCGCGCCGCAACCAGGGTTCACGCGCGCTTCGAGGTGACCGAGACCGCCGCGTTGCCGATCGTCGAGGAGCTGCTGCGCGAGGACGAGGTGCACCTCTTCTCGGTGATGGATCACACGCCGGGACAGGGGCAGTTCCTCGACGTCGGGAATTTCCGCGACTACTACGGTCGCGTGCGGGGACGAACCCCGGCCGAGCTCGACACGCTGATCGAGGAGCGACTCGCCGCCCGGCGGACCCTCGACGAGCGGCTGCTGCGCGGCATCACGGCGCTGGCGCTCAAGCGCGGCGTCGCGATCGCCAGCCACGACGACGATTCCGCGCAGAAGGTGGCCTGGGTTCAGCGGCTCGGCGCAACGCTCTCGGAGTTCCCGGTGAACCTCGCCGCTGCGCGGGCGGCGCACGAGCGCGGCCTGGCCGTTTCGTACGGGGCGCCGAACGTCTTCCGCGGCGCATCGGCGACGAACAACCTCAATGCCCGCGAGAGCATCGGCGCCGGCTACGGCGACATCATCTGCTCGGACTACGCGCCGATGTCGCTGCTGCACGCGGTTCTCGCCCTCGAACGCCTCGGGATCGTCCCGCTGCACGAAGCCGTGAACATGGTCTCCCGCAACCCGGCCGGCGTGGTGGGGATCGCCGACGAGACCGGTTCCCTCGAGGAGGGGAAACTGGCCGACCTCGTGCTTGTCGATGACCGGGAGGATGTTCCGCGCGTCGTTCGGACCTTCGTCGCCGGCAGGGAGGTCTTCTGCTCGTGAGCGCCGTGTCGTCCCTGACGGTCCGCGACGCCGCGGCCGCGGATGCCACGGCCCTCTCCGTGCTGCTCGCGCAGCTCGGGTACCCCATGTCGCCGCTGCTGGTGGCGGTGCGGGTGCTGCATCTCGCGGCGGGCGGCCAGACGCGGGTGCTGGTCGCCGATGCCGGAACCGGGGCCATCGGCTTTCTGGCGCTCACAAGGGTGGACATCCTGCCGTACCCGGAGCCCGTTGCGCGCATCACCGCGCTGTGCGTGGCCGAGGGCAGCCGCTGCGCGGGGGTGGGTGGGGCCCTCGAGGAGCGGGCCGCCGAGATCGCCCGCGACTGGGGCTGCGCGAAAGTCGAAGTCATCTCCAACCGGTTACGGGTGCGGGCTCACGAATTCTACGAGCGGCAGGGATACGAGCAGACCCATCGTTGCTTCGCCAAACGGCTTCGGAACGAGAACCGAGGAGGAGATGCCGATGCCACCGGTTGATCAGCTCGACGTCACTGCGCTGCCGGAGACCCTGCTGACACGGATGCGGGAGACCGCAGTGGCGGCCGCCGCCGCCGCGGGAGAACTCCAGATGCGTCTCTTCCGGAGCGAGCACCTGGTCCGTGCGGTGTCCGATCACGACCTGACCCTCGATGTCGACAAGCACTGCGAACAGGCGATGGTGCGGATCATCAGGGCGGCCTTCCCCCGTCACGGCATCCTTTCCGAGGAAGGCGGAACCGAGCCGGGGGACGAGCCTTATCTCTGGGTGCTCGATCCGCTCGACGGCACGGTAAACTACTATCATGGGATTCCGTTCTTCTGCGCCTGCGTCAGCTGCCATCGACGGCCGGACGCGGCGGTGACGTCGGCCTTCTCGCGCAGGCTCGGCACGGTCGCCGCGGCCGTCTGCGCCCCCGCACTCGGCGAGAGCTTCGCCGCGGCACTCGGCCGCGGCGCCGAGCTCAACGGCGGGACCCTCGCCTGTCCCGACACCTTCGATCTCGCGAGCGCGGTGTTCGGGGTCAGCCTCGGCAGCAGGCCGGAGGACACCGAGGCGATGCTCCGCCTCTGCCGGTCCCTCGGCGCGAAGGCACGGAAGTTGCGCTCGTTCGGCGCCACGGGATACGACCTGGCGCAGGTCGCGGCCGGCCGGCTCGGCGGGCTCGCGCAGAAGAGCGTGAACCTCTGGGACGCCGCGGCCGGAGCGCTCATTCTCGAGGAGGCCTGCGGGGTGGTCGAGGGTCGCCCGGCCGCCGGCGGGCGCTGGGACATGGTCGCGGCCGCCCCGGGGGTTCACGCGCGGCTTTCAACGCTGGTGCGCGAGGCATGGACGACGTTCGCCTGATCATCATCACGGTCCCGCCCCCGGCCGTGCGCGCCGAACTCTCGAAGCTGCGGGCAACCTGCTCCGGGGTTTCCTCGTCGCACGCCGCATCGGTCTACCCTCCGCACATCACCCTGCGGACCGGTGTCCTCGTGCCGGAGGTCGAGATGCCGGTCTTCCTGGCCGAATTCGGTTCCCACCTGCAGGGCGTCGGCCCGTGCGAGATCCGCACCGGAGCCATCGTCTCCACGACGCTCAGGCGCGACGATCGGGAGGTGCCGATCGTCGCACTGGAGATCGAGCCGGACGGGGCGCTGGTTTCGTTGCACGAGCGGCTGCTGCGCTACGATCGCTACCGCGCGAGCGACCGCACCGGCTTCTGGCCGCACCTGACGCTCGCCTTCCAGGATCTCAGCGCGGATGGCCGCCGACGCCTCGAGGCCTATCTGGCCGCCCGGGAGGAACTGCGGTCGCGGCGGTTCCTCTGGAACTGCGACAACGTCTCGCTCTACCGGCAGCGCGGGAGGCGCTGGCAGCCCCGCCACGTCTACAAGCTGGCGTAGTGCGGCGCGGCGGTCCACGCAGGAGACGGTGCGCCGCTGCGCAGCAACGGGGCGATCTCCGGGGGCAGGCCGGCCGCAACCAGTGCGCGGGCGTTCGCCTCGACGTCATACGGGACGCGCAGAATCTGGGCGCAGACGGCGGCTGGGGTGATCTCGACCACCGCGCACGCCGCGCGCGGGTCGCCGTCGACCGGCTTGCCGACGGAGCCGGGGTTGACCAGCGTGGTCCTGCCGAGCCGTTCGATCCTCGGGAGATGCGAGTGCCCGAGGACGACGATGTCGGCGCCGGTCTCGCCGGCCCGCCTCGCCCAGGCGCTCTGCTCGCGCG
Source organism: Candidatus Rokuibacteriota bacterium (assembly GCA_031406795.1). Classification (GTDB taxonomy): domain Bacteria; phylum JAUVQV01; class JAUVQV01; order JAUVQV01; family DATDCY01; genus DATDCY01. The sequence goes on from JANOHV010000040.1 coordinate 4,245, forward strand.
CGAGTTCCGCCTCGCCACGGTCGCCGACCTGGCCGTGGGCGAGCAGGATGTTCCGGTTTTCGAAGACCAGCCACCGGATCACGGCCAGCTGCCGCAGACGGCTGCGCGTCTGCTCGCTGACCCGGGATTGCGTCCAACGCAGCGACGCCTCCCTGAGGCGGGCGAGACTCCCGGACGCCGGCCCGCAGCCGCAGTCGGGGTGCATCTGGGCGACCGCCTCGTCGTAGTTGCCCTGGACTTCGATGACCTGCTCCTTCCCGAGAAGCTCGACGCACTCGTCGGGAAAGGCGGAGTACCCGACGCTGTCGCCGGTGTTCAGGATCGCGCTCACGCCGCAGCGCCGCAGCGCGCTCAGCACACTGCCGAGTGCGGCGAGGTTGCCGTGAATGTCGCCGATGATCCCGAGACGCATCGCGTTCGTCCTCCCTTTCGTGGTGACGACCGTCTCAGACGAACAGCCGTCTCAGCCGCGAGCTCGCGACGTCGACGAGACTCACGGTGACGATGATGATCAACAGCATTGCCGCAGTCTCGCTGTACTGGAAACTGCGGATCGCGTCCCAGAGCACCATGCCGATGCCGCCCGCGCCGACCATGCCGACGATGCTCGCCGAACGGACGTTGGCCTCGAACCGGTAGAGGGAGTAGGAGACCCAGAGCGGCATCACCTGCGGGATGACGCCGAAGGCGATGTCCTCCAGCGCGTTGGAACCCGTCGCGCGGATGCCTTCCACCGGGCGCGGGTCGATCGCCTCCACCGCCTCGGAGAAGAGCTTCGCCAGCGTCCCGCTGGTGTGGACGAACAGCGCCAGGACGCCCGCGAAGGGGCCGAGGCCGACCGCGGCGATGAAGAGCATCGCGAAGATCATCTCGTTGATCGAGCGGGCGGCGTCCATGAGCCGCCGGGTCGGCTGGTAGACCCACAGGGGCACCACGTTCGACGAGGAGAGCAGCCCGAGCGGCACCGCCGCGAGGACGGAGAGCACCGTCCCCCAGACGGCGATGTGGATCGTGATCAGCATCTGCTCGAGATAGAGGCGCCACTCGCCGAAGCTCGGCTTCGCGAAGCCGCGGAGGTACTGGACCATGTTCTCCCGGTACGTCCAGAGGTCAAGCGGCTTGAGCTCCAGCACGATGGAGGACCAGACCAGGTACGCCAGGACGGCGGCCGCGACGCCGCCCCGGGCGATCCACACCCGCCGCGAAGTGCGGGGAATCTCCAGGCCGAGTTGGAACATCGTCGTTTCTGTCATGGAACCGCCCGCCGCGCGAGGGGAGGGGCGTCAGCCCCCCCCCGCGTCGGTCTACTCCTCGTGGAACTTCGAGAGGTTTTGCACGTACGACTTCAGCTCGCTGAGCTGGTCGGCCAGGGAGGCGAGCTTGGCCTTGTCCTCGGCGCTTTGCTCCGGCTTGCCCTGGATCTTCAGCGTCTCCTTGATGATTTCGATCTCGCGGATCGGGAGCAGCTGCCGGTTGTTCGACTCGTTGAAGGGCGCCCAGCCGCTGGAGAGCCCGGCGAGCACCTGCCGCTGCCGCTCGACGTCTGCGCCGACGCGGCCGTACGAGAGGACGAAGCCCTTGATGCGGGCCTTCAGTTCCTTCGACAGGTCCTTGCGCCAGACGAGGGGGTCGCTCGGGATCAGCGGGCTCTTCCAGATCGGCTTCACCTGGGCGGCCATTTCAGGCTGCGTCTTCTGGAGCTTCCCGAGGTTCTCGGTGTTGTTCGTCGCGAAGTCGACCTTCTTGTTGGCCACGGAGAGCAGGTTCGCCTCGTGGTTGGAGTTGACGACCCGCTTGAAAGTCTTCATCGGGTCGATCCCGCGCTGCGCCCAGAGGTAGTAGTTCGGGATCAGGTACCCCGAGGTGCTGTTGGGGTCGCCGTTGCCGAAGGTCAGGTCCTTCGCGTTCTTCACGATGTCGTCGATCGAGTTGTAGGGGCTGTCCTTGTGCACGAGGATCAGCGACCAGTAGCCCGGGTTGCCGTCCTTGTCGACCGTCTGCGCGAAGATCTCGCCGCTGGAGCGGTCCACCGCCTCCATCGCGGACTTGTTGCCGAACCAGGCGATGTGGACCTTGCCGAAGCGCATCCCCTCGATGACTCCGGCGTAGTCCGTGGCGAAGAACGCGTTGACCTTCATCCCCAGCGCCTTCGACATGTCCTCGAGGAACGGCTCGAAACCTTTCCTCAGCCCCTGGGTGGATTCGGTCGAGATGATGCCGAAGTTGAGCTCCTTGATCTCCTCCGGCCTGTTCACCGACGCGCCGGCCGCCGAAGCGGCCAGCAGTGCGATGCCGAGCAACGGTGCGATGAACCTGAACGAACGCATGTCCGAGACCTCCTTGCTTTGCGGTTGTTGTCGTGGCGCCGCGGGTCAGTTCAGGCAGCCCGCGCCCGCCGGGTCACCAGGGGGATCGAAGATCGGCGGTGCACCGTGGCGTGCTCCGTGAAACTCGGGAAGTGCCGGATGCGCCTGCGTCGCCCGCGGCGTGCTTGCGCCGTCGCCGCACCAGTTCACGCAGCTGCCGTAGACGTTCCGCAGAAGATCCGGCGTCAGGTCGTGCGTCGGGCCGTCGAAGACCACGCGCCCGTCCTTGAGCGCGACGGAGCGGGGACAGTAGCGCCAGGCGTAGTCGATCTGGTGCAGGCTGACGAGGACCGTCGCCCCGTCCTCCCGGTTGAGGGTCGCGAGCGCGGCCATGACCCGGTGCGAGGACTCCGGGTCGAGGGAGGCGATCGGCTCGTCGGCGAGGATCACTTTCGCCCCCTGGACCATCGCCCGGGCGATCGCCCCGCGCTGCTGCTGCCCGCCGGAGAGGGTGCTGGCCCGCTGGCCGGCGTGCTCCGCGATGCCGACACGCTCGAGCGATGTCAGCGCGGCGTGTTTCTCCGCCCGGGTGAAGCAGTGGGCGGCGCTGCGCCAGGTCGGCACGCGCGCGAGCATGCCGACGAGCGTGTTGGTCAGGAGCGTGAGCCGGCCCACGAGGTTGAACTGCTGGAAGATGAAGCCCACGCGACTGCGGATGCGCCTGATGTCGCGGGCGACTTTGCCGCCACTCTGGACGATCTGACCGTGCACCCGGACTTCGCCGCCGCGGCGATCGGCCGGGATCAACCCGGCGACGTGCCGCAGCAGGGTGGACTTGCCGGAGCCCGAGGTCCCGATCAGGGCCACCATCTCCCCGGGCGCGACGCGGACGCCGACCCGGTCCAGGGCTTTGCGCTGCGCAAAGGTCTTGCGCAGATCGGTCACCTCGATCGCCGCCGCTTCGTTTGATCCGCTCATCGCGTGCCTCCTTGCCGTTGCTCGGGCCAACCCGTTGCCCTTCGTTATCCTCCCGACAGATTGGGGGCGTGTGTGGCTGGGATGTTGTTCCTGTGCGTTCGCGTGCCGCCTGAAAAAGGTTGGGGGTCGAACGCCCGGGGGAGGCGCTCGACCCCCTGCAGGAGGAGGATCGGGGGGCAGGCTTTCCCCCCAATGAGCGAGACCCACCGGCAGGATGCGTCTCGCTCTCGAGGGGGAAGGCCTGGCCCGCCCGGTGGCCCTCCCGTTAGAACTTGATGCGGGCGCCGGCCATCATGCCGCCGATGTCCGCGTAGTCCTTGCCGGTGCGGTCGAGCGTGTGGGTGCGGTAGCCGAGGTAGAGCTCCGTCCCGTAGGTGTCGAGCCGCTGGACGAAGAAGGCGCCGATGGTCTTCGCCTCGTCCTTGTCCTTCTTCATGTCGTTCGTGGCGGAGTAGTCCACGGCGAAGGAGGTGCTGCCGGCGAAGAACAGTTTCGCCGTGTACCCGAGCTTGGCGTAATAGAACAGCGGGTCCTCCTTGCGGGCCGGGTCGTCGAGCTTCTGCTGCCCGGCCGCGGCGGTGACGCTCAGGCCGAACGGCATCAGCACCGAGACCGAACCGTTGTACTGCTTGATGGAATCGCGCCCCGAGAGCTTGCTGCCGTCGCCCATGTCGGCGAACGCAGCGGCGGCCTCAAGCTTGACCCCGCCGAATTCTGCGCCGTAGCGCAGCGCTGCGTCCCAGGCCTTCTGGGCGGTGGTGGAGGCGGAGAGGGTGAAGCCGGCGAGCTTCGGGGTGTCATAGCGCACGCGGTCGTCGCGGCTGAGGCCGTCGAGGTTGTCGAAGACTTCCTTGATCTTGGGGTTGAACTTCTTGTCAACCGCCGCGTGGATCGTCTTACCGTCCTTGTCCAGGACCGACGCCTTGGCGGCCGCCTCGACGAGACTCCCGGTCTTGTTGTCGAAGAAGACGATCCCGCCGGCGAACATCCTCACGTCGGAGTAGCCGATCACGGAGGTGCCCGAGAGGTCGACCTCGGAGGTGTTGTTGGACGCCGTGTCGCCCTGGCCGAGCGAGAGCTTCCCGAAGTTGCCGCTCAGGTAGAAGTCCAGGTGTCGCTCCGAGAACGTGACCGGGGTGGTCCGCTCGAGGGTCTGGTTGATGTCGCCGGTGGAGTTGGACTGGATTTCGGCCTCAATCTTCGACCCGACGGTCAGACTGCCGCCTTCGAGCGTCGCCTTGGCGTCGATGCCGATGCGCGTCGAAGAGTTCTTGTTGTCGACGAAGTAGAGCTTGCTCTGGTCGCCGTCGTCCACCCAGAGCAGCCCGCGGTCGACCTGTCCGTAGAGTTTGACGCTCGGGGCCGCCTGCGCCCCCTGCGCTGCAACGACGCCCGCGAGGACGAGCGCCGCCGCCAACTGCCACTTGCCATTGCCTGCTTTCATTCCTGCCTCCCTCTCCTGGTTGAACCCCATGCCGCCGCGGCACCGCGCCGGACGACTCACACGGAGGCTACGGTAGAAGGGCAAGGTTAGGAAGGGCTCTGGACCAGGTTAAGATCGCATTGCGCGTGGATGAGCACGTCATCCACCGCGGCCGGAACTGCAGGCGCCGTCCCCTACAGCGTCTTCTTGTGGATGTACGCCTCGATCATCTGAAACCCCTGGCGGCCCGGGTCGATGAACCGCGCCCCGTACTTCGTGTCCCTGCCCGGCAGCGACTCGACCCGCAGGATCTCGGTCGTGATGTGGAGCTGGCCCTGGCCGGGTAGCACCAGGTGGAGTTCGGGGCGGTCACCGACCGCCATCGCGTGGTTCGTCGAGAAGAGGATGCCCGTGGCGCTGATGTTCTCGCTGCGCCCGAAGAACGGCGCGCTGTGCACGGCGCCGCTGATCCGCACGCCGACGAGCACCCGGAAGTCCTTTCGCGCGGCCACGTCGATCAATGAGCGCACCGCCCCGAGGAAGTCCTCCTGGTCGAGCGGGCGAAGGAAAGTCCGATTGGCCGCGCACCTCTTCACGGTGCCCAGGGACGCTGCGGTACCGATGACGATCAGGGACACGTTTCGCAGCGCCGCGTCCGCCCGGAAGGTGCGGCAGATCGCCTCGGGAGGAACGCCCGGCAGCAGCACGTCGAGGATCACCAGGCGCGCCTGGTGCTGGCGGTGCAGTTCGATGATCTCCTCGCCGTCGCGGGCGCCGAGGATGGAGAGTTCGCGGGAGACTGAGATGCTCTGCCGGTGCTTCTCCAGGAGCAGGGCCATCCGCTCCCCGGCGATAATGTGTTTCATCCGCGACGACTATAGCACGCGCACGGTGCTCGATTCGGCTGGCGCTGGTCGTTCACCCGGAAAGGTTCTCTGCCGGGGGTGGCCCCTGACAGCGCGCCGAAGGGGATGCCACGTGAATCGCGCGCTGCGAGCCGGCATGAACCCTCTCCGCTCCGAGATGCCGCCGGGTTGTCGCCGATGGTCAGCGATGGTAGCAGAATCGGCATTCGCACACTATTCATGCACGGTTCATCTCCCGTTCATCATGCCTTCTCCTTCGGCGCCTATGTTCATGGCCAACAAGGGGGCGTCACGGGGTCGCCAACCACCAACGGAGGAGATGAAGTCGCCATGAGAAGCATCAGGCCGGTCGTCGTCGCAAGCATACTTCTGATCGTCGCCATGTGTTGGACGGTTCCGCTGGTTGCGGCGCCCGACGCCGCCAAGACGCTGGCACCCTATTTCCTCGTCGAGGGCGAGGAATCTACCGTGGATCAATTCCCGTTGAAGAGCACCGACGTGCAGGTGTCGATCGGCGGGGTCATCGCCGAGGTCACCGTCCGGCAGTCCTATCAGAACGGCGGGGACCGCCCCATCAACGCCAGGTACGTCTTTCCGGCGTCGACCCGCGCTGCCGTCCACGGCATGAAGATAACGATCGGCGAGAAGGTGATCATCGCCAGAATCAAGGAGCGGGAGGCCGCGCAGGCCGAGTTCCGGGAGGCGAAGGCGAGCGGGAAGACCGCCTCCCTGCTCGAGCAGCAGCGGCCGAACGTCTTCATGATGAGCGTGGCCAACGTGCTGCCGGGGGACATCGTGGACATCGAGCTGATTTACACCGAGTTGCTCGTGCCCACCGACGGCGCGTACGAGTTCGTCTTCCCCACCGTGGTCGGGCCGCGGTACTCGAGCCAGCCGGAGGCGACCGCGCCCGCGGAGGACCGGTTCGTCAAGAATCCCTACCTGAAGGAGGGCCTGGCGACCCCGTCGCGCTTCTCGATCGCCACGCAGATCGCCGCCGGGCTGCCGATCCAGGAGATCGCCTGTCCCTCGCACCTGGTCAAGACGACATGGACGGACAAGACCGCGGGGAGCGTGACCCTCGACGAGAGCGAAACGGCCGGCGGCGACCGCGACTACATTCTGCGCTACCGTCTCGCGGGCCGGCAGATCGCCTCCGGCCTGCTGGTCTACGAAGGTCCCGAGGAGAATTACTTCCTGCTGCTCGCCGAGCCGCCGCAACGGGTGAGCCCGGCCGACATCCCGGCGCGCGAGTACATCTTCGTCGTCGACGTCTCGGGGTCGATGCACGGGTACCCGCTCGACGTCGCCAAGGGACTACTCAAGGACCTGATCGGACGGATCCGGGCGACCGACACCTTCAACGTGGTGCTCTTCTCCGGCACGTCCGCGCTGCTCGCGGAGCATTCGGTGCAGGCGACCCCCGAGAACGTCGCCAGGGCGCTCGCGCTGATCGACCGCCAGCAGGGAGGCGGCGGCACCGAGTTGCTCGCCGCGATGAAGCGCGCGATGGGGATCCCGCATGCCGAGGGGTTCTCGCGCAGCATCGTGCTGGTGACCGACGGCTTCATCGACGCCGAGCGCGATCTGTTCGGCTCCATCGGCGAGAACCTCGACGAAGCCAACGTCTTCGTGTTCGGCATCGGGAGCAGCGTCAACCGTTACCTGATCGAGGGCGTGGCCAAGGCCGGTCTCAGCGAGCCGTTTGTCGTCACGAAGCCCGACGAAGCGCCGGCAGCCGCCGAGAAGTTCCGCGAGTACGTGCAGTCGCCGGTGCTGACCGGCATCGAGCTGAAGACCGAGGGGCTCGAGGGCGTCGCGATGGAGCCTGCCAGCATCCCCGACCTGTTCGCCGAGCGGCCGATCGTCGTCACCGGGAAGTGGCGGGGTGCGCGGACCGGCCGCCTCGTCGTGACCGGGCACGGCGGGGCCGGGGAGTACCGGCAGGAGTTCGATCTCGAGCGGACCGAGCCGTCCGAGGCAGCCGCGGCCCTGCCCATCCTCTGGGCGCGGACGCGGATCGGCCGCCTATCGGAGTTCGGCCCGCGGAGCGTCGATCCCCAGACGAAGGCCGAGATCACCGAACTGGGGCTGAAGTACAACCTGCTCACGGCCTACACGTCGTTCATCGCGGTGCATGAGGAGATCCGCAACCCCGGCGGCGAGGCGCAGAACGTCAAGCAGCCGTTGCCACTGCCGAAAAACGTGTCCGAACTGGCGGTCGGCGGCGACACGAGATCGGTGCCGGAGCCCGGCCTCGGCTGGCTGATCGCGCTGGCGATGCTCGTCTTCGGCTCCCGGTGCGCGATCGGATGCCTGCGCTGCCGTCCGCTGTCGATCCGTTTCTGACAGGCTGCTGAAGACGGCCAGAAAACGTCATTGCGAGCGGAGCGAAGCAAACTGACTGCTGATTATGGACAGAACGCGCACGCGCAGTGGTATTGCGGCCTCCGCACTGGCAATCCTGATCGCCGTCGGGCTCAAGGCGCACTACAGCACGGCGTCCGTCGATCGGCTGGGCTGGATCATGCGGCCGACGGCGGGGCTCGTGGAGTTGTGCACCGGGCTCCCCTTCGAATGGGAGGCGGGCGCCGGGTATGTCAACCAGGAGCACCGCGTGGTCATCGCCAAGCCCTGCGCAGGCGTCAACTTCCTGATCATGGCCTTCTGCATGCTGGCCTTCACGCTGATCGGCCGCGCCGGAGCGGGCCGCCGCCCCTTCCCGATGGTGGCGGCCGCTCTGGCGGCGGCGTACGCGGCGACGGTGATCGTCAACGGCGTCCGGATCATGATCGCGCTCCGGCACGACGGCGACGGCGTCGGCAACGGTTGGCTGACCCCCGAGCAGCTCCATCGGCTCGAAGGGATCGTCGTCTACTTCGCGGCGCTCACGGGGCTCTACTGCCTGGCCCGGTTAATCGCGCGCGCCTCCGGCGGCCGTCCGGGCCGCTCCCCGGTCGAGCACCCGACGGCGTCGCGGCTCGGACGGAGTTCGATTGTTTTCGTCCCCCTCGGCTGGTACGCGGCCATGACGCTGGGCGTTCCGCTGCTGAACGGAGCGATGAGTAAGGACGCGGCGCAGTTCGGGGAGCACGCGCTCTGGGTTCTGGGCGTCCCGCTCGTCCTGTCGGGAATCCTGCTGCTGGCGTCCTCAGGATACGCGCGTCGATAGCGGGAGGGTGAGGACCGCGCGGACTCCCCCTTCGGGGCGGTTCGCCACGGCGATCTCGCCCCGATGCAGCGTCGCGACCTCCCTGACGCAGCTCAGGCCGAGCCCGGTGCTCTTGCGCATCGTGTCCGGCCGGCTCAGTGAGTAGAACTGCTCGAAGATCTTGTCGACCGCGTACTCCGGAATGCCGGTCCCGTTGTCCTCCACCGTCACGACGCACGAGGCTCCGTGCTTTTCCACACCGATGGTGATCGTGCCCCCCTCGGCGACGAAGTCGATCGCATTGGACACCAGGTTGGCAATCGCCTGGCGCAGCAGGAAGCGCTCGCCGCTGGTCCGGACGACCTCCGGGGCCGCGATGGTAATCGTTATGCGTTTGCATTCCAGGACCGCGGCCTGGCTCTGCACGATCTCCCTGGCCAGCGCGACGAGGTCGATCTCCTCGACGTCCTTGAGCCCCTTGCGGTTCTCCAGCGCCGACAGATCGAGCAGCCGCTCGACGATGTTCTGGATGCGCTGGCTCTCCGTGCGGATGTTCTCGAGGAACCGGGCGCGTCGCTCGGGGGGCATGTTCTCGTTCATCAGCTCCGCGGCCCCCCGGATCGCGGAGAGCGGGCTCTTGATCTCGTGCGTCAGCGTCTGCACGTAGGTCTCCACATAGTTCTTCCCCTCGAGCGCTTCGCGCATCTCCTCGAGCGCCCGCCCCATGACCGCGATCTCGCTGCGGCCCAGCCGCGGCAGCGCCACGTTGCGGTTGTCGCGGATCGCCCGCGCATACGCCGTCAGCCGCTTGATCGGCAGCGTGACCCAGATCGAGAGCCCCAGGCCGAGCAGGATCGCCGAGAGCGAGGCGATCCAGGCCGCGGTGATGATCTTCCGGCGCGCCAGGTCGATGAACAGGTTCACGCTGCCGCTCGGCTTGACCACCGTGAGCACACCGATCGTCTCCCGGCCGTTGGTGATCGGCGAGGCGACGAACAGCGACGACAGATTCGGGTCCCTCGGGTCGACGTGGCTCGTGCGCGCGCCGTACTCGCCCGCGAGGGTCAGCCGGACGTCGTTCCAGCGGGAGTAGTCCTTCCCCTCTTCCTTCCCTCCGTCGGAATCGAAGAGCACGATCCCCTTGCGGTCGGTGACGTAGACGTGGATGTTGATCCGCTTCTTCTCCAGATCGTAGATGCGGGCCGAGAACTCGCGGCGGTAGGCGTGGTCGAAGGCCGCCCGCAGGTCCTCCACCGGGATTTCGCTGCCGGTGGCCCTGGTCGACACCTGGGAGGCCAGCAGCGTGGCGGTGTCGATCAGCGACTCCTCCATCGACTTCATGTAGTGCGGGCGCACATCGTTGATGATCCAGTGCGCGAGGTAGTAGAAGCCGACGGCGATGATCAGCAGGAAGCCGAGGATGATCCGGGTGCCGATCTTCACGGCGCGTCTTTGAGACAGTAGCCGAACCCCCGGCGCGTCTCGATGGGATCGCCCTTCGGGTCGACGGCGCGCAGCTTGCCGCGGATGTTCTTGATGTGCGCGTCGACGGTCCGGTCGAGGCAGGCCTCCGGGTTCTCCCACGCCAGGTTCATCAGCTCGTCGCGCGAGAAGACGCGCCCCGGGTGCCTCACGAGCGTCGCGAGCACGTTGAACTCGCTTCGGGAGAGATCGAGGGGCCGGCCGAGGTAGGAGATCGCCATCCGGGTGCCGTCGATCCGGAAGACGGCGGTGACTGCCTGCTGCGGGGCCGGGCCGGCAGCGGGCCGCGCCGTCCGCCGCAGGATCGCCTTGACTCGCGCTGTGAGTTCACGGGGGCTGAAAGGCTTCACGAGGTAATCGTCGGCGCCGATCTCCAGGCCGACGACGCGGTCGATCTCCTCCGCGCGCGCCGTCAGAAACATGATCGGGACCGCGGATTCATGCCGGATCTGTTTGCACAGTTCCAGTCCGCTGATGTCCGGGAGGCCGATATCAAGCACGATCAGTGCGATGTCGCCCGCCGCCAGCCGCCGTCGCCCATCCTCCCCGGTCATGTGCCAGACCGGCTCGAACCCGTCGGTTTTCAACGCGTAGACGATGGTGTCGGCAATCGCCGCCTCATCCTCGATGATCAGTACCTTGGGCGCCATCAGCATCGGGGCTACCAGATGACCTTTACATCATACTTCATGAATACGGCATCGGCGGTAACCACGCGAAGGTCCCCTTTGCGAGCTTGGGCGATCAACATTCGATCGAACGGGTCCCGGTGCGGCCCCGGCAGTTGCCCGGCAAGCAGGGCGTGCTCGAAGCTGATGGGAAGCACCTCGAAGCGCTCGTGCCGAATGTGGCGTGGCAGCTTGTCGAGGATCTCGCCGATCTCGGGGAGCTTGCCGAGCCGATGCTTGGTGGCGATCTCCCAGGCGCTTGCACTGCTGACGAGCACCTGATGTGCGGAGGGACTGATCGCCCGGCGGGCGACCTTGGTCAAACGCGGATCATCAAGGAGCCACCAGAGCAGGGCGTGGGTGTCGAGCAAGATCCTCATTCCCAGACCTTCAGCTCCTCCTCCGGAAGGGGCTCGAAGAAGGCGTCGGTGAGTCTCCCTTGCCCCTTGGCCGCGCCTGGCTTGCGGTCCTCGGTCAGCACGGCTTTCAGAAGGACGTACGGCTTCCCATCCTTGGCGATGATCACCTCTTCGCCGGCGACGGCGGCATCCAGGAGTCGCGAAAGGTGGGTCTTCGCCTCGTGTACGTTGACGACCGTCATCTGCCAGTTACCTCCCTGCGCCGGAATCTAATATGACTAGTATGATTAGTCAACGGTCGCACGCTGTCCCGTGATCGCCGGACACGCCCGCCCGGAGCAGGAGGCTGACTTCCGTCACGGCTTGTTTCTCCCCGATGGACTATCGTTAAAGATCCAGCTCGTAGCTCAAGCCAGATGCCTCTGGAGTCCATCCAGAATGAGGTTGAGCCCGAATTCGAAATCGGCGCTTTCATCGTGGCCGGAGCTCATCACATAATCGACGGCCATCTCCGTGAGGGAGGGGTACTCAGCGGCGGGTATCGCACGGAGGAAGGCCTCCGCCGCTTGCTCGGGCTTGATGTCGCCTCCGGCAGGCATGTATAAGTTGACTGCGCACCGGGGGACTGCCCAGGGTGCTGAATTGGCTCGGTGTGGCAATCGGCACTGCGGGTGTCCTCTCGGTCGTGCCGGCACCCAAGGACTTGGCATACGGCTTCGGGTTGCTGCAGATCGTGTGGTTCGTGTGGCTGGGCATCGTCATGCTGCGCACAACTTCACGACCGGCTGATCCGGCAATGGAAGGCTGAGGTCGGGGGGGTGTCTTGAAAGCGGTTGTTCAGAAGGAGTACGGCTCACCGGAAGTCCTGGAGTTCAAGGACATCGACAAGCCGGTGATCAAGGACAACGAGGTGCTCGTGCACGTTCGCGCGGCCGCCGTGAACCCTCCTGACTGGGCGGGCGTTCATGGCGTGCCGTATATCGTCCGCCTGGCATTCGGGCTGCGCACGCCGAAGCTCGGTGTTCGCGGCACGGATGTAGCGGGCACGGTCGACGCTGTCGGCAGGAATGTGACACGGCTCAAGGTCGGGGATGAGGTCTTCGGCGCCGGCAGAGGTACTTTCGCCGAGTACGCGGTTGCCGCGGAGGAGCACCTGGTGTCCAAGCCGGCCAACATCACGTTCGAACAGGCCGCCGCCGTTCCCATGGCCGGGCTCACTGCGCTCCAGGCGCTGCGCGACGCGGGCGACATCCGGCCCGGGCAGAAGGTCCTGATCGTCGGCGCAGGCGGAGGCATCGGCACGTTCGCCGTGCAGATCGCCAAGTCTTTCGGCGCGGAGGTGACCGGCGTGTGCAGCGCGTCGAAGCTGCATCTGGTTCAGTCAATCGGCGCGGGCCACGTCATCGACTACGCGCAAGAGGACTACACCCAAGGTGAGGAGCGCTACGACCTGATTCTCGACAATGTGTTGCAGCACTCGTTGTCGCGCCTGCTGCGCCCGCTGAAACGCAGCGGGACACTCGTGCCGAACGGCGGCCAGTTCTACAAGCGCTGGTTTGCCAGCACAGGCGTCCTTCTCATCAAGGCCCCGCTGCTTTCGCTGTTCGTGCCGCAGCGCATCCGCGTGTGCAGCGAGCGTCCCCTGAAGCAGGACCTGCTTTTTCTGAATGAGCTCATGGAGACCGGAAAACTAACCCCGGTGGTAGGCAGGACCTACCCTTTGAGCCGGACTCATGAGGCCATAACCTACTTCGGAGAGGGGCACGCCCAAGGCAAGGTTGTCATCACGGTGTGAGCCAGTGACGAGCGATCCAAGCTGCGATCGAACAGGGCCCGCTACTTGCCGTCGCCCGAAGATGGCGTTCCAGACTTGAAGGAGGAGCACGATGTCCGATGAGCACACAGTCCTGCTGCTCGGCGGCACCGGACGCACCGGCCGGCTCGTCCTGGAGCAGCTTCTGGGCCGCGGAGTCAGCGTCCGCGCGATCGTACGAACCGCTTCCCGGCTCCCCGAAGGCGTCGCCGGCAATCCCCGTTTGACGGTGATCGTGGGTGATCTGCTGTCGCTGAGCGACGACGAACTTTGGCGTCACGTGGCCGGCTGCGACGCCGTGGTCTCCTGTCTCGGCCACACCATCAGCTTCAAGGGAATCTTCGGGTCGCCCAGGAACCTCGTCGAGCGAGCGATCGTCAGGGTGTGCGGTGCGGTCAAGGCGCTGCGGCCCGCCGAGCCGATCAGGCTCATTCTGATGAGCAGCGTCTCGGTCAACCGTCCGGGGCGTTTCGACGCACGTCGCGGGAGGCTCGAGAGGGCGGTCGTGTGGGTGATCCGGGGACTTCTGCCCCCCGCCCGGGACAACCAGCGGGCCGCCGATTTCCTCCGCGACCGGATCGGGACGCGCGACCCCTTCATCGAGTGGGTGGCCGTCCGCCCGGACACCCTCGTGGAGGGCGATGTCTGCGAGTACGCTGTCCACCACGGCCTCGTGAGCGGTCTTTTCGCTCCCGCCAAGACCGCCATGGCCAACGTCGCACACTTCATGTGCGAGCTGGTCACGGACGCCACGGCGTGGCACGACTGGATGGGCGGGACGCCGGTCATCGTCAACGCAGCCTCGAAGTGAGGCAGCCGGATCGGCGACGTTCGTGTGCTCTGCGGGTGTCACCACAGTACCCCCGCGCTCTCCCGCCATCCGACCACGTTTACGCCATTGCGCTGATAGCGATCGGTGCCGCCGTGGATCAGCGTCGGCTTCCGGCAGCTCTTTCCGGCGAGGACACGCCACTTTTCCAGTGAAGAGAACGCCTCGCCGGTCACTGTTTGTCCAGACTTGATCTCCACCGGGATGAGCGAGTTTCCCTGCTCGGCGACAACGTCTACCTCGTTGCCGTTGCTGTCCCGCCAGAAGAAGAGGTTTGGGCGCTCGCCGCGGTGCAAACGCGACTTGGCCAGCTCCGAGACGACCATCGTCTCGAAGATGTTGCCCCGTAGCGGGTGGGTTTCAATCTGCTCCGCCGTGCGGATGCCCAGAAGCCAGCAGAGCAAACCGGTGTCGAAAAAGTAGAGCTTCGGCGTCTTCACCAACCGCTTGTTGAAGTTGGCATGGTGCGGACGGAGAAGGAAGATCACGTAGCTCGCCTCGAGCACGGAGATCCAGGCCTTGGCGGTATTGTGAGTGATGCCGCACTCGGTGGAGAGAGAGGAAAGGTTCAGCAACTGACCGGTCCGGCCCGCGCACAGGCGAACGAAGCGCTGGAATGTCTCCAGGTCCTGGATCCTTAACATCTGTCGGACATCGCGCTCGACGTATGCGGTGACGTAGGCGCCGAACCAGACCGAAGGTGCCAGGTCGCGGTCGTAGAGTGGAGGGTAGCAGCCGGTCAAGAGCATGGCGTCGGTGTTGGCGGGGAGCCGTTTAGCCATGGCGAGTTCCTCAACAGAGAAGGGGAGCAGCTCCAGGAAGGCGGTTCGGCCGGCCAGCGACTGGGTGACGCTCGAGAGCAGCCCGAACTGTTGCGAGCCGGTGAGAATAAACCGGCCCATCCGCTTGTCGGTGTCGACGTGCGTCTGCAGGTACGAAAGCAGGTCAGGGCTGCGCTGCACCTCGTCGAGGACGGCGCCGTTGCGGAAGCGCTCAAGGAACGAGCGCGGGTCGTCGCGGGCGGCAAGCCGGACATCGGGCTCTTCCAGCGAGGCGTACGGGCGATCAGGGAAGACGGCCCTGGCGAGCGTCGTCTTCCCTGACTGCCGCGGGCCGGTGATGGTGAGCACCGGGAAGCCCTTGAGCAAGGAGCGGATGACTCGCTCGGCGGTGCGAGGGATCATGATTAGAGAATGGTCCCGTCTATGCAGATTGTCAAATACTTTATCAATCTGCAACGCGCGGACCCCTTGCACCTCGCATCTGAGAGACAGGTTGACACGGCTTTCTCCCTAAAGTGCGCTCCAAACAGGTGATGAGTGTTTCAGCAAACGCTGAAACAGGCATAAATACTGAAAATGTGGATTGTGCCTCGCACATCGTGTCGAACGCCCGCCCCGCGTCATCGCGATCCCGCGGTCCCCAGCTCGCTCGCGCGTCCGTCGCCGGTTCTCTTTTCAATCTGCTTACCTCGAAACGCCGCCCCGGCAAGCAGATTCTTCGGCAGGGAAAATGACGCTGCCAAGACGACGGCACCCGGTACCCCAATTCCTGTTGCCAAGAAGGGTACTTGACTTTCGCCCCCCCGTCGCCGGAAACTCGATCCCGGCAGAGTACTCATCAGACGGGCGGGTTGGCAGGTAACCGTGTAGTCGATCTGCGCGTGGGTGGAATATCTGCAGGAGAACCGATGACTGATCTCTACCTCGTCCGACATGGTGAAACGGTCTGGAGCAAGTCGGGTCAACACACCTCCTTGACCGACCTTGAGCTGACCGAGCGTGGCATCGAGCAGGCCAAGGCTCTGCGGAGCCGGCTGAACCCGGCAGACTTCGGACTCGCCCTGAGCAGCCCTCGACGACGAGCCCTCCGGACCGCCGAGCTGGCTGGCTTTGGTGATGTGAAGGCCGATGAAGACCTGGCCGAGTGGTACTACGGCGACTACGAGGGCCTGACCAGCCAACAGATCCGCGAACGTGTTCCCGGCTGGCGGATCTGGACGCATCCCTGCCCCGGCGGCGAGACTGCCGACCAGGTGCAGGCCCGGCTGACCCGGATAGTTGAGCGCGTCTGTAAGTCGGGCGTGGAGCGAGTACTTTGCTTCGCCCATGGGCACTCGCTGCGGGTGTTGGCCCTCTGCTGGCTGGGCATCGACATCACAAGGGGGGCGAGCTTCCCGCTCCAGACCGCGACGGTGTCAATCCTGGGTCATGAAAAGGAGTCCCCGGCAATCCTGAAGTGGAACAGCTGAGGACATTCTCGCAGGCTGCCGAAGAGCCTTACAACCAGTATTCCAGGCGCCGCGCCGCCCACTCCTTCAATTTGAGCAGCGGCGACCGGCGCTGCCAGCGATCGAGTTCGATGGCGTCGGATTCCGCCAGATCCCGGGCAAACATGGTGTCCATCTGCCGGGAAAAATCGCGGCCCAGAATCGCCGCATTGAGTTCGTCGTTGTGCAGGCGGCTGCGCCAATCCAGATTAGTGGAGCCGATGGTCGACCAGACGCCGTCGATGGAGGCGGTCTTCGAATGCATGACGGCGCCGCGGCGCTCGTAAATCTTGACGCCGGCTCGCAACAACCGGGAGAAATGCGAGCGCCCGGCGTGGAAGACCGCCCAGGAATCGGTGTGGCTCGGCAACACCAGCTTCACCTCGACGCCGCGCTGCGCCGCGCCGATCAAGGCCTTGAGCAACTGTGGATCGGGAGCAAAATAGGCGTTGGTCAGCTGCACCTGCTGCTCCGCATGGTCGATCGCGGAGAGCAGCGTGAGAAAGATCCGGCTGTGGGGATCTTCGGCGGCGCCGGCGAGGGCCCGCACGACCTCGTCGCCCTTTCTGTCGAGCTTGGGGAAGTAGTTTTTCTGAGCCAGCGGCTCGCCCTTTTGTTTCGTCCAGGTGTCCATGAACAGCTTCTGGAACTCCGCCACCGCCGGACCCTCGATCAGCAGGTGGGTGTCCCGCCAGCCCGCGGGGTTCGCCTTCTTTTTCTTGGGCGACTTGCCGGAGGGGCCGCTGGAATAGGATTCGCTGATGTTGATGCCGCCGAGGAAAGCGCTGCGGCCGTCGACCACCAGCAACATGCGGTGGTCGCGGTTGTTGAGCAGCCAATATTTTTTATTGCCGGTCAATGGGTTGACCGGATTGAACTCGAGCACCTGGATGCCGCCGGCGTCGAGACGCTTGAAAAAATCCTTTGGCGTGTTCAGGCAGCCGACGCTGTCGTAGATCAGGTTGACCTGGACGCCGGCGGCCTGCCTTTCCAGCAGCAGACGCGCGAACTCATGGCCGACGTCGTCGTCCTCGAAGATGTAGGTTTCCAGGTTGATGTGATCTTCGGCCGTGCGGATGGCTGCGAACATGGCCCGGTAGGTCGCCGGCCCGTCCTGCAGCAGGACCAGCTTGTTGCCCAGCACGAGCGGGCTGTCGACGTTGATCGCCTGTTCGACGGCCAGGTGCTTTTGCAGGATATCGATGTCGCCGGATGTGCTCTTGAAGTCCTTGAGGATGGCGGCGCTCTTGCTTGCGGAGACCGGTCCGCGCGCGTTGTCGAACTCTACGGCCTGTCCGGACGATCTATCCACAGTGTGCTCGGGGGCGGCAATTCCGGTGCAGCCGGCGCTGGCGAGCAGGCACCCTGCGAGCGCTAACGACACCACAAGCCGCCAAGGAGACATTTCATGGCAAGCGCGGCAAAAATCCGACTCGGCCGCCAGCGGAGCCGTGGCCGAGTCCGCGATCGCCAAGCCCATAGGAATTTCCTTCCCCGCCTTGGGTCAAACGAGCCCGCCGCGAGTCCACCCGTTGCTGTGATTGTCGGATTTTCGCAAAGATTGTTGCATCGCTGGAGGTCGAAGTCAAGGTTCGTGCGTGTCTCGCTGCGGGCGTGGCCGGCGGCGGCCGCGGCTCTTCGATGAACGCGACGATCCGCAGCGTCCCGCCGCAGTCCGGGCATAGAACGACCTTGATCGGTTGCAATGTTTGGAAAAGAAACGGGGCCGCGGGACGAATCCCGCGGCCCTCCTCACCGTAGGGGCGACCGGCCGGTCGCCCTTTCGCCAGCGTCGTTTGGTAGTACTCCATCAGGATCTTGGCGACCTCGGGACGGGAGAACTCGGGCGGCGGCGCGATGCCCTTCGAGAGCATCTCGCGGACCTTGGTGCCCGAGAGCGTGACCCAATCTTCCTTGGTGTGGTCCTTGCCGTCGCGCATCATGATGACCTTGTTGAGCTTCTTCGAGTAGGCGGTGTTGTCCGCCCGGAAAATCTCGATCAGCAGCGCGCCCTTCGGCACTTCCGTGTCGAAGACGGTCTGGGCATCGAAACCGCCGTAGTAGTCGCCGACGCCGGCGTGATCGCGGCCGACGATCAGGTGGGTGCAGCCGCAGTTCTGGCGGAACACCGCGTGCAGCACGGCCTCGCGCGGGCCGGCGTAGAGCATGTCGAAGCCGTAGCCGGTGACCATCACGGTGTTCTTCGGGAAGTACAGCTCGACCATCTTGCGGATGCAGTTGTCGCGCACGTCCCCGGGGATGTCGCCCTTCTTGAGCTTGCCGAGCAGCATGTGGATCAGGATGCCGTCGGCGTTCTCGGCCTCCTTGGCCATCTTGCAGAGCTCTTCGTGGGCGCGGTGCATCGGGTTGCGGGTCTGGAACGCGACGACCTTGTTCCAGCCGCGCTCGGCGATCTCGTTGCGGATCGCGGTCGCGGTGCGGAAGGTGTCGGGGAAGTCCGCCTCGAAGTAGGAGAAGTTCAGCACCTGGATCGGGCCGGAGACCACGAACTTGCCGACGGAGTTGAAGGCCGCGACGCCGGGGTGCTCGGGGTCGAGCGTGCGGAAGATCTTCTCGGTCATCATCTTCATGTCGGCGTCCGAGAACTCCTCGATTGCCTCGACGTCCATGATCGCGAGCACCGGGTTGCCCTGGACGTTCGGGTCGCGCAGCGCAATGCGCTTGGCGCCCTTGATGGCCGCGGCGTCCTTGACCATGTTCACGATCGGCACCGGCCAGAAGAGGCCCTTGGTGGTCTTGAGCTTCTCGGCGACCAGCAGCGAGTCGGCCTTGTTCATGAAGCCGGTCAGCGGGTTGAAGTACCCCGAGCCGAGCATCACGGCATTGCCGGCCGCGGCCGAGCTCACGATGATCGAAGGCAGCGTCTCGGCCTCCTTGAGCAGCGCGGTGCGCTTGGCGTCGTCGGCAACGTACAGCGGGTTGAGCTTGTCGGAACCGTGGGGCTTGATCATGCTCACTCTCCTTTAGTGTTATGCGCCTGTGGTGAAAATTCCATGAGATTGCCGCGTCGCTGCGCTCCTCGCAATGACGTGAGGCACCGTCCTCGTTAAGCGGCCTTCGCGGTGGGAGCCGCCGTGTCGCGGCCGACGTTCTTGGCGTGGATGATGGCGATCGGCCGGTAGAGCAGGTGCGCGAGCTTGGAGAAGGGGAGGAAGGCGATGACGTAGAAGACGAAGACCAGGTGGACGAAGTACATCGGGTACGCCAGGGCGGCGTTGTCCATCAGGCGCAGGATCTCGGTGAGCATCCCGGTGGCGCCGACGAGGAATATCGCGCCGAGGAAGACCCAGTCGTAGCCGCTCGCCGGGCTGTCCTCGCTCTTGGACATCCGGTTGGCGATCATCAGCAGCGCGCCGAACACGATGGCCAGGCCGCCGATGTTGCCGAAGAACTTCGGCAGCAGTCCCGCGCCGGAGAAGGCCAGCGGCGTCTCGAGTTCGTGGAAGATGCCGAACTTGGTGCCCCACTCGTAGACCAGCACGATGTTCGTCGCGATGAACGCGCCGACGAAGCCGTAGAAAACGAGCAGGTGCGCGAGGGTGCGCCCCGCGTTCACCGTGCACTTCTTGAAGCTCGCGTGGCTGATCAGCTCCCCGACGAACTCCATCATGCTCGGCACGAAGCCCTTGCGCGGCACGGATGCCGGCACCTGGGCCTCGAGCCGGCCCCAGAACCCCTTGAGGCTCGCGAACGCCGAGAGCACGGCGAGGAGGGCGACCGTCAGGAACGTCAGGTCGACGCCGGTGGTGATCGGCATCATCTTCGAGAAGACGATCGGGCCCTCCGGCATGAAGCCCTGGCCGCCGAAGATCGGGAAGAGGTGCGAGCCGGCCTGCGGCTGGTTGTTGAGCATGATCACCGCGGCCAGGATCACGATCGGGATCGCGAAGACCACCGGCAGGAACTTGATGTCGGAGAACAGCGTCCCCATGAACGCGGGAACCGCGTGGGCGCGGTAGGCGGTGCGGCGGATCGCGCCGAGCACCTCGCCGGGCTTGGCGTCGCGCGGGCACTTGGCCGTGCAGTCCGCGCACTGGTGGCAGAGCCAGACGTCGGCATCGTTGATCAGGCGGCTCTTGAGCCCCCACTGGGCCCAGACCATCTCCTTGCGCGGGAAGGGCTGGGCGTCGCCGGTGACGTCGCAGACCACCGAGCAGGTCGCGCACTGGTAGCACTTCTTGAGGGACTCGCCGCCCGCGGCGATGACCTCCTTGACGTACCCGAGATCGGGCTTGATCAGCTGGGCTTCAGACATTGTTTCTCCTTACATGCCGCGGAAGGGGTTCGGGCCGAACTCCTTCACGTCCTCGATGAACTGATCCACGATGCCGGGGAGCTGGTCGAACTCGTTGATCGCCAGCTGGACCATGCGGATGCGGCCGGACTCGAGCTGCAGGCGGTTGAGGGTCTCCTGCACCTTGCTCAGCCGGATGCTGCACAGCTCGCTGCCCTTGACGAAGTGGCACTGGTAGTTCTCGCCGTGCTTGCAACCGATCAGCAGCACGCCCTCGAGGCCCTTGCTCATCGCCTCGGCCATCCAGACCAGGTTGGTGCCGCCGAGGCAGCGCAGCGGGATGAAGCGGATGTGCGGGCTGTACTTGATGCGGGCCAGGCCGGCCATGTCCAGCGCCGGGTAGGCGTCGTTCTCGCAGATCAACCCGAGGAAGGTCGGCACGTCCTCGTCGTCCGAGACGTCGACCGCCTTGATCATCGAGGCGATCATGTCGATCGAGTAGTTCTTGAAGGAGATGATGCGCTCCGGGCAGGCCCCCATGCAGACGCCGCAGCGGCGGCAGCGGGTGGGGTTGGGCTTGGGCGTGCCCTTCTCGTCCTCGTCCAGCGTGCCGAAGGGGCACTCCTCGGTGCAGCGCTTGCACTGGGTGCAGCGATTCAAGAAGAAATCCGGGAACGAGTCGTCGCCGACGCGCGGGTGCACGGCCTTGCCCTGCGCGGTCAGGTGCAGGCACTGGATGGCCTTGAGCGCGGCGCCCGCGGCGTCCTGCACGACGGCGGCGCTGTCCATCGGCGCGCGCACGGTGCCGGCGGCGTAGATGCCGGTGCGCTGGGTCTCGTAGGGGAAGCAGATGAAGTGCGAGTCCGGGAAGCCGTACTTGAGCGTCGGCAGCGCCGGGCCCTGGCGGTACGCGAGATTGAGGATCGGCTCGTCCACCGTGGTCGGCACCATGCCGGTGGCGAGCACGACGAGATCGGCCTCGAACTTGACGTCGGGTCCGAGCAGCGTGTCCTTCGCCGCGACCTGGATCTTTCCGCCTGCGGCGGTCACGCCGGTCACGACGCCCTTGGTCAGGAAGATGCCCGGGTCCTCCTGGGCGCGCTGGTAGAAGAACTCCCCCTGGCCGGGGGTGCGCATGTCGCGGTAGACGATCGTGACTTCGGCCTCGGGGTTGCGCTCGCGGATGTACATCGCCTGCTTGAGCGAGGTCGCGCAGCAGGTGGCCGAGCAGTAGGGCAGGTGGGCCTCGTCGCGCGAGCCGGCGCACTGGATGAAGAGCACGCTCTTGGCCTTCTTGCGGTCCGAGGGGCGGTGGATCTCGCCCTTGACGGCCATCGCCTCGAGATCGGCCGCGGTGATCACGTCGGGGCTGCTGCCGAAGCCGAGATGCGCGAGCTTGGTGGCGTCGTAGGGACGCGAGCCGGTGGCGAGCACGATCGCGCCGACGCGGATCGTCTCTTCGCCGGCCTCGGTCTTCACGGTCGCGTCGAAAAGGCCGGGCGCGCCGGCGATCTTCTCGATGCTCGCGCCGGTGATCACGCGGATCTTCGCGTTGGCCTGCACGAGGCGGGCCTTCTCGGCGACCTGGGGGGTCTCGAGGTCGCGATAGGGCGCCGTGGAGGGCAGGTCCTTCCAGGCGCCGGCGAGCCAGCCGCCGAGCCGCGGCGACTTCTCGATCAGGATGACCTCGGAGCCGGCTTCCGCGGCGTCCAGGGCCGCGCTGATGCCGGTCAGGCCGCCGCCGACGACCAGGACGACCTTGGAGATGTCCTGGATATTCGGCTCGGGCGGCGAGGTCTTCTGGACCCGCACGATGCCCATGATCAGGTAGTCCTCGGCGAGCTGCTGGGTGTGCTCGTCGTTCGGCTCGTGGCTCCACGCGACGTGCTCGCGCAGGTTGACGCGCTCGAGGATCGGCACGTCGATGCGGAAAGCGTCGGTCATGGCGCGCGCCGAGCAGGCCGCGATGACCACGGTGTTCACGCCCTCGCTGGCGACGTCGTTCGCGAGCAGGGCGTTGCCCTCTTCGCCGCAGAAACAGGGGTGGGTCTTGACGACCTGGCCCCCCTTGCGCTGCGCGACGGCGGCGAGCTTCTCGACGTTGAGGCTCTCGCCGATCCCGCAGCCGCTGCAGATGTAGACTCCGATCTTCTTCTCCATGCTCCTAGCTCCTTGCCATGGCCTGGATGGCCTTGAGGGCGACCCCGGTGGCGTCCTGCACCGTGCCGGCGACGTCGAGGGGTTTCTTCGCGCAGCCGACGGCGAAGACCGGCACCGCGCCGGAGGGGCCGGTGGCGAAGCCGTTCGTATCGTAGGCCACGCCGGGCAGCCCGGTCGTCGCGGGCGGCATCCCGGTGGCGAGAACAACCAGGTCCGCGGTGAGGCGGCGGATGCCGCCGCCGAGGATGTCCTCGACCTCGACGGTGACCTCGCCGGTGGCGGCGTTCTCGGTCACCTTCGCAACCTTGCCCTTGAGCATGGTGATGTTGTGCTCGGCCTGGGCCTTCACGGAGAAGTCTTCGAGCTTGCCCGGCGCGCGCACGTCGATGTAGCACATCGTGATCTCGGCGTCGGGGTGCTGGGCGCGCACGTAGCCGGCCTGCTTGAGCGAGGCCAGGCAGCAGACGGCGGAGCAGTACGGCAGGTGCAGGCGGTCGCGCGAGCCGGCGCACTGCACGAAAATTACGCGCTTGGGGGCGGCGCCGTCCGAGGGGCGCTGGATCTTGCCGCCCGTGACGCCGCTCGGCGCCGCGAGGCGCTCCATCATCGCGTTGGTGATCACGTTCTTGGAGGTGCCGAAGCCAAGGGTGTCGATGCGTTTGGCGTCGTAGGGGAGCCAGCCCGTCGCGACGGCCATCGCGCCGACCGGGATCTCGAGGGTGCGCTCCTTCATGTCCAGGTCGATCGCGCCGTAGGGGCAGACGGTCGCGCACTTGCCGCAGGATTTCCCGAGGCAGACCGAGCCGTCGATGACGAGGCGCTGGGGGTGGGCCATCGCATGGGCGAGATAGACGGCCTTGGTGGTGCCCAGGCCCGCGTTGAAGGCGTCCGGGCGCGAAACCGGGCAGACCTCGATGCACTTGCCGCAGGCGGTGCACTTCTCGTTCACGTAGCGCGGCTTGACGGTGACGGTGGCCACGGCGTCTTTCGCGCCGCCGGAGACCTTGGTCACCTCGGCGAGGGTCAGGATCTTGATCGCCGGGTTCTTGCGCAGGCGCTGGAAGTTGATCTCCAGGCCGCAGGTCGGGGGGCACATCTTCGGGAAGTAAAGGTGGTTCGCCGCCACCCGGCCGCCGACGAAGGCGTTCTTCTCGACGACGACCACCGGCCATCCGGCCTCGGCGGTTTCAACGGCCACCGTAAGACCGCCGATGCCGCCGCCGACCACGAGCACGGCCTTGGTCTGCTGCGCTGCCTGTTGTTCCGTCATGCACGCTCTCCTTGCTGGGTACAAATCATCTGCCCGCGGCGGGCGTCAGGGATGTCTGCGAGGGGGTGAGAAAAACCCCGGGGAAGGGCCGTGAGACCCTCCCCCGGGAACGCGACTGCTACTCGAAGAGCTGCTTGTACTCGACCTTCTTCATGGTCCAGGTGTTGGCCTTGGCGTCGTACACGGAGTTCGTGAAGCACTTCCAGTTGACGTCGTCGATCATGTCGAAGTCGCCGCGGTAGTAGTACCCCGGGTAGCGGCTTTCCTCGCGGAACAGGATGTGCCGGGCGTGCGCCTCGACCGAGAGGATGCGGTGGTAGTTCTCCCAGCAGCGCATCAGCTCGTGCAGGTTCGCCGCCGCCATGTGCGAGGCGTCCTCCTTGAGCATGTCCAGGAGCTGGAGGCCCGCGTCGAGCATGGTCTTGGAGGTCATGTACCAGGTGCCGCAACCGCCGAAGTACTCGTCGGCGATCTTCTGCAGCCGGGCCTGGAGCATGTCGGGCTTGATGTAGTGCGGGTTGGTCTTCGGGTCGGTGGTGAAGGTCTTGTGCTTTTCGTAGACCTCGTAGGGCAGGTACAGCTCGGCGGCGACCTCGTCGGCCGTCTCCTTGATCGTGGGCTTGTAATCCGGGTGGTCGAGGATGAACGCGATGGCGGACTTCGCGGCGATGCGCCCCTCGGCGTGCGAGCCCGAGGAGAACTTGTGCCCGGAGGCGCCGCAGACGTCGCCGATCATGAACAGGCCCGGCACGGTCGACATCCGGTTGTAGCCCCAGTGGTAGTGCGCCGGGGTGCCGGGGATGTCGGCGGGACCCGAGCACCAGAAGCCGGCGCAGCCGGCGTGCGAGCCGAGCAGGTAGGGCTCCGTGGGCATGATCTCGGAGGGGGACTTGTCGGGCTCGATGTTCTTGGAAGCCCACAGCCCGGCCTGGCCGATCGCCATGTCGAGGAAGTCCTCCCAGGCCTCGGCCTCGAGGTGCTTGACCTTCTTCTTGCCTTCCTTCTCGCCGAGGGCCGCCACGAACTGCTTGTTGATGGCGTCCATCGCCTCGTGGGTGCGCATCAGGATCGGACCCTTGCCGGCCTTCATGTCCTTCATCATCAGGTGGTTGCGGATGGCGGTGCCCATCGCGTCCACGTACTTGCCGTACTTCGCCCGCGCTTCGGCGAGGTAGGCCTCGTTCGTGCAGTAGTCCTCACCCAGGGCGTTGGTCGCCTTCGCCTTGAAGAAGAGGAACCACGCGCCGACCGGCCCGTAGCCGTCCTTGAAGCGCGCGGGCACGAAGCGGTTCTCCATCAGGGTCATCTCGGCGCCGGCCTGCATGCCGAGCGCGTAGCCGGAGCCGGAGTTCCAGACGGGGTACCAGGCGCGGCCCTGGCCTTCCTTCGTGGAACGGGGGCGGAAGACGTTGACCGCGCCGCCGGCGGCGTTGATCATCGCCTTGGCCTTGAAGATGTAGATCTTGTTCTCGCGCACCGAGTAGCCCGCCGCCGCCGCGACGCGCTTCGGGTCGTTGGCGTCGTGGAAGAGCTTGACGATGAAGACGCGCTCGAAATGGTTCTGGTCGACGCCGGTCTTCTTGCGGTTGTACTCCAGCGCCTTCTTGGCGGCCTCGGCCACGATGACCTTGTAGGACTCGCCGTTGATCATGATCTGCCACTTGCCCGAGCGCACCGGCGTGCCGCCGTCCTTGAGCATCTTCTTGCCGGCGTCGCGCGCCTGGAAGCCGTCGAGCGAGAAGCCGTCGTCGCCCTTCTTCCAGATCGGCAGGCCCCACTCCTCGAAGAGGTGCACGGAGTCATCCACGTGCCGGCCCAGGTCGTAGGTGAGGTCCTCGCGGGTGATGCCCATCAGGTCGGCGCGGACGTACTTGACGTAGTCCTCGACCTTGTTCTCGCCGACGTAGGTGTTGATCGCCGAGAGGCCCATCGCGACGGCGCCGGAGCGGTCCGTGGCGGCCTTGTCGACCATGGTGATCTTGATGCCCTTGGCGTCAGCCCAGCGGGCGGCCTCGTAGGCGGCGCCGCAGCAGGCCATGCCGCCGCCGATGAGCAGCAGGTCGGTCTCGATCTCGATGACCTTGGGCTTTTCGCAGAAGGAGAAGGTGCAGGTAGTTTTTTCCATGCTGTTTTATTCCTCCTTGGTCCGGCCGGCGGTTACTTGCGGGCCTCGGAATTGAAGAAACCGGAGCTCTTGAGCTTGGCGAAATCGGGCTCGGGCTTGCCGGTGTACAGGTCGATCGACCCTTCGACGGTGGTGCGGATCGGGAACTTGAAGCGCTTGATGATCCCGTTGCGGAACTTCACCGTCCACATGATGGAGTCGGTGGAGCGCATCGGGATGACGTTCGCGCCGAGGGGGGCGAAATCCTGGTAGGCCCGGACCTCGATCGCCTGCTGGGGGCAGATCTTCACGCAGTTGTAGCACTCCCAGCACTGGTCGGTTTCCTGGTTGGTGGCCTTCATGATGTCGCGGTTGAGCACCATCAGGTCGTTGGGGCAAATGTACTGGCAGGCGGTCTTGTCCTGCCCTTTGCACCCGTCGCACTTTTCCGTGAGAACATAACTCGGCATCAGCTCTCCTCCTTGTTGACGGTCCCGACAGCGGGACACTCCTGGGAACCTGCGATTCCCGTTCTGGGTAACCTGCGTGCGCTTCCTTTCCGGCCGTCACCTCCCTGTCCAAAGCCCTCGTCCAGTCGTAACCCGTTCCCGTTGGTCGCTTCACACCGGACGAAGCGTGCCGCCGGCGCGGTGAATCACGCGTTCTTCATAGCAAAATCCATACCAGAATCGCTGCCGAGGCCGAAGTCGGGAAATACTGAATTTCAGCGGCGACAAAAGGGTCTTGTGGTGGTGCAATCTTTCACAGCTTCGAGCAATGCCAACTTGTCAGGTCGCTCTGTCAGGCTGTCAGTGCGGCCATCATACTGAGGGTTCGGCACTGCCCATCCTCCGCCGGCGGGGGGAGATTTCAGTTCATTGAGCGGCGATCAGCCGAGGGCTCGAATCTTGCACCATTGTTCACACGAATGTTGTAATCTGGGTAAGGTATAAACCAACAAGGGAGGTAGCGGACATGAAGAAGATTTTTTCGGCACTCGCAGTGACGGCACTTCTGGGCGCGATCGGGGTTGTCCCGGCCGGTGCCACCAACGGCATGGACATGATCGGGTATGGAACGCGCGCGATCGGGATGGGCGGTGCGGACGTCGCGGTCGCCGGCGACGCGGGGAACGTCAGCGGCAACCCGGCGGCGGTTTCCGAGGCGAGTCCGAGTTCGGCGAACATCGGCGTCACGTTCCTGATGCCGACGCTGAGCCTCAAGCACAACACGCCGGCCGGCCCCGATTCGGTCGACGGCGAGTCGGCCGGCTTCAGTTTCTGGATGCCGCAGATCGGGTATGTGCACCGGCTGAAAGACAGCCCGCTGGCTTTCGGCTTCGGCCTGTACGCCCAGGGCGGCATGGGCGTGGACTTCCAGGACGTCAACACCGGTATGGGCACCCAGGACGAGCTGACGTCGCAGGTTTCCTTCATGCGGTTCAATCCGCTGCTTTCCTACACGCTCAACGAAGCCGTCAGTCTCGGGGCGACGCTGATGGTGGGCTATTCGCAGGCTCAATTCTCGTTCTACCCGGGGACCTACTCGGCGGGGCCGGACGGCACGCCCGGCACGGGGGATGACTTCGCGGGCATGGACGTCACGGGGCTCAAGAGCTTCGGCTTCGCCGGGCGCGTCGGGGCCCAGGTCAAGCTCGGGCCGATGGTGCGCCTCGGTGCGACGTACACCAGCGAGTCGACGATCAAGCTCGAGGACGGCAACGCCAAGCTGAACTTCGGCCAGATGAAGGTCAACTACGACGCCGAAATGCAGGACTTCACCTGGCCCCAGGAGATCGAAGCGGGCGTCGCGCTCATGCCGGCGAGGGGGCTCACCGTCGCGTTCGACGTCAAGTGGATCAACTGGTCGGCCGCGATCGACCAGCCTCTGCTGAAAATCTCCAGCCCCGACCAGCTCGTCGGGTTGACCTCGCGTGAGATCGCCTTCGACATGGCCTGGGAGGACCAGTTTGTCTACGCGATCGGCGTGGAATACGCGCTCAACAGCACGCAGACGCTGCGGGCGGGGTACAACTATGGCAAGAACCCGGTCCCGGATGCGAATCTCAACCCGCTCTTCCCCGCGATCGTCGAGCATCACCTGACGCTCGGGTACGGGCTGGGGCGCGGGCCGTGGAGTCTGAACCTGGCGTACGAGCACGCCTTCGAGAACTCCCAGGTCAACAACAACACGAACCAGCAGGTCAATAACTTCGGTCCCGGGCTGGAAGTCAGCCACTCCCAGAACACTTTCAGTCTAGAGGCGACCTACCGCTACTAAGCCGGCGGCGTACACCTCAGGGTGAGTATCTCGGGGCTCCGGCCATGCGCCGGGGCCCCGCTTTCGTTTGTGCGGGTTATCGGGGAGAGGTTCCCTTCCCGGCTTCATGTTTCGTCTCGGGTTCGAGCCAGATCTGCAGCAGAGCCTGCTCCCCGGGCAGAACCGTGAGTTCGCCCTTCCAGGTGCGCGAATCGGGCCTGGAGAGCTCGAGCGGGTACGCCCCGGGCGCCAGCCGTGAGAACTCCACGGGGGTCTTCTGCCGCAGCAGGACCCCATTGAACTTGATCGAGGCCCCCGGGGGGTCGGTCTCGATCCGCGCCCCGCCGACTTCCTGCGCCGGCAGATGCCGCAACGAGACCAGCAGGTTCTCGCTGTGACCCTCGCGGATCACCGCGGCGCCGCGCCAGGCGCGAAAGCCGTCGAGGCGCAGTTCCACCCGGTGATTCCCGGGGGGGAGGCCGTCGAGGCGCTGCGGCGTGAACTTGCCGGTTGTCAGGCCGTCGAGGAAGATCTCCGCGCGCGGAGGCTGGGATTGCACGGCCAGCGTGCCGCAACTGCTGCGGGAGGGCGTGAGATGGGCCTGGATCTCCATCGCGCGGTTCTGCGTGATGACCACGGCCTGGGACCAGTCTTCGAAGCCGATGCGGCGCAGCTGCACCGTGTGGGTCCCGACCATCAGCTGCGGGACGACCGTCGGCGTGCGCTGGTCGAACGGCAGGCCGTCGATGAGGATCGCCGCGCCCGCGGGGACGCTGCCGATGCCGAGGGTTCCGGACGCCAGCGGCGTCAGGATCGCTTCGACCCGCAGCGTGTCCCCCGGGCCGAGGCGCACGGTCTCCTCGGCGTTTCGGTGGCCGGCCAGCGAGAGGGTGATGCGGTGCACGCCGGGCGGGAGCGGGAAAGCCGTCGGGGAGCGGAAGCCCGTTGCCTTGCCATCGACGATGATGCGGGCGCCGGCGGGCGCCGACCAGACCTGCAGCAGGCTGGCCGTGCCGTCGGGTTTCCCGGAATCGGGCGTGGGAGCCGTTGCGCACGCGGCGAGGGTGACGAGGGCACCGATCAGGAGGCCGAGGCTCGCGGACCTGCGCCAGTTCATGATACGTGGAATAGCGCCGACCCGGGTCGGTGTCAAGCGCCGGCCCGGGTCGGCGCGCGTTCCCGTCAGTGGATCGCGATGCGGACCGTGGGGGAGCGCTCCTCCTGGGCGGGGATCCGCACCTGGAACGTGTGCGCTCCGGGCTCGATCGGCCAGCGCAGGGTGTACGGGTATCCGGCGATGCGCCAGGGGCGGCCGTCGACGTACCAGATCAGCTCCGGCGGCGCGGGCTCGGCCTCAGCCTGCAAAGCGATGGTTGACGATCCCGCAGGCACTTCAGGGTCGGCGAGGAGGACCGCGCCCGCTTCGGGAGAGCTGACGCGCAGCCGGGCGGCCTGCGTGCCGCGCAGAGCCGCCGGAGGCCTGCTCCCGGCAACCGCCGCGGCGGCGCGGTGATCGCACACCTCCCGCGGCTCCTGCCCCGGAGCGAGCCACTCGGCGCTGACCCGATCGCAGGCGGCCCCGGGCACCAGTCC
>JANOHV010000046.1:0-6819 GCA_031406795.1 Candidatus Rokuibacteriota bacterium
AGCATGTCCGTGCGGTCGATGACCTGGAACATCACGAGGTGGAGGTGGATCGGGTGGGCGTCGACCGTGAAGTTGTTGATCTCCCAGATCTCCGTGCTGCCGAAGGCCGGGGTTTCCGTGATCGGGTCCATGAAGTTCATCGGAACGCCGACTCCGTTCACCACGGTGCCGAGCCTGGCGGAGACCGGACCCATCTCCATGCCGGTCGGGCCGCAGTTGGGCGGCGTCAGCCCCGGCAGGTAGGCCATCGTGACCGCGTCCACGCAGACGAGCGAGGACATGTCCTCGTTCAGGCTCACCTGCCGCGTCGGCGCGCCGACTTCGCTGATCGGGGTGATCGCCGGGAATGCGAGCGTGGCCAGCGGGGGCGTGTCGACCGAGTTCAGCCGCACGACCCGGAACTGCATCACCTGGCCCGTCGTCGAGGGGTCGGCACGGTCGATCGGGGCGATCGGGAAGCCGCCGAACGGGGAGTCGGGGCCGAGGTTCCTCATCGTGACCGTGGCCCCGACCTTCATCTTCGAGAAGTCGATGATCACGTCCGCCCGCTCGGCCGGGCCGACGAGAAGCTGCGGGAGCCGCACCGGAGCCGGCAGGAACCCGCCTTCCGAGCCGATCTGGGTGACCTTGACGTTCATGTTGTTGAGGGCGAGCACGAGGAACCGCGAGTCGGAGCCGTTGAGAATGCGGAAGCGGTACTTGCGCGGCTCGACGTTGAGGAAGGGCCAGGTCTTCCCGTTCACGACCATCGTGTTGCCGAAGAACTCCGGGTTGTGCATCGGGGCGACGTCGCTCGGGAAGAACGCGTCCCCGATGTACGGACCGAGGAAGCCGTCGAAGAAGGCCCGGGTGTCCGGGTAGAAGAGCGAGCCGTTCGCGTTGAACGACCGGTCCTGGATGACCAGCGGGATCTCATACTTGCCGCGGGGAAGAGCGGTTGCGGGGAGATCATCGGCTCCGCCGCGCACGAGGTAGAACCCCGCCGGCCCCGCGTAGACGTTCGTGCGGGTCATGCCGAGCGTGTGGTCGTGGAACCAGAGGGTCGTGGCGCGCTGATCGTTGCGATACTGATAGAGCGCCTCCCCGGGGATTACGAGCGCGCCCGGGATCTGGCTCTGATTGAAGGTCGACCCCACGGTCGCGTACGTCGGATCGATGTTGTTCGCCGCCGGCAGGAACCAGGCGGTGGGGTAGCCGTCGCTGTGGTCCTCCACGTGCGCGCCGTGCAGGTGCGGGACCGACGGCACGGGGCCGCTGTAGGGGAGCTGGCTGAGGCCGCGGCAGTCGGGCATCGGCATTCCCGGCATCGGGTTGATGCAATCCTGCGGCGGGTTCGCCCAGTGCAGCGTCTGGTCCACCGGAAGCAGATGGGGCAGGAAATTGCAGGCCGGGTCGGTGGCCGGGCTCGCCGATGCCGCGCAGGCATCCGGGTTGACGACCAGCTGGTTCACCCACTTGACCCGCAGCGGCTTGTTGTACGCGGCTTCGATCGAAAGCGACGGGTAGCTGAACGTCGCCGGGTTGGTCAAGGACCCGTACCCCCAGACCGTCGTCTTGGGGAGAGCCTTGTTCCTGGTGGACTTGGAGGAGAGCACCTGCTGTTTGAACTGCCGCAGGCCGATCTCGTAGTAGTCGATGCCCTGTCCGGCCAGGACGGGATCAGGTGTCTGCGGCATGACGCCCGGGATGGGCAGCGGGTCGACGAACTTGGCGATCGACAGGGGATTGAGCGTTCCTCCCGGCAGTGGCGCCGCGGAGCTTGAGGCGGACAATGCCGTCGCGACGAGTACCGCGGCCAGGACAACAAAGCCAGGAACTTTTCTCGGTGAACTCATTTCCTTCCTCCTTGGTTGGCACCGTTTGTCTCGATGCTCTTCTGCCATGCCGCTTTGCATCTGGCGCGATGCATCGTCCCCTTCTTGCTTCCAGGCATATCCCCACAGATCATCTCCATTCGCGCCCACGAAGAGATGGTTGAATCAGCTGCTTCTCCCGACGGACACCCGCGCTACCGCAGCGTGCCTCCCAGCGGGATGGTCCCGTCGAACCCGAACGTCGTCTGAGAGAACCCCTCCGTGCTCTTGAACAGGTACCAGTTGCCGCCGGTCGGATAGTAGACGCCGTAGTCATCGCGACCGTCACCGTCGAAGTCCCCGACAACCGGTTCCGTTCCCGCGTAGCCGAACGTCGTCTGCGAGAAGCCTTCCGTGCTCTTGAAGAGGTACCAGTTGCCGCCCGCCGGATAGTAGACGCCGATGTCGTCCCGACCGTCCCCGTCGAAGTCCCCGACCACCGGGATCGTGCCTGCGTAGCCGAACGCCGTCTGGAAGAAGCCTTCGGTGCTCTTGAACCGGTACCAGTTGCCGCCGGCCGGATAGTAAACGCCCAAGTCATCCCGGCCGTCCCCGTCGAAGTCCCCCACCACCGGGATCGTTCCTTCGAAACCGAACTGTGTCTGAAAGAACCCCTGGGCGCTCTTGAAAAGGTTCCAGTTGCCACCGATCTGATCGTAGACGCCGATGTCATCCCGGCCGTCCCCGTCGAAGTCGCCGACCACCGGGATCGTCCCTTCGTAGCCAAAGCCCGTCTCCTGGTGTCCTTCGGCGGTCTTCGAGAGGAACCACTTCCCGTGCTGATCGTCGTAGACCCCGATGTCATCCCGGCCGTCCCCGTCGAAGTCGGCCGCCACGGGGAGGGTTCCGGTGTAACCGAACTGCGTCTGACCAAACCCCTCCGTGCTCTTGAAGAGGTACCAACCGCCGCTGTCGGCGTGATAGGCGCCGATGTCCGTGCGGCCGTCACCGTCGAAATCGTTCTTCGCGGCGTTTGCGCGGATCTGCTCCGTCACCTGCGGCGCGGCGTTGATGTTGCCGTCGCCGGCCTGGTCGAACGCCACCAGACAGTCGCCGCTTGTAGCGGTCATCGTGACGGTCCCTGAACCCGTGCCGACGCCGCTGCACGCACCCGAGGCCGTGATCGCAACCGGCAAGCCGGATGTCGCCCTCGCCGACACCATGAAGCTGTCGCCGCGCCGCGCCCGCGCCGGGACGTGGTTGATCACGCTGATCGTCTGGGCGGAATTGAACGCGATGGCCGTCGAGAGCGCCGACCGGTTCCCCTCCGCGTCTGTGGCGCTCACGGCGATGGTATTGGATCCCGACTGAAAATTGGAGATCGACACGCTCCAATTCGTACCGCCGGCAATGACGACCGCTCCGGCCGTTACGGGAGGGGTCACCACCACCACCGGCACGATGCCGGCTTCGACCGTTCCGGAGACGATCTGCGTCGGCACGCCGGTCGGAGAGGCGACGGGATTGATGGTCAGAGCGGGCGCGCGCCAGTCCACGGTGATGCTCGTCGAGAGCGAGGTCAGGAGCCCTGCCGCGTCGACCGCGCTGACGGTGATGGTATTGTCCCCCTGCTGAAGATTCGAGACAAGCGAACTCCACGAGCTGCCCGAGACGAACGGCAGCGTGGCGGTCACCGGGAACGCGACCGTCACCACCGGCACGATTCCCGCCTCCACCGCGCCGGAGATGCTCTGCGTGGTCGTCGCGGTCGGGGATGCGACGGGGTTGAGGGTCAGCGACGGCGGCGTCGAATCGAGGGTGATGGTAACCGTCGCCGTCGTCAGAACGCCCAGAAGGTCGACGACGGTTGCCGTGACGACGTTCGCACCGTCGGCGAGCCCCGTCACAAGAACATTCCAGTCAGCGTCGATCACGTTCACCCCGGCGACCGGGGTTCCATTGACCGTGATCGTCGGCGTCAATCCCGCCTCCACGGTGCCGGTGACGACCTGGGTGGGGATCGAAGTCGGGGAGAGAACGGCGTTGATCATCAGGGTCGCCGACGGCGCCGGCACGCCGTCGGCGTCCGTGGCGGGCAGCCGGGTCAGGATTTCCGGCTCACCCTCCGGGAGGAGCAACTCCGGATGGTCGAAGGGAGCGGACTCGGCGGCAACCCGCGGGTCGGTCAGCGTTTTCATGAAGGCGATCATGGCGGCGTGCATCGCCTCCTGGCCCTGGAGAAGGGGGAGCCCCCGGAAGATGACCGGGTCGATGTCGGCAAGATTATCGATGGGGAAGTTGCCGCCCCGTGTGTAGAAATCCATCACCCCATCGAGCGTCAGATCGCTGCCGTTGTGGAAGTAGGGGGCGGTGAGCTCGATGTTGCGCAGCGTCGGGGCCTTGAAGGCACCTTCTGCCGTCACGAGAAGACCAGGTGGGGTGAGCGGCGGAAAGAGCGGCGTGGCGAAGGGCAGACGGCTCTGATTCCACAGCTCGGCACGCCGCGAAAAGGAGAGCGGATACTGCGCGCCGGTCCGCGGATTCACGAAAGGCGTGGTTCCCCCCTGGCCGATGTCCTCCGTCGTCGGTCTGACGGCGGTGTTGTTGAAGCCGGTGTCGTAAATGGACGGCGCGCCGTTGGCGGTGAACATTATGTCGAATGCGCGGTTGTCGATGTTGTCCAGGAAGGCAACGCCATCGGCTGAGGCATTCGTGAAAACAGTACCGTCGTGGCACCCGGTGCATTCGCCGATGCCGGCGAAGAGCTGGAAGCCGGTCTGCTCCTGAGCAGTGAGTGCCGCGGGATCTCCGGCGAGCCATTGATCGAAGGGTGACTGATCGGAGACCAGGGTCGCCACATAGAGCTGGATCGCGAGTCCCCAGTACAGGGAGAAATTGGCTTCCATCTGGGTGTTGCCATCCGGCGTGAGATTGGCTGAGTTCCAGAGATTGTTCTGGAACGCGGCCTGGATCATCTGGGCATAGGTCGCGTTCAGCCCGTTCGCGCCGGAGATGCCCCCGCCCGGCAGGCTGGTTGCTCGGGAGAGAAGACCGAGCACGCTGTCGCCGGGGTGGACGACCTGACGGCCGAGCGGGGACAGACTCAGCATCTTTCGACCCAGCAGCGGGAAGGTGCGGCCCGCCGCGGACATCTCCGTGTCGTCGAGCGCCGGCCCGGTCGCCTGGGAGGCGAGGCTCGCGAACGGGATGGCCACCCGCTGTTTGACAATGGTGCCTCCCTGGTTAAACCAGACGCCGGCGTCGGGATCGGCGGGGCCGAAGGGATTCACGCCGTTGAAGACATAAAAGGCCCGCCCGTCCCAGAACTGGTTGAAGTTGAAGATCGCGTTGATCACCGACGGGGACTGACGAGCGGTCACACGCCGCACGTTGAAGGTCGGATCCTCAACGGCTGGGTCGGGGGCGATGTTGAACACGGGATCCCAGACTGGCGTCACGGTGTCCACGGCGGAGCCGCGCACGACACTCACGAACGCCGCCCGCCGGACGCCCTGGGAGCCGACGACATCGTTGGTGTCGGTAATGATGGGGGAGAATCGCGAGTCCGGCGGGTTCGCCCGCCGATGCAGCGGGAAATCGGTGTCGAGCAGGGTGTAATTCGGTCCGAACTGCGGAAAATCCGGCATGCCGGGGATGAGGTTGTTTCCGAAGACCGGGTCCCCTCCGGGGATCAGAGTATCCCTCGTCCCGGGGTTCAGCGTATTCTTGCGACGATTGTCGGCTCCGGCATGGAAATGGCAGGTCGCACAGGCCGTCAGGCCGTCACTGCCGACCTGCATGTCCCAGAAGAAGGCTTTGCCAAGGCGGATCGCGGCTGCCTTGTTCTTGACGAACTGCGCGAGATTGGGGGGTTCCGGAACGAAGACCTGATTCAGCGGAACGAAACCGCGCGGGATGATGACCTGCCCCCAGGCAACGACCGCGGATACCAGACAAAGCACGAGGGCGCTCGCTACAATCGGCAGGGCCGGCACAGATCTTTTCATTGCAGCCCGCACTCCAGAAGTTCCCGGCCTGGTTCCTTCCATATAATCCGTCTCCCTCACCCTCTCCGTCTGGTTCCGTGGCGCGTATGCGCCGGTTCCGATGGCTACCCGTAGGCCTCGGCTGCGAGGGCGTCCGCACCGGCGCCGCCGTGGTGGTGCGCGTAGATCTCGCACTTCTCGAAATCGCCGCCACAGTAGTCGATGGCCTTTTCCACTTCCGCGCTCCCCAAGCCCTTGATGTAACAGTCGTCGAAGGGCGTCTCCAGATGCGGACATCGCCTTTTTGGGCCAAGCGCCGTCACGTAAGCAACCTGCCTTTCGATGAACGTTCGTCTCATGGTCCTTACAAGAATCGAGCCAGCGCGGAACCCTACGGCCGAGCAACCATTTGTTCCTGGAAAAACAATGAGTTCGAAGAAGCGACGCCGTTTGCAGCCAGGAAGTTGATCGAGCAGCGGATGTGGCATGCCACAGGTATGGGGCGCCACACAAGTGCTGCCTTTCAGGAAGATTATCGACGTGTGGCGGGACGGTCAGCTGAAGCGCAGATTCACTCCGCGGGTCCATCCGGGAGGTGGTGCTTCTCCATCTTTCGATATAGGGTCTTCCGGTCGATTCCCAGTACCCTCGCCGCCCGCGCCTTGTTTCCGGCGGTCCTCTGCAGCGCCGCGAGGATCTTTCGGGCCTCGTCCCCCTGATGCAAAGGCGCAACGGCTGGAGTGGCGCCGTCGCCGCCCCTGAGCTGTGATGGCAGATGCTCGAGGCAGATCGTCCCGCCGGGACAGAATACCAATGCGTGTTCGAGGGCGTTCTGAAGCTCTCTGACGTTCCCGGGCCAGGGGTAGCCCGCGAGGAGGTGCTCCACGTCCGAGGAGAGCCCGGTGATCTCCTTGTTCAGCCTCGCGACGAGCTTCCTGATGAAATGCCGCACCAGAAGGGTGATATCCCCGCCGCGTTCCTTGAGGGGCGGGAGAGAGATCTCCACGACCTTGAGGCGGTAGTAAAGGTCCTCCCTGAAG
>JANOHV010000084.1:0-18651 GCA_031406795.1 Candidatus Rokuibacteriota bacterium
AGTCGAACCACTACCGTGCGGACAATTTCCCGCTCACGGTTCAACATGCCGATTACCGTACACAAACACCAAGCGGGTGTCCAGAGACAAATAATGCTGAGCTTTAGTAATTCCTTAGATCAGTGGATGACAGGGCCCTGCTCCTGCCCCGATCCGCGCGCACGCGCGGATCCAGCAGCAGAGGAAGCATTTCAACCGCGGAAAAAGCTGGACTTGTTGCAGGAAGCACGGCGTGGCAGAGGTCAAGCATCGCTTGAAGCATGCATTGCGATCAGATATGAGCAACGACGTGGATAAACCGGACCAGGTGACAAGCCTGACTTTCCTGATCCGCGCGTTACGCGCGGATTTGGGTCCTGCTTCAATTCAACGCGTCAGAAGCGACAAGTAGCACAATCCAACGCACCGCGTCGAAAAACCTCGCAGCCAAGGCTCGTGGACACTTGCCAGCGCGCGGCGCTCGTCCTACACTGTGCCGGCAAGCTCAATCACGGGAGGCGATATGAAGGCTGGCGAGCGGGGTTCACGGGTCGAAATCCTTGTCGCCGACGACGAGTCGAGCATCGCCGAATCGCTGCGGGCTTTCCTCGACGGGATCGGCTACCTGGTGTCGACCGCGGCCGACGGGCGCGAAGCGCTGGCCATCTTCCGCAAGCGCCTGATGCCCCTCGTCATCAGCGACATCAACATGCCCCTGCTGGGCGGGCACGAGTTGCTGCGCGAAATCAAGTCCCTGGCCCCCGAGACCGAGGTGATCATCGTCACGGGGTTCGCCACGGTCGATGGAGCGGTCAAGGCGATCAAGGATGGGGCGTACGACTACATCATCAAGCCGTTCCGGATCGCGACCATCCAGCACACCGTCGAGAAGGCGCTCAATCACCGCGCGCTCATTCTCGAGAACCTGCGCCTGCAGGAGAACTCGCTGAACGTGCTGCGCACGATGGTCAACGTGCTCGAGCAGCGCGACTCCTACACGGCCGGCCACTCGCGGCGGGTCACGGAGATCGCCATGGCCATCTCCGCCCGGCTGGACCAGTCCGAGGAGGAGGCCAAGACGCTGCGGCTGGCCGGGATGATTCACGACGTCGGCAAAATCGGCATCGAGGACACGATTCTGCGCAAACCCGGGCGACTCACCGACGAGGAGTTCGCGATGATCCGCACCCACCCCGAGCGCGGGGTGCAGATCATCGAACCGCTGGACTTCCTCAAGGGGGCGTTGCCGATCGTCAGGCACCACCACGAGTGCTTCGACGGCACCGGCTACCCGCTCGGGCTCAAGGGCGAGGCGATTCCGCTCGGGGCGCGAATCGTGGCGATCGCCGACACCTACGACGCGATCACCTCGTCGCGGGCTTATCGCCGGGCCCGGGGGCAGGAGGCGGCCTTGTCGGAGATCGAGCGCTGTTCGGGCACCCAGTTCGATCCCGAACTTGCCGCGCTCTTCATCCAGATCTGCCGCCCGCCGGGCGGCGGTTGCGCGCCATTCAATTTCGAAGACGCTGAGCAGCCCGATGCGGCGCTGCTCCCGTGAGCCGCCGGCCGACGGGGCGGCTCGAACCGCGTTGGGGCGATGACGGTCGCCGCGAGGACGCGGGTGGACAACACGGTCTGACCGATAACGCAGGAGAACCGCGATGGCACTGACGACGCTGCAGAAGAACCTGGTGTTTTTCGGGGGGGCGCTGCTGATGGTGGGCACCCTGACGTTCCTCGCCGGGGCGAGGAAGACGCGCTACGTGCCTCAGGACGAGAACCACCCCCGGCCCCTTGCGGTTACCCTGTGCCGCGACTGCCACGCGCCGGGCAAGTCAGCGCCGCAGGCGGCGAAGCATCCGCCCAAGGATCAGTGCATGCTCTGTCACCGCGACGGGGCGAAGACGCCCTAGCCCGGCCGGCCCCGTCAGGTCCACTCCTTAACGACCTTGATCGTCTCGATCGAGGTCTTGCTGATCACCATGAACGGGAAGGCGTCGCCCGAGGCGACGTCCTTGGCGTCCTTGAGGTTGATGAACTGCTCCATGCGCGTCAGCACCTCCGAGAGGCGTTTGTCGGGGTATGGCGAGTAAAACATGCCCTCGTACTCGGCGCTTGCCGTGCGGATGCGCACCAGATACTTGCGCGACTGCGACCCCGACGACGACGACTCTACGACGATCTTCGGCTTCATGCCGCTCTCCTTGCGCAGTGCTTGTGCCCAGACTCCGCTGCCGGCGATGCTACCGCCTTACGGCGCGGCTGACAAGGGGTGCGGACCCCCGTTCCGCGCCCACGCGCGGAACCGTGTGGCAGCGAATGTCTCCGGGACTTGATTTCCGCGCTACTCAGTGCTTCGCAGTCAGAGGTCCTTGCTCCGCCGTGCCTTGCGCGCGGATTTTGGCTGCCCACGAAGTCATTTGAACTGCTCCTGCCAGACCGTGACGCCGGTGTAATTGCCCCGTCCCGGGGTGGCGTTGCTGTAAGGGTTGACGCGCACCGAGCCGTTCCCCACGGTCGTCAGCAGCGTGGTCGGTGCTCCGGCCTCGTCGGTGACGGTGATCGTGAAATCGGCGGTGCCGGGAACCGCCGGTGTCGCCGCGAAAACCAGATCGAAGACGCCGGTGCCGGTGAACGGGATCCTCTCCGCCGGGTTCGGCGCGGTGAAGGTCGACCCGGAGATCGTCCATGTTTCAACGAGGTCGAAGAGCAGATTGGCCGCAAGCGCATAGCCGTCGGCGGACAGGGTCCAGCCCGCAGGCGCGGCGATCGCAACCCGATCGATGCTCGTCGGGTTGCCGCTCGCCGTGCTGCACCCGTGGTTCGTGATCGTCCAGGCCAGATGCTGATTCGTGCTCCGGGCGTAGGTCGTGTCGGGGCTGACGCCGACGGTGTAGCCGTTGATCTCCTGAGTATTTGAAGTCGCCGTCAGCGTCCGCGGGCCGCCGGAAGTGGCGTATCCGCTCACGTAATACCGGTCGTTCACGCCGCCGGTGACCGTCGCGGTCCAGGTGAAGGTCCCGGTTGCGCCGTGCGCGAGCGTGGCGACCGAGGCCGGCGCCGGCCCGGTGAAGGCGCCGATCGCCGCCGCTCCGGTGACGTGTCTCGTCAGCGGCGACGGGGTGACCGCATTGATCGGGACGCCCGTCCAGTTCGTGACGGTCATCGTGAAAGTTGCCGTGGAACCGGAGTAAAGGCAGGAGGGGGTCACGGCCAGTGCGGCGAAGACCGCGTAGTTGACGGTGCTGTCGTCGCGGGCGGTGTTGGTCCGGCTGTTGGCCGTCACGCTGGCGGTGTTCGTGATCACCGTGCCGATGGGTGCGGCGGCGTTGACGGTCGCGTTGATGGAGAACGTCACGCGGCCGTCGTCGGGGAGCGCGGGTATGGTCAGCCCGGCGCCCTGCATGCCGGCAACCGTCAGACCGGCGGGGCAGAAGGCGCCGCCGACCGCGGAACAGGTGACTCCGCCGACGGTGAGATTGGCTGCGGCCGGATCTCTGAAGACAGCGGCATTGGCGGCGGCGGCGGAAAAGTCGGCGCCGGTGTTGTTGGTGATCGTCACGGTATAGGTTGACGACCCGCCGGGAATGACAACACTGACGCCGTCGGTGTTGGTGATCAGGGGCGGGGGGGACAACGTCACCGTGTCGATGTCGCTCACGGAGTTGCTCTGGCCATACACCGTCGCGCTGGCGGTGTTGGTGATCAGCGTGTCGATGGCTGCGCCGGCGTCGACAGTCGCGGTGATCGAAAATGTCACGTTGCTGCCGACCGGGAGCGCAGGAATGCTCAACCCTGCGCCCTGCATGCCGGCCACCGTCACGCCGGCCGGGCAGGAGGCGCCGTCGGCGGCGGCGCAGGTGACGCCGCTGACGTTGAGATTGGCCGCGGCCGGGTCCCTGAAGACGGCGGCGTTGCCGGCGGCGGAGGAATAGGCGATCCCGGTGTTGTTGGTGATGACCACGGTATAGGTGGTCACCGCGCCGGGCTTGATGTAGTCCGTGCCGTCGGTGTGGGTGACGAGGGGCAGGACGACCACCTCCACGGTTTGCAGCACCAGCGGCGCGTTGCACTTGGATTGCGCGGACGGGATGGGGTCCGCGATCGAGGAGCAGGTGCCGCCGGCGTTGACGTCCCAGGTCACCGTGAAGGGGATGGCGAGTTTGCCGCTCGTCGACCCGGCCGCGCTGCAGAGCACCGTGACATTGGACATCCGGAAAGTGCCGGCCCCGGGGCCGTCGATGTCGCCGCAGACGTCGGCGTCCCAATCCTTGAACGGCAGCGGGTTTTTCGGCACCATGCCGACGCTGCAGGTGGCGGCGCCGTTGTGGGCTTTCGTGAGCCGGGTGCTCTTGCCGTCGTTGGCGAGAAAAACGCCGATGTCATAGCGCCTGGCGTTGCCGGCGTTGATGGTGACATCCAGGTCGAAGACCAGGGATTGCTCGCCGATGCACGAGGGCTGGCCGCCGGCGGCGATCGCGATGGAACTGATCGAGACGTCGCCGGCGGTGCAGCCCAGATCCGCGCCGAAACGGTCGGACGCGCACTGGTTGACCGGATAGGCCCGGGCGGCCGGGGTGAACGACGGCGCTGCCGACAGCGCCAGGATCAGGATCGTCAGCCGTGACGTGATGCGCATGCCCATTCTCCCTGCTTCAGCGTTGGACCGTGGTTCTCGCGATGCGGGCGGTCGCGCCGACCGTGCCGGTGGAGACGATTTCCGCCTCGAAGTCGGGCGCGGCGGCGTTCGGGAGCAGCGGCGTCACGGGGGTTCCGGCCGCATGCGCCGGGGCGGGCGTGCAAGACGCGCAACTGCCGTTCCGACAGCGCTCCACGCCCCGGAGGGTCAGCACGCCGCC
This sequence comes from Candidatus Rokuibacteriota bacterium, assembly GCA_031406795.1. Lineage (GTDB taxonomy): Bacteria > JAUVQV01 > JAUVQV01 > JAUVQV01 > DATDCY01 > DATDCY01. Next base: position 4,839 of record JANOHV010000084.1, read on the forward strand.
GGCGCTCGAGGAACCGGCGTAGGAGATTTCCTCTCCCGCCACAGCCAGGGTGCCGCCGCCGAGCAGCTTGGGGTGTGTGGCGACGCGCAGCGCGAGGATCGTGGCGCAGGTGTTGGGCAGGGCGTCGAGGAGCGTGGTGACCGGGTAGACCCGCGACCCGCGGGCGTGCGCTCCGGGGGTGCCGCCGCTGCCGCCGATCGTCACGTTGCGGGTGATGCCGGTGAAGGTGGCGCCGGCGATCCCGGTGTACTGGACGAACTCCGCGTCCGTCGCGAGGTCGTCCCCGATCTGGAGAAAACCGGTGCCGGGAAAGCGATCCGTGGTGTAGGCCCGGATCGCGGGCGGCGGGATGCAGGAGGGAAGCGCCGGGTTGCACATGCGCGCGCTGAGCATCGTCGCCGGCAGGGTCGTGGCGGCGGTGAACTTCCCCGCGCCGAGGTTCCTGCCGGTGGTGGTGAGCAGCGGGTCCGCGCTGCTGCGATACCAGTCCAGGTTCATCGCCAGATCGCGCTGGTGGAAGGCCAGGCCCCCTTCGGCTGCGGCGAAGGCGCGCGTGGACTGAAGCTCGTCCGTGCTGATCGACGTGCTCGTCGTGAACGTGGTGAGAAAGACGGCGCCCAGGAACGCCAGCACGATGAGCAGGAACACGGCGGCGATGATCAGGAAGGCGCCTCGTTGCCGGTCGGCGGTGTCGCGACGCGCGCGCGGGACCCGGACGGTGGCGCCGGTCGGCGGGGGGGCTTCGGGTTCCGGCGAAGGGTTCGGGAGGAGCGACGTCGCCGCCATCAGTTGAAATTCCGTGGGTGGACCCGGCTGCGGACCCGCAGGCTTTCGGTTGCCTGGGCGCAGGTCAGGTCGATTTCGACGAACCAGATGTCGGTTGCCGCGGCGGGATTCGGCGGCACGGGACACGAAGTGCTCGCCGCGCCGTTCATGTCGAGAAAACGGAACGGCTGGGCTGAGGTCACTCCCTGCGCGAGGGTGTCTCCCCCCCGGTTCAGGACCCCCCCGGCGACGCTGAAGGCCACCGCCACGCCGGTGATGTCGGTGAAGGAGAGCGTTGCGGCGGGGTTGGCCGCGCCGACGATGTCCGCGCAGCTGCGGATCGAACGGGCCTCGCGGGTTACGCGCTCCACGGCGAGCCGCGCCTGGGAGTGCGCGTCCCCGCGGTCCTGCTCGGTCGAGTAGGAGCGGATTCCCTGGAGGGCGAACTGCGAGGCGACCGCGGCGATGATTCCCAGGATGAGCATCGTGAGCACCAGTTCAATCAGGGTAAAGCCGCCGCTGTCTTGAGCGGGCGCGCTGCGGCGGGGGAGCTGCCGGACGCGCGTGCGACGCGAAGGGAGAGACCCGTGGCCCCCGTCGCGCAGTCTGTTCATGGTGGCGAGTACGGCGGACACCGCGCGCTCCCGTCAGTAATCGGTCACGAGGGACTCCACCGTGACCCCGCCGGAGAGTGCGGCATGCGCGACGGTGACGGTGGTGTGGAGATACCCGGAGGCGCAGGGCGGGGCGCCGGTGGAGGTGTTGAGGTCGGCGGCGGCGACGCAGAAGGCGGTTGTCGTTCGGGAGAAGCCCGGGAATCCCAGCGCGGCGGCGTTTTCCGCGGGATAGTTGACGGCGGCGTTTTCGACGAAGGCGTAGCCCCGCGCCGGGTTCATGCGGTCACCGATGATGGTGTCCAGCCGCTCCTGGGCCAGTTGCAGGGCCTGGTTCTCCAGCAACGGGTCAGCGCTCTTTTTCGTGCCGGTGCTGAAGACCGACATCAGCCCGGCGGAGGCGATCCCCAGGATCACGATGACGATCACGAGCTCGATCAGGCTGAACCCGTCTTCGTTCAATTGACCGCTCCTGTCCCGGGGGCGACCGTGACGGTGCCGGCGGCGGCGGGGGCCTCCGGGACGGTGATCGTCATCCCGGCCGCGGCGACCGAGCAGATCGCGAGGTTGGACTGGCAGTCATAGGGCGTGCCCAGGGAATCGTATTCCAGGCAGGCGGGGCCGGCCGGGACGGTCGTGATCGTGATGCCGGCGTAGTCGCCGGTGCCGAGCGCGACGGCGAGGCTGCCGCTGCGATCCGGGCTGTCCACCGCGATGAAGGCGTTGCACAGCCCGGCCGCGCCGTCGACCACCACGGCGTACCCGGGGTCGGGCGCCCCCCCGGCGCCGTTGAAATAGACGCGCGCCCGCCGGTTCCTGGTCATCGCCACGCTCTGGGCGAAGCGGATGTCGGCGCGCAGTTTCTTCGCGAACGCCGCGGCCTTCATCGACGTGACATTGCCGATCTTTTCGACAAGAAACACCGAGAGGACGGCGACAACGAGCAGAACGACGACCAGTTCGACGAGCGTGAAGCCCTTCTGGCTGAGCATGTCCGCTCGCCCCCGGCCGTCATTCCTCGGCGGAGTGGCCGAAGGTGGCACGGATGATCTCCTCGAAGCTCGTCAGGCCCGCGAGCACCTTGTCCAGTCCGTCGTCCCGCAGGGTGCGCATCCCCTGCGAGACCGCTCGCGCCTGGATGATGTCGGCCGGCGTCCTGGTCATGATCAACTCCTGGATCTGCGCGTCCACACTCAGCAGCTCGAACAGGCCGACCCGGCCCAGATACCCCGTGCCACGGCACTGCTTGCAGCCCCGGCCGCGATAGAAGACCACGCCCTCCCGCCGCGCCACGGCGAAATCCTTGCGGATCTTCTCGCCCGGAGTGTGGGCCTCGCGGCAGTGGGGGCAGATCCTGCGCACCAGGCGCTGGGCCAGCGCGGCCTCGAGGGATGACGCCACCAGATAGGGGTCGAGCCCCATGTCGAGGAGTCTCGTGATCGCGGAGGCGGCGGTCTGCGTGTGCAGCGTGGAGAAGACCTGGTGGCCGGTGAGCGCGGCGCGGACAGCGATCTCGGCGCTCTCGAGGTCGCGGATCTCGCCGATCATGATGATGTCCGGGTCCTGGCGGACCATCGCGCGCAAGCCTTCGGCGAAGGTCAGACCCGCCTTGACGTTGACCTGGCCCTGCGTCAGGCCGTCGATCTTGTACTCGACGGGGTCTTCGATGGTCAGGGTGTTCTTGTCCTCGGAGCGCACCCGCTGCATGACGGCGTAGAGGGTCGTGGATTTACCAGCGCCGGTCGGCCCGACCACCAGGAAGAGGCCGTAGGGGCTGGCGATGGTCTCCTCGAGCCGCGGGAGCAGCGCCTCGGGCATGCCGAGTTCCCCGAGGGTCTTCAGGCCGAGGCTGCGGTCGAGGATGCGGATGGCGATCTTCTCCCCGTGGATGGAGGGATAGGTGGCGATGCGCAGATCCACGATCCGGTCGCCCAGGTTGAGCTCGACCTGGCCGTCCTGGGGGATGCGCCGCTCGGCGATGTCGAGGTTCGACATGATCTTGATGCGGGAGGCCACCGGCAGCGCGAGGCGCAGCGGGATGCGGGCGAACTCCCGGAGACGCCCGTCGATCCGGAACCGGATCCTGATGTCCTCGGACCCGGGTTCGATGTGGATGTCGCTCGCCCGCTCCTGGATGGCCTGCGTGAGGAGCGAGTTGACCAGACGCACCACCGGGGGGCCCTCCGCCAGGCGCTGCAGGCGCTGGGGCTGGTCCTCGCGGATCGCCGCGGCCTCTTCGGTGAAGCCGCGTATGCCCTCGACGAGGTCCGCGAGGGACTGGGACGTGCCGTAGTACTGTACGAGGGCCTCCTGGATCGCCGCGTCGCTGGACACGACCGCCTCCACCTCGCACTTGGCGTGGCGGCGCACCGAGTCCAGGGCCATGACATCGAGCGGGTCGGCCATGGCCACCGTCAGGACGTTCTCGATCTTGAAGAGCGGCAGGATGCGGTGTTGGCGCGCGACCTTCTCGGGGACGAGGCGGATGATCTCGGGGTCGATCAGGTAGTCCTTCAGGTTCACGTGGGGCAGATTGAGCCGCTCCGCGAGGAAGGCGAGCAGTTTGTCCTCGGCGACCAGCCCCATCTTCACCAGCACCGTGCCGAGGGATTCGCCGGTCCTGGCCTGCGCGGTGCGGGCGCGGACCATCTCCTCCGCCCGCACCAGCCCTTCGCGGACCAGGCGGTCCCCAAGTTCGCTCGCCGGGTTCTCCCTCATTTCAGGCCTGCGGCGGGTTCCCGCCGGGGGGGAGGTGCTTTCTCACGAGGCGCAGCATGGTTTCCATCTCGAACGGCTTGGTCATGTATTCGTCCGCGCCGGTCTCCATGCCGAGCGTGCGATCCTTCTCCTGGGTGCGCGCGGTCATCATGATGATGGCGATGTGCTTGAATTTCTCGTCGAACTTCAGCAGACGGCAGACCTTGAAGCCGTTGAGCTTGGGCAGCATGATGTCGAGCAGGATCAGGTCCGGGTTGGCCTCTCTCGTCATCCGCACGGCCTCGATGCCGTCGGCGGCCACGAGGCACTCGTAGCCGGCGTGCTCCAGCGCGAACTTCACCGTCTCGGCGATGAAGACCTCGTCGTCCACGATCAGGATTCTCTTCTTGCGTTCCTCGCTCATGCTGCCTCTTTCTGTGGCCTGGTCGATCGTCTGCCCTCGCGCCCGTTCAGGGTGGTTGAACCCGCGGCGTGAGGAAGATCAGGAGTTCATTGCGGACTTTCTGTTCGCTGCGCGAGCGGAACAGCCAGCCGAGCAGGGGGATGCGGCCGAGCAGGGGGACCTGGGACGTGACGCCGTCCTCCTGCTGGGTGTAGAGTCCGCCGATGACGCCGGTTTCGCCGTCCTGGAGCGTGACGCGGGTGGTCACCGACTTGGTGTCGACGGAGAAGTTCTTCTCGCCCTGGAGGATGATCTCCTGCCCGCGGGTATCCTTGTTCACCACCAGGTCGAGGATGATCCGCCCCCCCGGCAGCACGGACGGAACGACCTTGAGCTGCAGCACGATGTCCTTGAAATTGACGGTCTGCGTCGTCGTGGCGACGGAGCCGACGGTGCCGACGGTCGAGGCGGTCGAGGTGTAGGGGATCTGCTCGCCGACGCGGATGACGGCCTCTTTGCCCTGCATGGCCATGATCGACGGCGTCGAGAGGATCTTGATCTTGTCCATCTTTTCCATCGCGGAGAGCTTGAGGTCGAGCGAGAGCACGTTGGCGATGTGGCCCAGCGAGATGCCGACACCGGCGACCGGCGCGTTGGCAGGGAGGTTCACGAGGAAGTTCCCCGGAGGGCCCTGGGTCCCGCCGACGCTGACCGAGTTGGGAAAGGCGTACGGGGTGGCGTTGCCGTGCGCGGCGTCGGCGTTGAACTGGGCGCCCCACTGGATGCCCAGCTCCTTCTGGTAGATGTCCTTGACCTCGACGATCCGGGCCTCGATCTTGATCTGGGGGAAGGGCTTGTCGAGTTCCCTGATCAGGGCGGCGATCCTCTCGACGCGCTCCGGCGTGTCGGTGATGACCAGCGTGTTGATGCGCGGAAAGATCTTGATGCCGGGCATCTGCGCGAGCGCGCTGCTGCGGTGTTCGGGTGCCGCGGGGCCGCCAGCTGCCGTGCCGCCTTCCGGGCTGCTCTGCGCCGCGGACTCCCGCCCGGCCGGCACGACGCTGTCCTTCGGCGGCGGCGACGAGAGCATCGGCTGGAGCGTCCTGGCGAGGTTTTCGAGTTGTCGCTCCACGACATCGCCGGCGCCGGCGCTGACGCTGACGCTGACGGCATCCACGAGGTAGAGAATCTTGACGGCGCGGCTGACGAACGAGCCCGGGAGCGGGTTCCTGGTGACCAGGACGATGCCGTCCGTCGTCGAATAGGAGCTGCCGAAACCCTGCAGGATGAGGTGGAGGGCCTGGTCCAGCGTCACGTCCTTGAGACTGACGGAAATCCTCCCGGTGATCTCGTCCCCGACGATGATGTTCAGACCGCTCTTCTGCCCGAGCAGGCGGAACACGTCCTTGGCCTCCGCGTCGCGAAAATCGAGGGAGAAGAGCCGGGCCGCGGGCTGCCCGCCGGCTGCCTCGCCTTCCTTCATCGTGATGACGATCTGTTCGGGAACGGCCTTCGCGAGCGCGCTTTTTCTGACGACGACGATGCCGTCGCTGGTCGAGGAGGAGTAGCCGAAACTCTCCAGGATGGAGGCGAGCGCCTGCTCCAGCGTCACTTCCTTGAAACTGACCGTGACTTTTCCGGTCACGTCGTCGCCGACGAGGATGTTGATGCCGTTCTCCTGTCCGAGCAGGCGCAGCACGTCCTTGATGTCGGCGTCGCGGAATTCCAGCGAAAACCGGCGGGGGGGCGGCGCCTGGCCGGTGTTCTCCTCGCCCCGGGCGAGCGAGCGGCCCGCGGCGCTGCAGCAGAGGGCGACGCTCAGCGCAGCCAGCAATGTACGTCCCCAGTTCTTCACACTCGTACCCCTCCGCCGTGCGAAAAACACCGTATTTTCATTCTCACTCGCGGGAGAGCGGAATGTAAAGCTTTTCCTGCATGAAAAGCGTCACTTTCCCCTCGCCTCGCTGGAACAGCACCCGGTGCTTCGCGATCTCGAGCACCTTCATGTCCAGAAAGGCGTCCCCCGGCCGCAGGATCGTCCCGTTCACCACGGCAGCGACGCTCTCGGGACCCTGCAGGACCGCCGTCAGCTGCAGCGGCGGCAACGCGGGAAGTTTCGCCTGCTCGCCGGGCTCCGCGGCGCGCGGCACGATCGGGGATCGGAACGGGTCTTTCACCGGCGGCAGCGGGGGCTCGGCGGCGGGCAGTTCGAGCACGCCGGAGAGAGAGGCCCGCGGCTCCTCCGCGGCTGCGCCCGCCGCGCCCGCGAGCGTCATCGCACCGCCGGCCGCAAGCCAGGTCGCCAGCGCCATGATCGGGATAGACCGGTGTCTCGTCACGGGCTTGTCCCCAGGACGAATGTCGCGGCCGCGATGGAAGCCCTCAGCCTGACCGAAGTGCCGGCCGCGCTCCCGAGCGCAACGCGCCGGATCGTCACCAGACGGGGGAGCGCTTCGAGGCGCGCGAGGTAACGGGTGAGCGACTGATAGGTGCCCTCGAGTTCGAGCGTGAACGGCAGTTCCTGGAGTTCGCCCCGCTTCTGCGGCGGCGCGGGGGTGATGGAGAGAAACACGACCCCGTCCTCCGCTTCGGGAGCGGTGAGATTGCGGAGGAAGGAAGCGAGTTCGCGGCGTTCGGGGACGCGGGCCAGCGTCTCCTTCAGTTGCCGGCGGGTCTCGGCCAGGGTGCGTTGCAGCGACTCCTCTCCCTGTGCGGTGCTCCTGAGGGCCGCGATCTGCTGGCGCAGCGCCGCCGTGCCGGGGAGCAGGGCCCGGATCTCCTCCTCCAGCTGCAGTCGGGCCTCGCGCCGCGGCAGCACCAGCGTGACCAGACCAAGCCAGAAAGCGAGCGCGACCAGAGCGCCGAGCAGCAGGTAGCGGGTGCGCGCGGGCGCTCTTCCCCAGGCTGTCCGAAGCGCGGCGCCTCCGGAGGGTTGACCCATCAGCGTGCCCGGACCTGGCAGGAGAGGTTGAAATCAACGATTTCGCGGTCCAGATACGTCCCCGTGGCAGTCGAGATCAACGCGACTTCCTGGAATTCCTGGTCGCGTTCGAGGTTGCCTAGCAGTTCGGAAATCCGCTGGTGTGAGAGGGCTTTGCCCTGGAAACGCAAGGCCAGGGGCGTCGGTGCGCCCGCGTCCGGCACGATGGTTTCGACGGCGGTGAGCCAGAGCCCCTCCGGCGTGAGGCGGCTGATCCTGACCAGGAGTTCGGACCATGATCGTCGCCCCTGCTGCAGGGACGCGAGCGCGTCGAGTCGGGCCTGCAGTGCGGCCTCCTCGGCGGCCAGCGCCTGGATCCGGCCGACGGCGGCAGCCGCGGTCTGCAGCTCCGCCGTCAGGAGGTCGCGCTCCCTGACGATTTCGCTGCGGCGCTGCGCGAGCGAGCCGCGTTTCAGGATCTCCCGGCCGCCGAGCAGCATGAGCGAGGCGGCCACGAGACCCAGTGCCAGCACAAACCAGCCGATCTCGGGTCCGCCCGTCGCCCGGGCTCGCTTCTGGGAGGGGAGAAGGTTGATGCGCTCGATCATCGCCCGGTGCGTCGTGTGGCTGCGCCGATTGCGGCCAAGAAGACGGGGCCGAGTTCTTCGATGCCGGCCTCCCGCCCCACGCCCGGGTCGAGCGGAACGATCTGCCAGGGTTGATCGACGCTCGACTCCAGCCGCAGCGCCTCGGAGAAATAGCGGGCGATCCCCGGCATGAGCGCGGTGCCGCCGCACAGCCGGACCGCGGTGAAAGAGGCGTCGCGATACTGCGCCTGATAGTAGTCGAACGACCGCTGGACCTCGACCGCAATCCGCTCCAGGACCTGCTCGAGAATCTGGCGAACTTTTTCCCCCTCCGGCCCTGCACCCGCCAGTCCCAGGCGGTGTTTGAGTTCGTCCGCCTGCGGGGGGGCGAGATCGAGGACGTCGGCCAGCGCCTGCGACAGGTCGTTTCCGCCGATGGCGATGTCCCGCGTGAAGCAGAGATGACGCTGCTGAAACAGGTGGATCCCGGTGCTGGTAGCGCCCAGATCGAGCAGGGCGCGGCAACCGCCGGCGTCCCAGGGATCGTGCAGGTCGGTGTACGCCAGCAGCGCCATGGCGCGAATGTCGATCGCCGCGAGTTGCAGGCCGATCCGGGCGAAATTCTCCACCCAGCGGTCCACCGTGGCTCGCGGCACCATGGCGGCCACGATCAGCTGCTGCCCTTCGGGGAGTGCCGGAGCCGGCTCGTACGCGACGAAATCGGTGACCAGGTCCTCCGCGGGGAGCGAAGCGTGCTTCGCGGCCTCCCAGGCGACTGCCTGGGCCAACTCCTCGCGCGGCATTTTCGGCAGGGAGAAGAACCGGACGCTTGCCGATCTGCCGGGGAGAATGAGGCTCGCCGGCTCCTTCAGCAGGCCATTGCGCTCGAGGAGTTCTTTCACCAGCGAGACGAGTTCTTCCTCCCCCGTGTCCTCCTCGGCGGGAAGTCGCGAATAGGCAACCCTGATGGCTTTGAGTCCCGCCGACGAACGTTCGAGCTTGACCGCCTTCAGGGAGAACGAACCGATGTCAATCCCGAGGGTCAACCTCGCCGACCGGAAACCAAGTCTCATGGCGGTTCACACCTCTGTTCTTGGAAAGTTCAAGAACACAGTAACATCCCACGACCCACCCAGTCGATATTACACTCTTTTTTCCACCCGAGCGATGTCTGTCATCGCCGCAGACGCTCGTTGACGCGCCCGACCAGATCTTTTTCATCCGCAGCGGCGTTCTCGAGAAACTTCCGGTAGTGGGCCAACGCCTCGACTCGCCTGCCGAGCTTGTCGAACGTGATGGCAATGTTGAGATGGGCGGCGCCGTACCCCGGCCTTGACCTCAGGGCCTGCTCGAAGGATTCGAGCGCCTCGCGCTGATGGCCCTCCTCGCTCAAGCAGAGGCCAAGATTGTTGAGCGCTTCCGGATATCCGGGCCGCAGTGCAAGGGCGCGGAGGAACTCTTTCCTGGCCGCCGCGCGGTCGCCCCCGGCCTGGAGGACCATCCCAAGGTTGTTGTGCGCCTCCGGCATGGCGGGGGCGAGGTGCAGGGCCCGTTCGAGCAAGCGGCGGGATGCTTCCGTTCGGCCCTCCCGGAAAGCCGCCACCGCCCGGGCGTTGAGGCTCGCCGGCTCGGCGGCAGCGTCGGGTTCCGGCGGCGCGCTGGCGGTGACCGCCGCCGCCGGGGGGGAGGCCCCGGCCGATCGATCCAGGGCGCTGGGCGCCGGCGAAAGAAGGGTGGTGATCGCGCCGGGCGCTGACGACCTCTCGGGCGGTGGGACCCGATGGCGGGACCAGGAGAGGCCGAGCAGGAGCAGGACGGCTGCTCCGAGGACGGCGACGGCGCCATGACGCAGCCGTCGTGATGGCGCCGCGGGAGCAGTGACTGCGACCGCAGCCTGGGGGATGAGCCCCGCCGAGCGTTCCCGTTCGGCCCTCTTGAGCGCTTCGTGAATGACGCTCACGGGGCCCTCAGCAGGGACGGGATCGCCTGATTGCCGAGTCGGCGCAGCAGCAGCCGCGTTTCGAAGCCGACGATCCCATCCTTCCCGATGCCGTACTTGTGCTGCAGGGCGAGTACCGCTTCCAGCGTTTCCCGGCCGTAGACGCCGTCGTGGCTGCCGCGCAGGTACCCGGCGCGTCGGAGTTCCTTCTGCAGCGCGAGCACGCCCGGTCCCTTATCGCCGGGACGCAGCGGCGGAGCGAGTGTGTCTTTCGGCACCAGGAAGAAGAACGATCCCCGGATACTTTTCAGCCACTCGGCGAGCGGCAGGACGCGGCGGCCCGCGACGGGGTCGAGGATGACGGCCAGGGTCTCCTGCAGGCCGGCGAGGACCACGAAACGGTGACCTTCGGCCGATTTTTCGGAGGCCAGGCAGGGGAGGTTCGTGGTGCGCAGGGAGGCCGTGGTGGCCGGCAGCGCGAGGATTTCCATCCCGTGGCTCTCAGCCAGGCCCGATTTCAGAAAGAACGCCGGCAGCGAGGAGTCCTTGAGGCTGACGAAGTGCCACGACCGCACCTCGGCGGCGAGCCGCTCCAGCTTCCACCGCTCGGCGAGCGTCGCCAGAGAGGCGCTAAGGGTCCCGCCGTCCGAGGGGGCTTCGGTGCCCGGCGTCGGGGTGAGCGGCTGCTGCGGGGACTCCACGGGCGCCGGGGCGCTCCGGGGCATGGCCGGGGCGGTTGCCGCCGGAGGCCAGGGCCGGGAGAGCGGGTACTCCTGTCGGAGCACAAAGCCGGCCGCGGCCGCCGCCAGCAGCAGCGGCACTGCCCAGCGGAGGATGGACGTCAGGCGCCGCCGACTATGGCCCGGTGTCGTCTGCAGATCCCGCCATGCCCGGTAGACGAGCCGGAGGCCGATCCGCTTGCGGCCGGCGGCAAAGGCGGCAAGCAGCGCGCGGTCGCACAGCGCGTTGATCTCCCGAGGGTAGCCCCGGCTCAGGCGGGAGACCGCGCGCAGCGCAGCGGCGGAGAAGAGTTCCGGGCGCTCGCGGCCGGAGGCCACGCGCAGTCGGTGAGCGACGTAGATCCGGATTTCCCGCGGGACCAGCGGTTGCAGATTGCAGCGGATGGCGATGCGCTGGTTTACCTGGCGCAGCTGCGGCTGGCGCAACTTGTCGAGCAGCTCCGGCTGTCCGACGAGGACCATTTGCAGCAGCTTCTCGCGATCCGTCTCGAGATTGGAGAGCAGTCGCATCTCCTCCAGCGAGCGGTCCGGAAGCGTCTGCGCCTCGTCGATGATCAGGACCACGTGCTCTCCCTGCCGCAGTTTCGCGAGCAGGAACCGGTTCAGGGATTCGATCAGATCGGCCTTTTCACCGCTCGCGGCGGCGATGCCGAAGTCCGCGACGATCGCCCGCAATAACTCCAGGGGTTCGAAGCACGGGTTCAGAATCAACGCGGTGCTGGTCTTTTCCCCGAGACGATCGAGCAGGGCCCGGCAGAGCAGCGTCTTTCCGGTTCCCACCTCCCCGGTGACCATCACGAAGCCCTGCCGCTGCTCGATGCCGTAACAGAGACTCGAGAGGGCCTGCTCGTGCGGGTTGCCGAGGTAGAAGAAGCGCGGGTCGGGCGTGACGCCGAAGGGGGCTTCGCGGAAACCGAACGCGTCAAGGTACATTTCGGAAAGTGTAAAGGATATCGGCCTTCGGGGACAGAATTGAATTCCGGCCCCGGGCGTCACGGGAGCTGCGGCATCCTGGATCCGCGCGTACGCGCGGATCCAGCTGAACGCAGGCATCTCAACTCACCGGGAAAAGCCTGATTTCGCTCACGAAGAGCAGAAGGGGCAGCGGATTTGGGGGCAGCCCGGAAAAAAAGAACCGGCCGTCGGGGACGGCCGGTTCGCGAGTGCGGGTGAACCGCGATGAATTACTGGAAGGTTCCCGATGCGGCGGTGTAGGTGTACGAGCCGCCGGCGGGGCCGACGAAGAGATTCGCGGCGCCTCTGGTCCAATCCGCGTCGACTCCGGGAGAAATCACGTTGCTGAACAGCAGGTTCCCCGGTGCGGCGGCTCCGACCGCACCGCCGAGATCCGCGGGAAAATTCGTGGAACCGGCGAGAAGGTTGCTGGCGTATGAGATCGCGATGCCACCCCGCACTCCGCCGACCACTCCCTTTTCGGCGGCGGCCTTGGCCTTGGCGCTCATGTCGTAGAACTTCGGGATGGCCGTCGCGGCCAGGATGCCCAGCACCAGGATGATGATGACCAGCTCGATGAGCGTGAAACCATCCTGACTTCTCAGCCGTTTCATAATGCTCCTCCTGTCAATACTGCAACGGCCCCGGTGGGCCTCCTAAATACTTTTTTGAACATAAGTATCAGGGATAAGTTTGTCAAGCGACAGCGACCAGGACTGGGCGTCGTCGCACGCGGGAAACACAGGCGCCTGGAAGCTCGCGCCCGCCCCGGCCAGGATACGGCAGACCCCTTCGCGGGCGAGGGGATGCTCTGGCTGCAGCCGGAGGGCCTGCCGGAAATGCTCCTCGGCACCCGCCGGGGCGCCGGTTCGCTCGAGCAGCGATCCGAGCAGGACATGCGTCTCGGCCCGGCCCGGCTGCAGTTCCAGAGCCCGGCGATAGTGCTGCATGGCCTTCGCCGCGTTTCCCTGGGTCTCCAGCGCGACGGCCATGCCGAGGTGTCCATCGGGGTAGAGAGGATTGATCGCCAGACCCCGGGTGAATTCGACGACGGCTTCGTCGATTCTCGCGACCTGGAGCAGTTCGCCTGCCAGGCAGAAGCGCATCATGTAGGTGTCTCCTCCCGCGCTGAGCGCCTGCCGGAACAGGCTCTCGCCGTCGCGCCACACCGAAAGGTAGCGTTGGGTGGCGACGGAGAAGACCAGGGCCGCGGTCACGCCGACCCCGACGAGGACGGTCCTCGTCAGCCGCCGGCTCCGCGCGGCGTCCGCCGCCAACCAGACGGCGGCGAGAATCGCGCCGATGGACGGGAGGTAGGTGTAGCGGTCCGCCCAGGGCTGGTACCCGACCTGGACGATGCCGAGAACCGGGAGCAGCGCGATCAGGTACCAGACCCACCCGGCCAGAAGGTAGGGGCGTCGGCGGCGCCAGAGCAGCGCCGCCACGGTCACCAGGATCAGCAGCAGCACGGCCCCGGCGCCCGCCGGCACGCCGATGCCGCCGCGGGGCCGCGCATAGTACATCGACAGAGCTGCCGGCCAGACGATCTTCGACAGGTAGATCAGCAATGCGATGGCGGCGTTGGTCAGCCGTCTGACGATCGGCAGGGACGTCAACGGAACGACCGCCCCGCCGAAGACCTGGGCCTGGTAGGTGATGGCGGCCGAGAGCGTCGAGAGAAGCAGGAACGGCACTTTCTCCAGAAGCAGCCGAACGACGCGCGCGCCGGGCCGGGCGGTCCCCGCGGTTCTGCCGAGGGGCCACCAGTCGAGCAGCAGGAGGATCAGGGGCAGGGTCACCAGCATCGGTTTGGCCATCAGTCCGAGCGCGAAGCTGACCACCGCCAGCGCGAGGCGCCCCGGCCCCGGCCGCCGCACGTGTCGCAGATAGGCCAGCAGCGTGAGCATCCAGAAACACGCGGAGAGGACGTCCTTGCGTTCGGCGGCCCAGGCCACCGACTCGACTCGCAGCGGGTGCACGGCGAAGAGAACCGCGGTGAAGAATGCCGGCCAGATCGCGCCGGTCAGCCGCTGCAGCAGCACAAAGAGCAGGGCCGCCGCAGTGGCGTGGTAGACGACGTTCATCACGTGCGGGCCGATGGGCAGGGGGCCGAAGACCCGGACGTCCAGCATGTGCGACAACCAGGTCAGCGGGTGCCAGTTGGCGCAATCGAACGAGGTGAAGGCCCAGCGCA
>JANOHV010000089.1:0-1559 GCA_031406795.1 Candidatus Rokuibacteriota bacterium
GCGGCCAGCTTGGCCTCATCGACGAACATCTCGATGAAGTCCTGGTTGTCCGAGAGATGTGGAAGGATCTTCTTGATGGCGACGATCTTCTGGAAACCTTCCTCGCCGCGTTTCCTTGCCTTCCACACCTCGGCCATCCCGCCGGTGGCGATCTTTTCGAGGAGGACGTACGGGCCGAAGCGGACGCCGTCGGTCGGCTCGGGCTCTTCCTTCGCGGGGGCAAGAGGCTCGAACACCGGCGGTGGGGCGGTGAACACGCGGTCGGGTGCGGTCTGGTAAGTGGGTGCGGACTCGAGCGGTGAAGCAGGCTTTGCTACGCCGGGCGTCGTTTTCCTCTTCTCCAGCCCAGACAGCGAGTCGTTGAGAATCTTGTCCAGCTCCGCCTGGCTGGTCTTCGGCCGCGGCACAGCCGTGGTGCCAGGCATGGTCGACTCCCTCTTTTTCGGCATCACGCCGGCGAGGCTGTCGGCCACGAGTTTGTCGATGTCGCCTTTCGAGCTCACCGGTCGTCTGGGAGTAGCGGCCACCGGCGCCCTGGCCTCTTCGAGAACATCGCCGAAGATGTCGTCGGAGGTGAACTTGTTCTCCGCCGGCGAGGCGAGCATCTGCTGGACCTTGCCGAGAAATTCGCTTTCCGAGAATGGCTTGGGGAGGATGTCGGAGGCGCCCAGCCGGACCGCGTCCTGCTGCGGGAACTTGCCGTTGTAACCGGAGACCGTCAGAAGGATGGGGGTCTGTGCGCCCCTGCCGCGGATGGCGCGGATCAGGTCGGGGGTGCTGATCTTCGGGATGACCGAGGAGAGTACGACCAGGCTGACCTGCAGGGAGTCGAGCGCGCGGAGCGCCTCCTCGCCGTCCTTCGCGAAAGAGGCAGTGATGGGCTGCCCGGCCAAGGCTTGCCGCACCCGGTCGTTATAACGAGGTTCGTACTCGACGACGAGGATGTCTTCAGCCATAGGAAGGATCGAAAGTCGGTGAATTGTAACCGGAAGTCAGAAGCAGGGCTCAGGGCTCAGGGCTCGAGGCAGTTTTGACACCGCGCACTCGAGTCCGGCGGCAACTCTTCTGAGCCTTGAGAATTGAGCCCTGCCTCTTTCTTCTTGCTTTTTCCCCAAAAGGTCGTTGATACTACGCCCGCACCTACTGCGACGATCAAAAAAGAGCAACCTGCCAGGCGTTTGAGAAGTCGATTTCTCCGCCGCAAATCGTCGATTCCAAGGGACCACAGGTGAAAAGCTTAGTGCTTTTAAGTTTGCATGACGCCAGACAATCGAACCCCGCGTAAGCGCCGACGCCGCAGAGGCGGCCGCCCGCAGAGCGAAGCCGGCACCGTTCCGGCCTCGCCAGGCAATGAACCAATGTCCGAACCAGGCAATCAATCAGATAATCCTTCTCAGTCGCAGCAACCAGGCGGAGAGCGGCAACCATTCGGTCGCCGCCGTCGCCGCTCCAGACGCCGGGGCCGCCAGAATGGTCGCGAAAACGGTGACGGCGGTTCATCGTCGGCGCCGATCGACGTCGCCCCGGGCGAGTTGGTCGCAGCCGCTGGTGTCCTCTAC
>JANOHV010000011.1:0-2284 GCA_031406795.1 Candidatus Rokuibacteriota bacterium
CCACCGAGTACTCCAGGATGTCGGCCGCGCTGACCTGCCCCGGCGCGACGTTGCGGGCCAGCAGGAAGCGGTCGCTGTGCTGGTTGTGGCGCGCGCTGACATGGCCAAAGGCATCGACGATCCTCTGGTGGAAGAGGATGCGATTGGCGTCCACCAAGTCTTCGATCAGCTGGGGATGGGCAGTGGTCTGGTTCATGTTGCCAGGGTATACCGAGTTGGGCGGCGGGAGACCCGGCCGCAGTACAGTGCAGCGCATGAAAATCCTGGTCACCGGGAGCTCGGGACATCTGGGCGAGGCGATGGTCCGGCGTCTGGTGCAGTTGCAGCACACGGTCGTGGGCGTGGACGTCGTGCCGTCCCCTTTCACGACTCACGTGGCGTCGATTGCCAGCAGGGATGTTGCACGCGAGTGCATGCGTGGCGTGGCGTGGATGCGGTAATCCACTCGGCCACACTGCACAAGCCACACGTGGCCACACACAGCCGTCAGGCTTTCATCGACACCAACATCACCGGCACACTCAACCTGCTCGAGGAAGCCGTGGCCGCTCGGGTCGGTGCTTTCATCTTCACCAGCACGACCGGCACGTTCGGTGACGCCCTGACACCGCCCGCAGATGCACCGGCGGCCTGGATCACGGAAGAGGTCAGTCCGAGGTCAGTCCGCGCCCGAAGAACATCTATGGCGCCACCAAGACGGCCGCAGAGGATCTGTGCCAGCTGTTCAGCCGGAATCACGCTCTTCACTGCCTCGTGCTTCGCACCTCCCGCTTCTTCCCCGAGGTGGACGACAACGAAGAGGTCCGCTCCGCGCTAGCCGACGCCAACATCAAGGCCAACGAATTCCTTCATCGGCGCGTCGATATTGAGGACGTTGTTTCAGCGCACGTTCTGGCGCTCGAAATGGCACCGCAACTTCACTTTGACAAGTTCATCATCAGCGCCACAACGCCCTTCACTCCATCTGACTTGGGCGGGCTGCGAACGGATGCCGCGGCCATTCTCAGGAGACGAGTGCCCGAGTTTGAAGCGATCTATTCCGCCAGAGGCTGGAAGCTGCCAACCGAGATTGATCGTGTGTACGTCAACGATCGCGCCCGCAGTCGCCTTGGATGGGCTCCCTTGTACGACTTCGGGCGCGTTCTGAGGCATCTGGCAGACGGCCGGGAGCCGCGCAGCGATCTCGCCCGAGTCGTCGGCAGCAAGGGCTATCACGGCGACCATCAATTCAAAGACCGTCCGTATCCTGTCGAATGAAGCCTTTGAGCAGATCACATGGTACGCAGACGCCGCCTAACCATTAATTAGAGCGGACTCAGTGACAGGCCGCGCCACACCGCGCTTACTCGCAGCAGTACAGTACCTGATCGTGGTACTATTTTCGTGTGAA
Organism: Candidatus Rokuibacteriota bacterium; assembly: GCA_031406795.1. GTDB lineage: Bacteria > JAUVQV01 > JAUVQV01 > JAUVQV01 > DATDCY01 > DATDCY01. The sequence goes on from JANOHV010000011.1 coordinate 1,391, forward strand.
GCGGAAGCACCGGCGCACTCTCGAACTGATCTTCGCCCGCCCCGCGAGTGGAAACGTCCAGTGGCGCGATGTCGAAGCGCTGTTTGTAGAACTGGGCGCCGAAGTCAGCGAGCGAGAAGGTAGTCGTGTAGCTGTGGTCTTGTTCGAAGAAGTGCGAGTATTTCACCGACCGCACCCCTCACCGAATACGGACAAGGGCGCAGTAGCAAGCGTCCGCAAGTGGTTGGAACAACACGGAGTGGAACCATGAATGTAATGACGGTGGACGGCTATCGCGCGAAGATCGAATACGACGACGAACTCGATCTCTTTCGAGGTGAGATTCTTGGTCTGAGCGGTGGCGCCGACTTCTACGGCAAGAACCCGAAGGAACTTCGGACCGAGTTCAAGAAATCGCTCCAAGTCTTCCTGGAGGTGTGCAAGGAGAAAGGCCTTGAACCAAGGCGCCATTTCTCAGGCAAATTCAACCTGCGTATCTCACCCGAGTTGCATGAGCGGCTTGCTATCGAAGCACAGGCTCAGGGAAAGAGCATCAACACTCTTGCCCAAGAGGCGTTGCAAGAACGGGTCGCTTCCTGAGGGAAGCGGCTAACCATTGCATCGAGGGGATTCCAAAAAGGCTGCGCCTTGGCGCCCAGTGTTCTGTCGCGATTGGAAACCGATAACTTGAGGCAATCTTGAAAGCTCTCCTTAGTCTCACCTTGACCGCAGCCATTTCCGTCTCGGCCGGTCTCTCCTTCGGAGAGGAAGCTCCGTGTCCCTCCGGCAAGTCTGCATGAATTGAGTTGATTGGTGTGGCAGCGAGGGTTGCGAGAGCGTTGGTGGAGCGAGTTCTCGGTTTCCCTCTCGGTTCCCCCCTTGCGTTCCGGCGCTGCCGCAGGTACCGTGTGGCCA
>JANOHV010000093.1:0-27176 GCA_031406795.1 Candidatus Rokuibacteriota bacterium
AAGGTCGCCTGGATCCAGTGCGTCGGCTCGCGCGACCCGCACAACGCCAACCCCTGGTGTTCCTCGGTCTGCTGCATGTACGCGACCAAGCAGGCGATCATCGCCAAGGAGCACGACGCGCGGATCGAGCCGAAGATCTTCTTCATGGAGATGCGCGCCTTCGGCAAGGACTTCGACAAGTACGTCGAGCGGGCGAAGAACGAATACGGGGTGAAGTACCAGCGTGCGATGGTTTCGGCGATCCGCGAGGAGCCGGGGACCGGCAACCTGGTGCTGCGCCACGCGCTCGAGGACGGGAAGCTGGTCGACGAGGTCTTCGACATGGTCGTGCTCTCGGTCGGCTTCGAGCCGCACAAGGACGCGGCGCGGTTCGCGGAGATTTTCGGCATCGAGGCGAACGACTACCGCTTCGCGAAGACCTCGGGGTTCGCCCCGGTCGAGACCTCCCGGCCCGGCGTGTTCGTCACGGGCACCTACCAGGGCCCCAAGGACATCCCCGACACGGTGACGCAGGGCAGCGCCGTGGCCGGGGGCGCGATGGCGCTGCTCGCCGAGGCGCGCGGGACCGAGGTCGTGAAGAAGGAGCTGCCGCCCGAGACCGACGTTTCGGGACAGGCGCCGCGGATCGGCGTCTTCGTCTGCCACTGCGGCACGAACATTTCCTCGACCGTCAAGATCGACGACGTCGTCGCGGCGGTCAAGGATCAGCCCGGCGTGGCGTTCGTCACCAACACGATCTACGCCTGCGCTCAGGACAGCCAGGAGGCGATGAAGCAGATCATCAAGGACAACAATCTCAACCGCATCGTCGTCGCCTCGTGCACGCCGCGGACCCACGAGCCGCTCTTCCAGGAGACGATCCGCGAGGCGGGCCTCAACAAATACCTCTTCGACCTGGCCGACATCCGCGAGCAGTGCTCCTGGTGCCACAAGGGGCAGAACGCCGCGGCGACGAAGAAGGCGATCGGCATCGTGAAGATGGCGGTTGCGAAGTCCCGTCTCCAAGAGCCGCTGACCAGCGAGACAGTCGGCGTGACCCCCGCCTGCCTGATCATCGGGGGCGGCGTCGCGGGAATGACCGCCGCACTTTCGATTGCGGATCAGGGGTTCCAGGTCCACCTCGTCGAAATGGACCCGGAGCTGGGCGGCCTGGCGCGCGGCCTGCGCTACACGCTCGAGGGCGGGGACGTCCCGGCGTTCGTCGCCGGCAGGATCGCCGCCGTCTCAACGCACCCGCGCATCACGGTGCACACCGGCGCCGAGGTTGCCGCGACCGAGGGCTATGTCGGCAACTTCGTCACGACGCTCACCACCGGCGCCAGGGTCGAACATGGCGCAATCGTGCTGGCGACCGGCGGCGTGGAGTACGCGCCGACGGAGTATCTCTTCGGGACGAACGACCGCGTGATCACCCAGCGCACGCTGGAGCAGCGGCTGGCCGCGGGCGAGGTGGCGAAGGACGGCGCGACCACCGTGATGATCCAGTGCGTCGGCTCGCGCGAGGAGCCGAACCAGTACTGCTCGCGGGTCTGCTGCCAGGACGCGGTCAAGAACGCCATCCGGATCAAGCAGGCCGATCCGCGGGCGAAGGTCTTCATCCTCTACCGCGACGTGCGCACCTACGGCCTGCGCGAGGACTACTACCGCAAGGCGCGCGAGCTCGGCGTGCTCTTCGTGCGCTACGACGTCGAGCGCAAACCGGTGGTCGAGCCGGCGGGCGCAGGGCTGACCGTGAAGGTCTTCGACCCGATGCTCGACCGGGAAACCGAGATCGCCGCCGACCGGGTCGTCCTCTCCGTGGGCCTGCGCCCGCACCCGACGACCGACGCGGTCGGCGCGCGCTACAAGGTGACGCGCAACCCCGACGGCTACTACCTCGAGGCGCACGTGAAGCTGCGGCCGGTCGATTTCCCGAGCGAGGGGCTTTTCGTCTGCGGTCTCGGGCACGCGCCGAAGAACCTCGACGAGACGATCGGCCAGGCGCAGGCGGCCGCCGGACGCGCCGGGGTCATCCTCTCGCACGAGCGGCTCGCGGTCTCGGGGATCATCGCCAAGCACAAGCGCGCGCTGTGCATGTCCTGCCTGAGCTGCCTGCGGGTCTGTCCGTTCGGCTCGCCGTACATCGACAAGGACGGGATGATCTCGCACAACGAGGTCAAGTGCATGGGCTGCGGGATCTGCGCCGGCATCTGCCCGGCCAAGGCCTTCCAGGTGAACAACTTCCGCGACGATCAGATCTTCGCGATGATCGACGCCGCCGCCGAGACCGAACCGGGTTTGGTGGAAGCGTGATCGTGCGCCTAGTGGCACCCGCCGTAGGGGAGGGGTTCACCCCCTCCCGATATCTGCCAGGCCCGGACCGGGCGGGGATCAACCCCGCCCCTACGGACCTCCATCGGCCTCGCTTCGCTCCCCCGCTGGAGGCCTCCCCTCCGCGCCACCCCTCCGCCGTGACTGTCACGCAAGCCGGGCGTGGGCGTGTCGGTGACGGGCGGGCGCATGGCGGAGCGCGAGGGAACCGCGGCGTCCGCACCGGAGCGTCCCCGCAGGGGCGAAACGCACTGTTTGAGCCCGCAGGGCGAGTTGTGCGTTTCGAGCGCAGGGGCGGATATGCCGCGGTCGAGCGCGCAGCTGGCGACCGCACGGCACCGACATGCCCACGCCTTCACACGGGCAGAACTCCACCGATCAGTGACCGTGCCGAAAGGAGAACCGCCGTATGACGACTGCTGTCGAGGCTACGGAACCCGTCGCCTCAACGATCGAGGAGCGGCAACCGATACCGGTCGGCTGGGAGCCGAACGTCATCGCGTTCGCCTGCCATTACTGCGCTTTCGCGGCGGCGGATCTGGCGGGGGTGATGCGCCTCTCGTACCCGCCGAACGTCAAGGTGATCCGCCTGCCCTGCACCGGCAAGCTCGACCACATGCACCTGCTGCGGGCTTTCGAGAAGGGGGTCGACGGCGTTTTCGTCGCCGGCTGACTACGCGGACAATGCCATTACCTGGAGGGTAATGCGTTCGCGGCGAGAAGGATCACGTACGTGAAGCAGCTTCTGGCGAAGCTCGGGATCGATCCGGAGCGCCTGGAGATGTACAATCTTTCAGCGGCCATGGGGCCGCGCTGGGCGGAGATCTGCACGCAGTTCGTCGAAAAGATGCGGTCCTTCGGACCGACGCCGATCCATGCGGCGCAACTTCAACAGAAGTGTTCCTCATAGGAATTGGAGTACCTCATGACAGGGGCAGGTTGCTCAAAAGGGTCCAGGTGCAAGGCGCGCGAAATCCTGAGGAATGAGGCGTACGAGCAGTACGCCGCAGTGACGAGGGGTGAGTGCAACGCCGCAGATGGGCCGTTTTCGGCAACCTGCAGCGGGAGAGACGCATGATCGTCGGTACGCAGAAACCGTTCCCGGAACTCTGGGAGATGGTCCAAGGCTTCAAGAAGGTGCTGGTGCTCGGCTGCAACACCTGTGTCGCGATCTGCCACGCCGGCGGCGGCAAGGAGGCGGAAATCATCGCGACGATGCTGCGGATGAAGGCCACCGAAGCGGGCGTCGCGCTCGAGGCCGACCACGACGCGGTGCAGCGGCAGTGCGAGCCCGAGTACTTCGAGCCCCTGCTCGAACGGGCGCGCGGCTACGACCTGGTCATCTCGACGGCCTGCGGCGTCGGCGTGAACTTCCTGACGCAGCTCATCGGCAAGACGCCGGTCTACCCGGGGGTCAACACTTCGTTCTACGGCGCAGTGCCCAAGGCCGGGGTGTTCGTCGAACTCTGCGCGGGGTGCGGCAACTGCATCCTGCATCTCACCGGGGGTATCTGCCCGATCGCGCGTTGCTCAAAATCGCTGATGAACGGCCCGTGCGGCGGCACCGACAAGGGCAAGTGCGAGGTCAGCAAGGACATCGATTGCGCCTGGTACCTGATCGTCGAGCGGATGAGGGAGCTCGGCACCCTGGACAAGCTCGGCGAGATCCAGCCGCCGCGCAACTGGGCGACGGCCCGGGACGGCGGTCCCAGGCGCATCGTGCTCGAGCACATCGCGGATCTCGAAGAGACTGAGGCGAAGAAATGACGACGACGATGAAAAGTGGCAGTAATCTGGAGAAAGTCCTGGCGAGCGGCCAGCCGGCCGTCACCGGCGAACTCGGGCCGCCGATGTCCGCCGACCCGGCTGAGGTCGTGCACAAGGCCCACGTGCTCAAGGGCTTCTGCGACGCCGCGAACATCACCGACTGCCAGACCGCGGTCGTACGCATCTCGAGCGTCGCGGCGGCCGTCATCGCGCAGCGCGAGGGACTCGAACCGGTGATGCAGATGACCTGCCGCGACCGCAACCGCATCGCGATGCAGGCCGACCTGCTCGGCGCCTCGGCGCTCGGCGTCAAGAACTGCCTCTGCATCGCCGGCGACCACCAGTCCTTCGGCAAGGCCGGCAAGCTCCAGGGCCACCCCGGCGCGAAGAACGTCTACGACGTCGACACCGTCCAGCTGGTCGGCATCATGAAGAAGATGCGCGACGAGGGGCTGCAGCAGGGCGGCGACAAGCTCCAGGTCGCGCCGAAGTTCCTGATCGGCGCCTCCTGGACGCCGATGGGGGACCCGATGGACTTTCGGCCGGTCAATCTGAAGAAGAAGGTCGCCGCCGGCGCGGACTTCATCCAGACGCAGGGGATCTACGACGTCGAGCAGTTCCGCTCGCAGATGAAGAGGGCCGCCGACCTCGGGTGCTTCGAGCACACGGCGATGCTGGCCGGGATCATCGTCCCCAAGAGCGCGATGATGCTCAAGTACATGGACGGCAACGTCTCCGGGATCACCGTGCCGCCGGCGCTGATCGCGCGCATGGCCAAGGCCAGGGAGGCCGCCGGCGACGACAAGAAGCAGATGAAGGAACTCCAGGAGGCCGAGGGGATCAAGATCGCCATCGAATTGATCAAGCAGGTCCTCGACATCCCGGGCGTCAAGGGAGTGCACGTCATGGCGATCGAGTGGGAGAGCGCACTGGAGCCGATCGTCAAGGGGGCCGGGCTCTTCCCGCGGCCGACTTTCGCGAACGCGTAGCGGTTCCCCCGGCGCGACGTTGGCCCGCCGCGCCGGGGGATGTCTTCTGTCCACGTCCGCCCTCGGGGTCGGCGTGCAGCGAAGGGAGATTGGCCATGAGGAAGATCTTGCTGGTTGCAGCGGTGGCGTTCGGTTTCGCCTGGCTGGCGTCGGCTCCGGTTTCGCTGGCCGCCACCCACCGCCTCGGGGCCGGAGCGAATTACTGGAAGACGCTCAGTGACCTCGAGCCTCAGGATGTCACCGACATCGACGAGAGCGGGCTCTCCTGGCTGGCGAGCTACCAGTTCGTCCCCGCGGGAATCTTCAAGCTCGAAGTGGACCTGGAGTACTACCCGAACCTCGCCGGCGAACCGAAAGCGCTGTGGTCTCCCGAGGCCTTCGTGCTGGTCGGCGGCACGCTCTACGCCGGGGCGGGAATCGGCGTCTACTACAACGGCGAGATCTTCAGCAATCAGCCCTTCTTCATGCTGCGTGCCGGGGTCGACTTCCTCATTCTCCCGTTTCTCTCCCTCGATATCAACGCGAACTACCGCTTCAACGACTGGAACACGCTGGAGACGAACGATCTCGACACGGACACGATCCGCCTCGGCGCGGCCTTGCGTTTTGCGATGTAACCTCAGCACTACTCCAGCCCAGACCCGGATGCCGGGAGAAAGAGGTGCCTCATGAAAAAGTCGATGGTTCTCTTCGTTGCGATGATCGTGCTGCTCAGCGCCGTGCTTACCGGCTGTCCGCCGCCGTTCGGCAGACGCGGGCATCTGCCGCGGCCGCCTCACCCGCCGATCCCGCACCGGTAGACTCCCCCTCGCCCGGGCGCGCATCCAGGCCGACCCCCCTCTCGGTCGGCCCGGCCGTGCGCCCGGCGCTTTCACGGTCCGGCCACCAGGTTCTTGACAGGAAGGCCCCGGAGCCCGAAAATCCTCCGGCCGGAAGCGGCTGGGGATGGGGGTTCATGGACGGCGCCGGCTGCCGGCGCGACGCGGGTAGTTTTCTTCAACTGACGGAGGTTCCATGAAGGTTCTGATCAGCGATAACCTCTCGCCCCGCGGCGTGGAGATTCTGAAGCAGGCCGGGTTCGACGTGGACTTCCGGAGCAAGACGCCGGTCGAGGAAATCGAACAGATCATCGGCGACTTCGACGCGCTGATCATTCGATCCGCGACCAAGGTCACGGCCGCGCTGCTCGAGAAGGCGTTGAAGCTCAAGGTCATCGGCCGCGCCGGCAGCGGCCTGGACAACGTGGACATCCCGGCGGCGACCAAGAAGGGCATCGTCGTGATGAATACCCCGGGCGGAAACACGGTCACGACTGCCGAGCACACGATCGGCATGCTCTTCGCGTGCGCCCGGATGATCCCCCAGGCCTACGCCTCGATGAAGGCCGGCAAGTGGGAGAAGAAGAAGTTCGAGGGCGTGGAACTCTGGGACAAAACGCTCGGCGTGGTCGGCCTCGGCGCGATCGGCGGCGTGGTCGCCAGCCGCTGTGCGGCGCTGGGCATGAAGGTGCTGGCCTACGATCCCTTCATCTCGACCGAGAAGGCCCGGGCCCTCGGCGTCGAGCTCGCCGACCTGGAGACGATCTGGAAGCGCGCCGACTTCATCACCGTGCACACGCCGAAGACCAAGGAGACGGCGAACCTGATCAACACCGCCACGATCGCCAAGATGAAGGATGGCGTGCGCATCATCAACTGCGCCCGCGGCGGCATCGTCAACGAGCAGGACCTCTACGAGGCGCTCAAGAGCGGCAAGGTCGGCGCCGCCGCTTTCGACGTCTTCGAGAAGGAGCCGCCGGAGAACCACCCCCTGCTGTCCCTGGACAACTTCATCGCCACGCCGCATCTGGGCGCATCGACGCAGGAGGCGCAGGAGAACGTCGCCACCGCGGTGGCCGAGCAGGTCGTGGATTATCTCGTTTCCGGCACCGCGCGCAACGCGGTCAACGTCCCCTCTGTCCCGGCGGATCAGCTGACGACGCTTTCGCCCTACATCAACCTCGCCGAGCGCATGGGCCTGTTCCAGGCGCAGCTCTGTGAGTGCGGGCTGACGGAGGTCCAGGTGGAATACAGCGGCGAGGTCGCCTCCCTCAAGCTCGAGCCGCTCACCCTCGCGGCGCTCAAGGGCCTGCTGACCCCGATCCTCGAGGAGAACGTGAACTACGTCAACGCGCCGCTGATCGCCAAGGACCGGGGGATCGAGGTCAAGGTTTCGACCTCCTCGGGCGGTAGCGAGTACACGAGCCTGATGACGATCAGGATCAAGGCCGGCGGGAAGGAGCTCTCCGTCGCGGGGACCCTGAACAGCAAGAAGGAGCCGCGGATCGTCCAGGTCGACAACTTCCCGATGGAAGCCGTCCCCGAGGGCAACATGCTCGTGGTGATGAACAACGACAAGCCCGGCGTCATCGGCGGGATCGGCATGCTGATGGGCGAGAACGGCATCAACATCGCCCGCATGCAGTTCGGCCGCGAGACGGCCGGCGGCCGCGCGATGTCCGTCGTGAGCGTCGACAGCCCCGTGTCCGAGGCGATCATGGCGAAGGTCAGGAAGCTGCCAAACGTGCTTTCGGCGAAGCAAGTCAAGGTCTAGCCGCGAAGGATCACATCGCTTCGGCCTGACGGGGCGTGCCGGTACTTCCCACCACAACGACGGAGGCGCGGGATGGCAGAGATCGAGGAATGCATTTTCTGCAAGGTGGCGCACGGGAAGCTCCCGGCGTACATCCTCCACAAGGACGACCACGTCGTGGCTTTCCACGACATCAACCCCCAGGCGCCCGTGCACGTGCTGATCGTGCCGATCAAGCACATCGCCGACCTCGAAACCGCCGCGGAGGAAGACGCGGACGTTGTCGGGCGGATGTTCCAGGTGGCGACCAGGATAGCCGGCGAGCTGCGATTTTCCAAGAACGGTTACCGGATGGTTCTCAACAATGGCGCCGGCGCGGGGCAGATCGTGCCCCACCTGCACCTGCATGTGATGTCGGGACGCCGGTTCGCCTGGCCGCCCGGGTAGGCGCCCGGCCCATTCGCCCGCAGCGTCTTCCCGCCCGCCGGCGCTTCAGGCGGGGCCGCCGCGGCGGGAGGGCCGATGTTCGTGGAGCAACAGGGGATGACTTCCGGCTCGTCGGTGGTTGAAGCCGGGGAGCAAGGGGGGAGAGCCGTCGCCCGGGTGCGCCTCTTCCTCGGGTTGTTCGCCGCGCTTTTTGGCGTTGCCCTGGCCCTCTCGCTGTTCTTCAGCATCAGGGGTGCGGCGCGGGAGTATGAGGATCTCGCCCATTTCACCGCCCGTTCGTTCTTCCAGCAGGTGGTGGCCACGAGGCGCTGGAACGCGCTGCACGGCGGCGTCTACGTGCCGATCACGGCGATCGCTCAACCCAACCCCTACCTCGAGGACCCCCAGCGGGACATCGTCACCACCGACGGGCTGCGACTCACGAAGCTCAACCCCGCCTATATGACCCGCCTCATTTCCGAGGTGATGCGGCAGGAGCGCGGGACGCAGCTGCACATGACCAGTCTCAAGCCGCTTCGCCCGGAGAATGCCCCCGACGATTGGGAGCGCAAGGCGCTGGAGTCCTTCGAGCGCGGCGCAACGGAGAGCGCGGCGGTGATCGGGACGGGCGAAACGGCGATCTACCGCTACATCGCTCCGCTGACCACGGAGGAGTCCTGCCTGAAATGCCACGCCGGGCAGGGATACCAGGTGAACGACATTCGCGGCGGGATCGGCGTGAGCTTCCCCTACCAGCCCTTCAACGAGGGACTCTCCCGGCGGCAACGCGGGATCTATTCCAGCCACGTGCTCCTCTTTGTCATCGGCCTCGGGTACATCTACTTTCTCGGGCACCTGCTGTTGACGCGGGTCCGCGAGCTGCAGGCAGCGGCCAGCCGCATCCGCAGGCTGGAGGGGCTGCTGCCGATCTGCGCCGGCTGCAAGAAGATCCGCGTCGCGGGCGGCGATGCCAAGGAGCAAAGCGACTGGGAGCCGATCGAGTCATACATCCGGGACCGCACGGATGCAACTTTCACCCACGGCATGTGCCCGGAGTGCGTGCAGGAATATTTCGGCAACCTGACCAAGCGTTGAAGCCGGGGCGGGCCCGTCAGAACCAGAACTCGGGGTAGCGGCGGTGCTTCGGGATGTTGTTCACGAGCAGGGCGACGACGAGGAGCAGCAGGGCGCCACCGCCCACCGGGAACAGCGCGTACGAGAAACCGAGGCTGTGGATCTTCTCGCCGCCGATGACCGCGATCAGCGCGGTTGCGCCACCCGGCGGATGAAGCGTTCTTGTCGCATGCATGACCGCAATCGCCGTCGAAACGGCCAACGCGGCCGCAATCCAGAGAGTGGAAGGAAACAGCTGCTGGCAGGCCACGCCGACGAGCGCCGACAGAATGTGCCCTCCCAGGAGGTTTCTCGGCTGTGCCAGCGGGCTCTTGATCGCGCCATAGATCAGTACGGCCGAGGCGCCGAAAGACCCGACGATCATCAGCAGGTCGATCTTGTCGAAGAGCCGGTAATTGGCAAACGAAATGAAACCGATGCCGAGGAAGGCGCCAAGCCAGGACCAGCCGATCTCCGACAGGCTGACGCGGGGAGGGCTCTTGGTCGTACCCCGCATCTTGTTGAAATAGGCGTTCATCACGCTATTCCCGCAGGGCCGGCTGCGCGGAGGAGGTCGGCGCGCGAGACCAGACCGACGAGCTTGCCCGCGTGGTCGAGCACCGGCACCCGGTTGATGCTCTCCGTGGAGAGAAGCTCCCTGATCTCGAGGGACGAGGTGTCTTCACGCACGGTGATCACGGGCGCGGCCATGATGTCCGAGGCCACGCCGCCGACGATCGGTGCCGCCACGCATTCCTTGCCTCCCAGGCAAGCTGCGATGACGCCCATGACCCGCGTCGTGTCTCCCGCGCCCATGCGGCTGAGGAAGTCCTTTTCGGAGATCATCCCGGCCACCCGGCCCGCCTCGTCGAGGACCGGCACCCCGGAGATGCTCCGGCGGGCCATGAGCTCGGCGACTTCCTTCAGCGGGGTGTCAATCCTGACATGGTGGACGCTCCGGGTCATGATCTGCGCCGCGCTGACCGGGCGCCCGACGCGTGCGAGGGCGTGACGGAAGGCGTGGCGGTAGATATCCTTCAGGTCGGCGGGGGTGACGTCCAGGTAGCCCGGGATATCCTTCATCGCCTCGTAGATGTCGCTGTCGGAGAGGTCGGGACACTGCCCGCCCGGCGGATCGTTTGTCGGCATGGCTGTCCTTTCGACGTGCGCTGCTGCTGGTTCGGGAGACGGCAACGATTCTCCGGACATCCGATAGTTTGTCAAGGACGGGCGAGGCGGCGGGCGCTGCGTATTGACGAAGCGGGGTCATTCGGCCTATGCTTCATGAACACTTCTTCACAAGATTCGGTTCGCAGGGTCATGGTCACGTTGCTCCTCCGGGCAGGAGGGGTTGAACAGCGCGGCCATTGATTGCATCAGGTGGGAAAGCGGGGCCTAGCCTTCTCATCAACCTCGCGGTTCTTGATGCAGGTCAAAGACGGGAGGCGGGAAAACGCGGATGCTGTCCGGCATAAACCCGGCACGAACGCCGGAGAGAAAGGGGATGTGAGATGACATCGGGGAGTGCGAAGACCATCTTCTGGGTGGGGACGCTCTCGTCGGCGCTGATCTTCATTGCGCTGACGGTGGATTTCCACCGGCGTGAACCGGAGTTCGCGCACAACGAACGCATCACGGACCAGGTGGTGAACGGAAAGAAGGTGTGGCACAAGTACAACTGCAACGACTGCCACACGATCCTCGGCTTCGGGGCGTACTACGCGCCGGACATGACAAAGGCCTACTACCGGCTGGGCGAGGGGAACATCATCCACGTCGTGATGAACCCCGAGAAAGTCTACAAGAACTCCTTCCGCAAGATGCCGAAGCTCGGGGTGACGCCGGAGGAGGCCAAGGACCTCGTGGCCTTCCTGAAGTGGACGGCCGAGATCGAGAACCGCAAGTGGCCGCCGCAGGATGAGAAGTACGTGAAGGCGGCACGCGCCAAGGAGGCCCAGGCGAAGGAGGTGCCGCGAACCGATCTCGTGCTCGGTTCCTGCGGCGGGTGCCACAGCTTCGCGAACCAGGGGCGGGACGTCGCCGGCGACCTCGCGGACCTGGCCCGCTCGAGCACCTTCGACCGCGAGACGATGATCCGCTTCATGCTCGACCCGGCGGCGGTGAGCCCCGGCAGCGGCATGCCCCCCCAACAACTCTCCCGGGAGAAGGCCGAGCTGATCGCGGACTTCGTCCTCGGTCTCCGGTAAGGGAGGCGCGCCATGATCAAGTATGAAAGTCAGAAGGTCGCCCTGTACTACATCAAACTCTCGCTGCTGCTCCTGCCCCTGCAGGTGCTGATGGGGCTCTGGCTCGCCGTCAACTACGGGTTCACGCTCCCCCAGGCCCTGATCGACGTCTTCTCCTTCGCCACCGCGCGCGCGCTGCACACGAACCTGCTCGTGGCCTGGCTGCTCCTCGGGTTCATGGGCGGGACCTATTTCATTCTCCCCGAGGAGTGCGAGACCGAACTCTTCAGCGTCAAACTCGCCTGGTTGCAGCTGGTGCTCTTCGCCGGCGCGGCCGTGACCGCCGTCGTCGGCTTCCTGTTCGGCTGGACGCAGGGCAAGCCGCTGCTCGAGATCCCGGTCCCGCTGGATCTGGTGATCGTCGTCTCGGCGCTGATCTTCATCGCGAACGTCGTGCTGACCATCGTCAAGGCCAAGCAGCGCTCGCTGATCCAGTACATGCTCGCCGCGGGCGTCATCTTCCTCGCGCTGCTCTACCTGATCGGCATCCCCTTCTTCAAGAACCTGAACACCGACTACTACTACTGGTGGTGGGTGATCCACCTCTGGGTCGAGGGCGCCTGGGAGCTGATCACGGCGTCGATCGTCGCGTTCATCATCCTCAAGGCGACCGGCGTCGAGCGCAAGGTCGTCGAGAAGTGGCTCTATGTCGAGACCGGGCTCTTCCTGTTCACCGGGCTCGTCGGCACCGGGCACCACTACTACTGGATCGGCGCGCCGGACTACTGGCTCTGGTGGGGCGGGTTCTTCAGCGCCCTGGAGCCGCTGCCGATCGCGCTGATGGTCGCCGACACCTGGCTGCATGTGCGCGAGCGCAAGGACAAGACCGTGAACCCGCTGCTGTGGACCTACATCGTCGGCATGGCGATCTACCACTTCTTCGGCGCGGGCGTCTGGGGCTTCTTCCACACGCTGCCGCCGATCAACTACTACACCCACGGCAGCCAGATCACCGTGTCGCACGGGCACATGGCCTTCTTCGGCGCCTACGCGCTCGTGAACCTGACGATCTACTACTACGCCCTGCCGCAATTCAAGGGGATCAAGCGCTACAAGGAGACGCTGGGGCAGTGGGGCTTCTGGAACATGTGCCTCTCGATGTTCTTCCTCTGCCTGATCTTCCTGATCGCGGGCGTGCTCCAGACCTACCTCGAGCGCTTTCTCGACATCGGCTACATGACCGCGCACAGCGTGATGATGTTCTGGTTCAAGATCGCGCTCGGTCTCGGCGTGTGGTTCTTCGCCGGGGTGCTGATGACGGTCTGGCACCTCTTCACGCTGAAGCCGGAGTTGGAGAAGGCTTAGGCGACTGCTGCGATCAAGACCCTCCTCCGGCATGGTGCCGGGGGAGGACTTTGCCGCTGCCCGCGCAGCCAGCCAGTCAGGCTGGAAGAAGGAGGAAACTGGTCATGGAAACGGTGAAAATCTCTCTCGGTGCCGTGGGGCTGCTGGTCACCTTTCTGCTCGCGCTGCCGCCGCTCGCCTGGGGCCACTGCGACACGCTGGAGGGTCCCGTGGTTGTCGACGCCAAGGCCGCCCTTGCCAAGGGCGACCTCACCCCCGTTCTGAAGTGGATCCCGGCGAAGGAGGAGGCGGAGATCCGCGACGCGTTCGCCAAAACCCTCGTCGTGCGTGGCAAGGGGAAGGAGGCGCAGGAACTGGCGGACAATTACTTCTTCGAGACGCTGGTGCGGGTTCACCGGGCGAGCGAAGGCGCACCATACACCGGGCTGAAGTCGGGAGGCGTCGAGGAAGAGACGATCATTGCTGCCGACCAGGCACTCGCCGCCGGGAAGGGCGACGGTTTGGTGAGGTTGGTGGGCGAAGCAGTCGAGAAGGGCATCCGCCACCGCTTCGAGGAGGCCGTGACGCGCAAGAAGCACGCCGATCACGACGTGGAGCACGGCCGGGCGTACGTCGCCTCCTACGTCGAGTTCATCCACTACGCGGAGAGGATCTACCAGGACGCCGTCCACCCGCCGTCGCACCACGCGGAGGGAGCAGCGCCCGCGGTGCATGCACACTAGAAAGACGAAAGGCGTAGACTCTCCGGCGCGCCCGCAACCCTCCCCCGGCGTGGTGCCGGAGGAGGCGCCGGCCGCGCAGGGGGAGGGACGATGAACGACAAGACCGTCAAAGAGACGAGCGTCACCATGGCACAGGTCATGCTGCCGCAGGACGCCAACCCGGCCGGGAACGTGCACGGCGGGGTGATCATGAAACTGATCGACACTGCGGCCGCGGTCGTCGCGGGCCGGCACGCTCGCGCGAACACCGTCACGGCGTCCATCGACCGTCTGGACTTCCACTGCCCGGTCTTCGTCGGGGATCTGCTGTTCCTGAAGGCCAGCATGAACCAGGTCGGCAAGTCGTCGATGGAGCTGGGTGTCCGGGTGGAGGCCGAGAATCTCGTCACCGGCGTGGTCAGGCACACCGCCTCGGCGTACCTGACCTTCGTCGCGCTCGACGAAAACGGCAAGCCCAGGCCGGTGCCCGCGTTGGTCGTCGAAACCGCCGACGAGCGGCGCCGAAACGAGGACGCGCTGCTGCGAAGAAAAATGCGGCTCGATCTGCGAAACGCGCGCACCTGAAGCTGGCCCACCGCGGCGGGGCGGTTCCCCGCAACGAAAAGGGGGGGAGCATGGACAAGAAGCTGCTGAAACACGGAATGTTCAGTTGGTTCGAATTGCTGACCTCGGACGTCAAGGGTGCGAAGAAGTTCTACAAGTCGCTCTTCGGCTGGAAGATTGCCGACGTGAAGATGCCGGGCATGAAATACACCGCCATCTCGGTGGGTGAGGAGCAGGTCGCCGGCATGATGTCGCTGCCCCCCAACGCGAAGAAAATGCCGCCGATCTGGGGCGCGTACGTCACGGTGGACGACGTGGACGCCACCGCGGAGAAGGCCGTGAAACTTGGCGGAAAGATTCTCGTGCCGCCCCAGGATATTCCGGGCGTGGGGCGCTTCTGCGTGTTCCAGGATCCTCAAGGGGCGATGCTCTCGGTCATCACCTACACGGGCTGAGCGGCGGCGGCCGCGCCGAGAGAGCCGCGGGGCCGCGAACGGAGCCACCCGCTCAGCGGCGTCGGGGCCATCCACCCGCGTTCTAGATCGCCGCCTCACCTCTCTCGCCGGTGCGGATCCGGACGACCTCGGCAACATCGCTGACGAAGATCTTGCCGTCTCCGACCTTGCCCGTCTGGGCGTTGTCGACAATGGCGGCCAGCGCCTTCTCCAGCAGGGCGTCATGCACCACCGCCACAATCTTGATCTTGGGGACAAAGCTGACCTTGACCTCGGTCCCGCGGTAGATCTCCTGGTGCCCCTTCTGGCGGCCGAATCCCTCGACATGGGAAATCGTCATGCCCTGGACTCCCGCCACACTGAGGGCGTTCTTGACGTCCTCGAGCTTGTGGGTCCTGATGATCGCTTCGATCTTCTTCATGGTTTTCCTCGCTCCTTCTCTCGTGCTGCGCTCAGCGGTTGATCGTGAATTCGGGGTAGGCGTTCACCGCGACTTCGGCCATGTCGAGACCGTTCTCCTCGAGATCCTCGGAGACGCGCAGCGGGGTGATCTTGTTGAGGACCTTGAAGAAAGCATACATCACCACGAAGACGAAGATTGCGTTGGTCAGCACGGCGATGCTCTGAGCCGCCAGCTGAGAGGCGTCACCGTAGAAGAGCCCTTTCACCGGGCCGGCCACGCCGTTGAGGCCGTCGCCGTAGGTGCCGTCGGCCAGAAGCCCGAGAGCGATCATGCCCCAGGCGCCGTTGATGCCGTGGACCGAGATCGCGCCGACCGGGTCGTCGAGCTTCAGCGTGCGCTCCACGAAGAAGACGGCGTAGCACAACAGAATGCCGGCGATCACGCCGATCGCTACCGCGGAAACCGAGTTCACAAAGGCGCAGGGCGCGGTGATCGCGACGAGCCCGGCGAGGAAGCCGTTGGCGATCATCGAGATGTCGGGCTTGCCGTACCGGAACCACATGAACAGCGCGGAAGAGAGCGCGCCGCCGGCAGAGGCGAGCATGGTGTTCACCGCCACGACGCCGATGCGCAGATCGCCGCCGGCGAGCGTCGAGCCGGCGTTGAAGCCGAACCAGCCGAAGGCCAGGATGAAGCAGCCGGTGAGCGCCATCGGGATGTGGTGCCCGGGAATCGCGTTCGGCGAACCATCCTTGTTGAACTTGCCCAGGCGCGGCCCGAGGACCATCGCGCCGGCGATCGCCGCGACACCGCCGGTCATGTGCACGACCGATGAGCCGGCGAAGTCCAGCACGCCGTGGCCGAGGCCGAAGTTCCGCCCGAGTGCGGAGAGCCAGCCGCCGCCCCAGACCCAGTTGCCGTAGAGCGGGTAGACGAACATCGAGATGAAGAACGCGTAGATCATGAAGGACTTGAAGGTCCAGCGCTCGGCCATCGCGCCTGTCGGGATCGTGGCCGTGGTGTCCATGAAGACCATCTGGAAGAGAAAGAGCGAGAAGATTACCGCATCGTAGGCCGAGCCGGACAGAAAGAAGCCGGTCGACCCGAAGAGACCGAAGTCTTTGCCGAACAGGTTGATCGTGAACTCATTGGCGAGGGCGCCGCCGCCGCCGAGGCTCGCAGCCCCGCCGACCCCGCCCATCATGATCGCGAACCCGCACATCCAGAAGCCGAGCATCCCGATGGGGTAGACCATGAAATTCATCGCCATCGTGTGCCCCGCATTCTTGGCGCGGGTGAATCCGGTCTCGGCCAGCGCAAAGCCGGCCTGCATGAACATGACCAGGAATCCGCAGAAGAGCACCCAGACCATATTGATCGCGATGCGATTGTGACCGACGACGTCGGCGAGTTTGACGGCGAGCGGCTCGCTGGCGGCCATGTTTTTCATGTCGTCGGCGGTAGGGGCCCCCGGAGTGGCACCGACGACGTCGCTGGCCGAGCCGATGCTCACCCCCGAGGGGTCGGATGCCGCGTTGCCGGGCAGGGCGGAAGCCCAGACCAGCAGGATCGCGATGGCTGCCGCGATCAAAGAAACCCGAAATGTTCTCATGGTGCTCGTCTCCCTCTGTGAAGAATCATGTTCGTTGTCAGGTGCGGAAGACCTGTTCACCGTGGCGGAGCGACCCGCCCTCGCTCGTCCTGTTTCTTCAAACATCCCTCCTTCCGTTTGTTCATTGGCTGGGCCGCAGCATTTTTAGTGCCATGACTGTATGTAACTGATAATGCACTGTTTATTTCTATCTTAAAGCAGTGAGAGTAATTAAATGGTACTAATAGGTCTGTATGTAAATATATTGATACTTAATGGTACTTAATATATTTGATGAGTTACGCAAATAGCATTTTTCAGCAACTGCCGCATTCGACGCTGTATCCCGGCAACCTGACGTACTTCTCGCCCAAACAAATCACCCGAGCGCCCGCCGTGGCTCCCGAGCCCCGGGCTTGACCTCCAGTGTCTCCCCCGGAGGGCCTTGACGGATGACGCACCCGCCGTCATAACAGATAACGGTGTCGGCAAGCCTCATCGCCTCCCCGGCGTCATGGGTGACCAAGATCGTGGGGAGCCGCATCTCACGTTGAACCTCCCGGAGCAACTCGCCCATGTCGTAACGCAGGCGTGCATCGAGTGCCGAGAAAGGCTCGTCGAGAAGCAAGACCGCTGGTCGGCGCAGCAGCGCGCGGGCGAAGGCCACGCGCTGCCGCTGGCCACCGGAAATCTCGTCCGGACGGTGCTGCTGGAGACCGGCGAGGCCGAAGCGCTGGACGAGGTCCCGTGCCCGTGCGCCGCGCTCCTCACGCTCGAGGCCATGGCCCCCGTAGAGCACGTTCTCAAGGACCGTCATGTGCGGGAAGAGCGCAAGGTCCTGGAAGACGTAGCCGATGGACCGCCGCTGCGGCGGCAGACACACCGCGCGAACTGTGTCGAACAGGATGGCATCTCCCGCTGCGACGCGGCCGGATTCCGGTCGTGCGAGCCCCGCAATCATCCGCAGCGTCAGGGACTTGCCGGCGCCCGAGGGCCCGAAAAGAACAGCCAAATCCGCGCCGATCTCCCAGGAGACGTCGAGTTCGAAGCCGGGCAGCCGCTTCCGCAGCGCCACGGCGAGCCCGTTCACGGCGTGCTCCGGGTCAGCCGGTTCGCGCCGAATAGCGCCAGCGCGGAGATGCCGGTGAAGAGCAGGACGAGGAGGTGTGCGCGTCCCCACTCGCCGCTGGCGACCGCCCCGTAAATCTCCAGCGGCATAGTGCTCGTCCGGCCCGGGATGTTCCCGGCGAGCATCAGCGTCGCGCCGAACTCCCCCATCGCCCGGGCGAAGGAGAGGACCGCGCCCGCGGCGATCCCGCGGCGTGCAAGGGGGAGCGTGACCCGCAACACCGTCCAAGGCTCGGAATGACCGAGCGTGTACGACGCATCGACGAGCGTGCGATCCACGGCCTCGATCGCGGCGCGGCTCGTCTTGATCATGAAGGGGAGGGCGACCACGAAGGACGCCACAACCGCCGCCTGCCAGGTGAACATTACGCTCCAGCCGGTCCACCGGTACAAAGGCGCGCCAAGCAGACCATGCCGGCCGAGCAGCAGAATCAGGTAGTAGCCGACGACCGTCGGCGGCAAAACGAGAGGCAGGGTGACGAGCGCGTCAATCAACTCGCGCCCGAAAAAAGCGCGCCGCGCGAGCAGATAACCGGCGGGGATGCCGACGAGCGCGACCAGCGTCGTGGCGATGGCGGCGACCCGAACGGAAAGGGCGAGGGCTTCCAAGGCAGCCGTATCGAACATATTCCCCTCCCTCCCGGATTGCCGCCTGCCGGCTTGGTCGCAACGTCAGCGCGCGGCCGAAACCGGCGTGAACCCGTACCGGGCAAGAATGGCCTGGCCAGCTTCGGAGCGAACCGTTGCCACGAAGGCTTTCGCGGCTTCCCGCTGCGTTGAAGCTTTGAGGATGGCGATCGGGTAGATCACCGGGCGGTGGCTGCCGGGGGGCGCAACGGCGGCGATTTTTACCTCGCGGGGCCGCAATGCGGCGTCGGTTGCGTAGACCACGGCTGCGTCGACTTCGCCGCGCGCCGCATAGTCCATCGCCTGCCGGACGTTCTCCGCAAGGATGAGTTTTGGCCGGATGGCCTCGGTAATCCCGACGCTCGAGAAGACTTCCTCGGCGTACCGCCCGGCCGGGCCGGTCTTCGGGTTGACGATCGCGATCCGGGAGATCCCCGGTGTCGCGAGGTCCGCAAAGGACAAGACCCTGGAGCCGGATGCGGAAGGAACAACCAGCACTATTTCGTTGGCGGCGATGTCGGCGCGGGTCTCCGGCAAGAGTGCGCCTTGCGCCTCAAGGCCGTCCATGTCCTTTGCGGCCGCGGCGGCAAAAACATCCACCGGCGCCCCGCCCCGGATCTGCGCCACCAACTCCCCCGAAGCGCCGAAGTTAAAGGATGGCCGCGGCGCGGTGGCCCCGGCGGTGATGAGCACCCCGATTTCCTCGAAGGCGCTCTTGAGGCTCGTCGCTGCCGAGACCACGATGGCATCGGCGGCCGCCGCCGGGACCGGCAGCAGGGCGAGGGGCGCGATAAGCGTAGCAACCGCGCACAGGATGGCGAGTGTCTCTCTCATGGTGTCATCTCCCGCTCAAACATTGTCGCAATATTCTTCGCCGACCTGTGCGAGAACCGCTTCGGTCTCCATGTCGCGGTCTTCGCCGAGCAGGCCGCAGGCATCTGAACGGCACTGTCGGCAGTGGTTGATGAGCGGCAGGTGCGGTCCGCAGCGCGTGCGCATGGCGTGGATCTGCGCTGGCGTCGGCGGCGCCACGCTGGCGAACTCCCCCTGCGCGATCAGCGGCGTGATGTTCATGACATTGACGCCGCAGGCCGCGGCGCGCGCGGCGATCAGCGGGATCTCGGTCTCGTTGACGCCGGGAACGAAGACACTGTTGACCTTGACGACGATGCCGGCCTCGTCCGCCCGTCGCAGTCCTTCCCACTGGCGTTCGACCATCAGGCGCCCCGCGTCGTGGCCGAAGAAGGTGGTTCCGCCGTAGCGGGCCCAGCGGTAGATCTTCGCGGCGGTCTGCGGCAGAAGCGCGTTCACCGTGACGGTCAGCGTCAGCCGGTGCAGCCGCTTCAGTTCGTCGATGACCTCGGGGAGCATCAAGCCGTTCGTCGAGAGGCAGAGCGTGACCTCCGGGAACTCGGCGTCGACCATCCCGAGCACCTGGAGCGTCTCGGGGTTGGCCAGCGGGTCGCCGGGTCCGGCGACGCCGATCACGCCGAGACGGCCGTCGCGCTCGACGACCGCGCGGACCCGCTCCATTGCCTCCGCGGCGCCGAGCACCACCGAGGCCACGCCAGGTCGCGACTCGTTGACGCAGTCGAACTTGCGGACGCAGTAGCGGCACTGGATGTTGCACTTGGGCGCCACCGGCAGGTGAATGCGTCCGTACTTGCGGTGCGCGCCGACATTAAAGCAGGGGTGTCGCTCGATGACGCTCAGATCCTTGTGCACCGCCATGACCCTTCTCCTTCGTCCCGGGCGCGTCGAATTACGCCGCCGGCGCGTGCGTATAGCACTTCTTGGCACAGATGCGCGCGCAGGCCTCGCAGCCGATGCAGTCGCCGCGGTCCTTCACGCTCATCACCTTGTTGCCCATGCGGTCGCCGAACTCGTCGTCATCGTCGCCTGCGAACGGCTTCTCCACGAGCGCGAGGACTGCGCGCCCGCAGGCCTTGTAGCACCGGCCGCAGCCGATGCAACGCTCGGGGTCGACGGAGACGACGAACCGCGGTGTCCATTCCCGTCCGCCACAGGTCACCGGCATTTCGTTCACGGCGGCTCCTCTCCTAGGCGATAGCTGCGTCGCCGCGTTCGCCGGTGCGGATGCGCACGGCGTCCTCGATCGGCAGCAGGAAGATCTTCCCGTCGCCGTAGCGGCCACTGCGGTTGATCCCGACCACGGTCTCGACGACCCGCTCTGCCGGGACCTCGGAGACCACGATGTCGAGCAGGCTTTTCGGGACCCAGCAGACCGGCTTGGTCAGCGTCGATGCGCCGGCCATGCTCGACGGGGTCGGGAATTTCCAGATCTTCGAGACCGACTCGATGTTGCCGCGCATCAGCGGGTCGACGACCTCCATGATGTTTCCGCCCTGCTTGCCGCGCCCGTGCACGGTGTGCACGGTGACCGAGTCGACGCCGACGCCCGAGAGCGCCTCGAGCGTCTCCTTGACTTTGTCCTGCCGGATGATGGCGAAGATCTCTCTCACAGCCCTGCCCCCGTGCGGACGGTGACGGCCTCGTCGATGGCGCTGACGAAGATCTTCCCGTCGCCGATGAAGCCGGTCTTCGAGACGTCGGTGATCACGCCGAGCACCTTGGTAACGTCGTCGTCGTTGACGACGAGCAGCAGCAGAATCTTTGCCAGCATGTCGTAGTGCACCGGGCCGACCTGCAGCCCCTTCTGCTTGCCGCGGCCGAAGACGTGGGCCTTGGTCATCGCCGGGAAACCCGCCCCTTCGAGGGCGAGGACGACATCGTGCTCCTTCTCGGGCCGGATGATTGCTCGGACCATCTTCATCGCGCTTCTCCTTTTGTTTCGTGCGTTGCGTTGGCATGCGGCTTCAAAGCGAGGCGGAGCCAGGGCGGCGGCGCCGTACGGATCTGTTCCATGAGGCGTTCGGCAGACTCGAGAATGACGGTCCGCTCGGGGACCTTGACCGGCATGATCCCCAGCCGGGCCATGCGGGCTGCGGCGGGGCCGCCGATCGCCGTCATGTAGACCAGGCGGCAGTCGCGGAGCCGCTCGACCTTCTGCACGATGGCGTTATCGTGCGCGTCGCCCTGGCCGCGCGTGCCCTCGACGGCCGCGTCCCGACCTTCGGCGAAAACCAGATCCGGGAGCGGCGTGTAGCCCGCCATCGTGAAATCTAGGATCGCGAAGCGGCCGGCCCGGCCGAAGTGTTCATCGATCAGGCAGCCGTCCGTGGTCGCGAAAGCAACTTTCATGGGGCACCTCCGTTCATGGCGTTGCCGATGTCGTTGACGAGGCCGAGGGTGCCCCGATAGCCGATATTGACGCGCTGGCAGTGACCGAGTCGCTCGAAGACCGGAAATCCCCAGACAAAATGTGCGGCATGCAGGTCGCGCGCCGGGAGCTCCCCGTGGGAGCCGGCAACGAGCAGGTCGACGCCCTGTTCGAGAGTGGCGTAGTCGCCGACGTCGACGCGCCGCGCGTTGATGGTGCCCAGAGCGGGCGATCTTGTAGGAACGACCGCCTGGTTCACCATGGCGTTCATCTCCGCAAGCAGCCCGGCGATAGCGACCGCCGCATCTGTTTCCAGCGCGAGGGCCGCGCGCCGGCCGCCGAACGCGGTCATGGCATCGCGCATGCAGTCGACAACGATTCGACGCTCTCGCAAGAAGCGCTGGGGGGTGGGGATCCCCCCGGCGCTCGCGAGTAGTTCGAAAAAGGCATCAACTGTGGCGAGGCCGATCGGGTAGGGCAGAACCTTGAACGGCACGCCGCAAGTCTGTTCCAGGTAGGCTGCGGCACCGGCGAGGCTCGCGCCGAGCGCAATCGTCAGGCCGGCGCTACCCATGGCGCGGATCGCGGCAAGCGGCGTGCCGCCCGAGGCGAGTGCGGAGTAATCACTGCGGCCGCCCTCGAGAGCCGAAAGATCAGGGAGGATGGTCGCCGTCAGACCGAAGGCGTCGGCTATCGCGCGCAACTCACGGCAGTCTGCGGGAGTCAGGCCGGGGCCGGCGAGGATGTTCACGCGCCGTTCGTGCCGGCTGCCTGGGGTTGCCAGTCCCACCAACGCCTTGACCGCGGCGGCGAATCCCTCCTCAAGGCCTCCCGTGTAGTCAGGCGTCGAGATGGGGAGTATGACGGCCGATCCCGTGTCGATCCCGCGTAACGCGGAAACCGGCTCGTCCCCCTTGACCTCGGAGAGGCCGGAGGAGAGCGTGGCGACAAGGTCGGGCTTCTGATTTTCGAGCGCGCTGCGCACCGCGGCGGCGAGCAACTCCGGACCGCCGAGCACGAGGTCCTCCGAAAAGACTTTCGTCGATACAAGCGCGATCGGCTCGTGGAAGTGCTTCGTCAGCAGCACTTTCCCGAGAAAGGAGCAGCCTTGTGCGCCGTTGTGGACGACGGCGGCACGGTCGACGCCCTGCAGCGCCATCGCGGCACCGATGGCGGGCGAGTGGCGCAGCGGGTTGGTGCTCAGGGAGCGCTTGGATGCAGGGGTCACCCGCGGGGCGGGGGCTGCGACGCCCTCGCGGCCGATGCGGTAGAACTCGATCGCCTCGGTCATCCGCTGGGCAAGGTTCACGAGGCCTTCGTATCCGGCATACGCCGTGTGCCGCTCCTGGTTGGCATCGATGAAGGGGAAGCCCTCCTTGATCGCCAGGTACTGATTACGGCCGCCGGCGACCAGAATGTCCGCGCCGCTCTCGGCCATCAGGGTGCGGATCTTCGCCGGCGACATGTTTTCGTGCAGCGGGGCGTCGGGTCCGAGGATCGCGCGCATCTTCTGCTCGTCCTCGTACGTGGCCTTCTTCGTGCCGACCGCGGCCAAGCTCAGTCCCAGGTCCTGGAGCGCGGAGATGAATGACCAGCTCTTGACGCCGCCGGTGTAAAGGACAGCCTTCTTTCCCGTCAGCGCGGCGTAGGGAGCAAGACGCTCGGCGAGGCGGTCCTCCTCCTCGCCGATGAGCGCCTCGACGCGGGCCGGCAGCAATGGGTCGCGCGAAACGAGAGCGGCGGCCATCGCTCGCAACGATCGGGCGATCTGCGTGCGGCCGAAGAAGGAGGCCTCGACGTACGGGACGCCCCAGCGCCGCTGCATCCCGCGAGCGACGTTGATCAGTGCCCGGCCGCAGACGACAACATTCAGATGTGCCCGGTGCGCGCCGCGGATCTCCTCGAAGGCGGCGTTGCCGGTGAGCCGGGCGTGGACGGTGATGCCCGCGCGCTCGAGCAGCGGCTCGATGAGGTCCTGATCGCCGGCAATGTTGTACTCGCCGACCAGGTTCACCGCGAGCGGTGCGACGGCGTCCGGTTCGGCCGTCCCGATCACGCGCTCGAGAAGCACCTCCCCGGCCATGCGGTTGCCGAGGTTCTTCGGACCGACAAAGCCCGGCGCGTCAACCGGGAGCACCGGGAGCCCCAGCTCGGCTTCGGCCTCGCGGCAGGCGGCGTGGATGTCCTCGCCGATCATGCCGGTGACGCAGGTTGCATAGACGAAGATCGCCCGCGGGCGGGCATCGCGCGCCGTCTCACGAATCGCTGCGCGCAGCTTTGCGGCCGCGCCGTAGACGATGTCCAGCTCCGAAAGGTCGGTCGTGTACGCCCGGCGGTGCAGTTCGCCCTTGGTCGTGCGTGTCCCGCGCGACTCCCAGGAGTTGCCGAGGCAGGCGATCGGGCCGTGCACCAGGTGTGCGGCATCCGCAATGCAGCCGAGCACGATCATCGCGCCGTCGAACGCGCACGACTCCCCCCCGCGCTGGCGGCAGACGCCGTTCATGGCGTCCGGCCGGCACGCGTCGGTAAACAATCGCTCCGTGGTGGCGGTCATGATCGTGTTGTCCTGTCGCGTCTTCGTTCGTCAGCGCAGCAATTCGAAATGCGCGTCGTCGCAGGTGCGGTCGACCTGCTCGATCAGCGCGTTGGCGATCCAGGTGATCAGGTTGATCGTCCCGCGGTAGCCGATCGTCGCATAGCGGTGCAGGTTCACCCGATCGACAATCGGGAAGCCGATGCGCACGTGCGGGATGCCGGCATCGCGTGCCGCGTACTTGCCGTGGCTGTTGCCGATCAGCAGGTCCACCGGCTCGGTCATCAGCAGCGAGCGCAGGTGCCAGAGGTCGCGGCCGGCGTGCACCTGGCCTTCCGTGCCGAACGGCGAGGAGGCGAGCAGCGCCTGCATCTGGGCCGCCCACTTCTTCGTCCCGTTCGTCGAGACGATGTGTACCGGTTCGGCGCCCATCTCGAGGAGAAAGCTCACGAGGCCGAGCAGCGGGTCGGGATCGCCGAAGAGGGAGATGCGCTTGCCGTGGAAGTAGGGGTGGGCGTCGGTCGCGGCATCGACCGCGCGGCCGCGCTCGGCCCGGATTGCTGCCGGTATCGGGCGCCCGGACATCTCGGAGAGCGTGGTGAGGAACCCGTCGAATGCGCCGATGCCCATCGGGGAGTGGAAAGCCTTCGTCTTCTGCCCCCACGTGCCTGAGAAGGCGGCGAGCGTCTTGGTCGTCGCGTAGGCCTGCAGCGAGATCGTCGCCGCGGCGTTGACGCACTCGGCGGTTTCTTCGAGAGTCGTGCCGCCGTGATACATCGTGTACTCCCCGGAGAGCGGCGAGTCGAAGGACTCGCTGTTGTCGGCGAGCACCGTGACCGGGGCGCCCATCAGCGCGGCATAGCGGCGCAGTTCGCGGATGTTCTCCACGTGGGGGTCGAAGCCGGGAATGAGGTTCACTGTTGCCGTGCGCTCGCCCTCGCGGTACTGCCCGGCGGAAAGCGCCTCGACGATGCCGAGCAGCATGCTGTCGTAGCCGGTGATGTGCGAACCGATGAAGCTCGGCGTGTGCGCGAGCGCCACCGGGAAACCCTTCGGCACCGATCCGGCTTCGCGCGCTCCGTCGAGGAAGGCCTTGAGATCGTCGCCGATGACCTCCGCCATGCACGAGGTGCAGACCGCGATCATCGCGGGCTTGTAGATGTCGTGGGCGTTCTTCAGCCCCTCGACCATGTTCGCGCGCCCGCCGAAGACCGCCGCATCCTCGGTCATCGAGTCGGAGACCGCGGGAAACGGCTCGCGGTAGTGCCGCGAGAGGTTGTTCCGGAAATACGCCGTGCAGCCCTGCGAGCCATGCTCGTAGGGGAGCGTTCCCTCGAAACCGGCCGCCGCGAAGAAGGCGCCGAGGGGCTGGCAGGCCTTCGTCGGGTTGATCACCAGGGCCTTGCGCGCGAAGTTCAGGTCCTTGTACTCGACGGTGTTGATCCACGCCGCCGTTGCCATCGTCGTGCTTACGTCGCTCATCTCGAATCCCTCCTTGCGGGGTTGCATTCCGTTGTCACCGCAATCGCAATGCCCGTGCCAGATGCCGTAAAAGCGAAATACACTGTGATGGCAAATGGTTGCGAATATCGCTGCCGATTGTGCGCTGCGCTGATGTCCGACACGAATGTGGTGTTACGACAAAGATGTGCGTTGCGGGCAAGATCGGGAAGTCGTCGCGCAATGGTCTCGACGCCGCGGAAATGATATTATATTAGTAGTGAATCGGCAACAGGCGTAATGAGAGGAGGGTCTTATGGACGAATCCTCGGTGCAAAGCGTCATCGACAACCTGCGGGCCATGATCGAGCTCTCGAACCTCGAAAAAGAGGTGCCATGGCAGCAATGGATCGAGTCCACGGTCCATAAGCGCGAGATTCGTTGCTGGGAGAAAACCAACTGCGGGAAGACCACGTGCCCCGCCTATCAGAGCGAATGCGGGCGCTGCTGGCTGATCGCCGGCACGCTCTGTGCCTGCGAGGTGACCGGCGAGAAGGCTCGGAAGATCGAAAGTTGTCTCAAATGCGAAGTATTTCAGGGCGCTATCGCAGCCGATCCTGCGGTCGAATTGCAGGAACTCCTGATCATCCTCGTGTACAACCTGCGCGAAAATCGTCGCCGTCTGGCCGAGACGCGCAAGGAGGTCAGATTACTCGAGGGGCTGCTGCCGATCTGCGCCGCCTGCAAGAAGATCCGCGACAGCGAACAGCGCTGGCACCCGCTGGAATCGTACATCCACGACCATTCGATGGCGGAATTCAGTCATGGTCTCTGCCCCGATTGCCTGCCGATCTATTTCACGCCCGAAGGGGAGCCCCCGAACAAGAAAACGGAATGACGGTTTCGCGCCCGCTCAGCCGCCGTCAGGGGTACCCGCGTGCAGGCGTTCGGGGCGCAGGTGGCAGGCCCTACGCGGCGAAGGGGTCCTTGACCAGTTTCCAGGCCGGGGAATTGATGGCCATGTCCATGTCGCGGGCGAAGATCGGGAAACCCGTCGTACCCGATGGGTTCCTCCACCTCGTCCTCGGTGCCCTTGCAGGCTGCTAAAGAGCGGAGTCTGGCGTAGAATGCGCAATGAGTGGCAATGGCTCAGGATTAAGAAGCAGCCTACTTGAGGAGAGGTGCAGCATGTCAGCGAAAAACCGAGATTCCGCCATGATCCACCCCGACGCGGGTCTGGCGGAAGGCATCACCGAGGTTCGACGCCAGGAGGCTTTGCTGAAGACCGGGGCCTTGCAGAACGCGATTTTGAACAGTGCCAACTTTTCAAGTATCGCCACCGACGAGAAGGGGGTCATTCAGCTGTTCAATGTCGGCGCCGAGCGCATGCTGGGCTACACGGCCGCCGATGTGGTGAACAAGATCACCCCGGCCGACATTTCCGATCCTCAGGAATTGATTGCGCGCGCAATGTCGTTGAGTGTCGAGCTCGGCACCCCGATTACGCCGGGCTTCGAGGCCCTGGTGTTCAAGGCCTCGCGCGGCATCGAGGACATTTACGAGCTGACCTATATCCGTAAAGACGGCAGCCGCTTCCCGGCCATCGTGTCGGTCACGGCGCTGCGCGACGCGCAGGACGCCATCATCGGCTATCTGCTGATCGGCACGGACAACACCGCCAGCAAGCGGGCCGAAGAGGCGCTTCTCAAGGCGGGAGCGCTTCAGAGCGCGATCTTCAACAGCGCCAACTTCTCGAGCATCGCCAC
>JANOHV010000114.1:0-5143 GCA_031406795.1 Candidatus Rokuibacteriota bacterium
ATCGAGTTTACTTGAAGCGATGGAGGAACAGAACGTGACTGTGGACGGGAAAGTGTATCCGCTTGAGGCTCCATTCTTCGTGATGGCGACTCAGAATCCCGTGGAACTCGAGGGGACGTACCCGTTGCGTCGGCCGCTGTACCTGATCGTCAGGAAGCCGGCGAAACCGGCCGTCAAGGCTTTCGTCGATTTCGCGCTAAGTCCGAAGGGGCAGGACCTGATCAGCTCGTACGGGGCGATCTCCCTCCGAGA
The DNA here is from genome assembly GCA_031406795.1 of Candidatus Rokuibacteriota bacterium. GTDB lineage: Bacteria > JAUVQV01 > JAUVQV01 > JAUVQV01 > DATDCY01 > DATDCY01. The sequence goes on from JANOHV010000114.1 coordinate 253, forward strand.
GATGAAGTGAGAGTCCCGCTGCGGCTGCGTGTTTCCCTGTTCGTCGTCCAGTCCGTTCTGAGCCTGAGCGTCGTCAGCACCCTGATGTTCGCCTGGTTTCTGCGCGACACCGCCGGGAGGGAGATCGTCGCCCGCGGCACGGCGCTTTGTCAATCCCTCGCGCGCGCGGCCGCGGACGGCCTGGCCGCGGAGGATCTCGATCTCATCGACCGTGCGGCCGACATCGTCCGGACCGAGGATGTCCTGTTCGCTCAGGTCTACTCCAGCGTCTGGAGCCCGATCCAGGCCTACCCCTTCAGCGCGATGTACGCGCCGCCCGCCCCCGGTGCGCCGGCGCACTTCGAGAAGGGCGGCGGGCCGTTCTTCGTCAAGGCCGCCGACCGGTACGACTTCTACGCGCCAGTTGTGTTGAAGATCCCGCTCGCGGCCGAGATCACGATCGGGTATGCCCGCCTCGCCCTGTCGACCGCCGCGCTGCGCCATTCGCTGGCCTCGGTCGTGATCGGCAGCCTGGGGATAGCCGCGGCCATCACGCTGATCTTCGTGGCGATCACCCACGTGCTGATCGGCCGCACGGTTCTCGCCCCGCTGATGGACCTGCACCGGGCCGTCGGGCACTTCCGCGACGGGCACGTCGTCGCCATGCCGCCCGCGCGGGCCGACGACGAGATCGCGGACCTCTCCCGCGAGTTCAACGCGATGAGTCTCGCGCTCCTCGACCGGGAAGAGCGGCTTTCGGAGGAGAAGGAGCGACTCGCCGTGACGCTGCGCAGCATCGGCGACGGCGTCATCGTGACCGACGCGGACGGTCGGGTCTCGCTGCTCAACCGGGTCGCCGAGGATCTCACCGGCTGGACGACGCAGGAGGCGGCGGGGAAGCCGTTCTGCGGGGTCTTCCGGATCCACCACGAGCTGACCCGCGAACCCTGCGAGAACATCGTCGGCCGGGTGATGGCGAGCGGCACGGTCGTCAGCCTCGCCAACCACACGGCGCTGGTTCGCAGGGACGGGCGGGAGATCGTTATCGAGGACGCGGCCGCCCCGATCCGCGACCGCGAAAGCCAGATCATCGGCGTCGTGCTGGTCTTCCGCGACGTCACCGAAAGACAACGGCTCGAGGCCGAGCTGCGCAAGGCCGAAAAACTTCAGTCCCTCGGCGTTCTCGCCGGGGGCATCGCCCACGATTTCAACAACCTGCTCACCGGCATTCTCGGCAACATCAGCCTCGCGGGGCTCGCCGTCGGACCCGCGACGCCGGCGCGCGCGCACCTCGAAGAGGCGGAGGCGGCCGTGCACCGCGCCGCCGAACTGACTAATCAGCTGCTGACTTTCTCCCGGGGCGGGGCGCCGGTGAAACAGGCCGCGGCGATCGACGAGATTCTCCGGGAGTCGGCGCGCTTCATCCTCTCGGGAACGAACATCAGGCCGGTTTTCGCCGTCGCGGCGGACGCCTGGCCGGTCGACGTCGATGCCGGGCAGATGAGCCAGGTCTTCAACAACCTCACGCTCAATGCGATGCAGGCGATGCCGGGGGGCGGGACGATCACCTACGCCGTGGACAACGTCGCGCTCGGCCGGGGGGAGGAGCCGCTCCTGGCGCCGGGGGACTACGTACGCATCGCGGTCACGGACGAGGGCGCGGGGATCGCGGCCGCGGACGTCGGCAGGATCTTCGACCCCTACTTCACGACGAAGCGCGAGGGCGCCGGCCTGGGCTTGACCTCCGCCTATTCGGTCGTCAAGAAACACGGCGGCCACCTCGCCGTCGCGTCGGCGCCCGGGGAGGGCGCGACTTTCGTGATCCACCTGCCGGCCGCGCGCGGCGCAATTCTGCCGCCGGCGGCGGGGGAGGAGGCGCTGCGGCGCGGGGAGGGACCGGTCCTCGTCATGGACGACGAACGGACGATCCGCGAGGTCGCCACGCAGATGCTGGAAATGCTCGGGTACGAGGCGGCAACCGCCGAGAACGGCGCCGAAGCGCTGGCGCTCTACGAACAGGCGCGGTGTCAGGGACGGCCGTTCCGGGCTGTGATTCTGGACCTGACGATCCCCGGCGGCCTGGGCGGGAAGGAGACGGTCGGCCGCCTGCTCGCGCTCGACCCCGGGGCGCGGGTCATCGTCTCGAGCGGCTACTCCAACGACCCGGTCATGGCCGAGTACCGTTCGCACGGCTTCAGCGGAATGATGGTCAAGCCCTACAACGTGAAGGTGTTCGGCAGGACGCTCGCCGCCGTGCTCGACCAGGAGGCCGTAGCATGAACGAACCGGTGCCCTCGCGCCAGTCGGCCGGCCGGATCGTGACGGTGGTCCTCTCCTACGCAGCCTTCGCTTCGCTGTGGATCCTGCTCTCCGACCGGGCCCTGGAGCTGTTGTTCAGCGACCCCGCACGAATCACGCTGGTGAGCACACTCAAGGGCTGGGCCTTCGTCGTCGTCACCTCCCTGTTGCTGTACATTCAGATGCGGCGGCTTTCCCGTCCCGCAGCCGCGCCCGGCGCCCCGCTGGAGGGCCTCAAACCGCTGCTGGTGCCGCTGGGGCTTCTGGGCACGGCCATCGTCGCGCTGACTGCGGGCGGCATCGCGGAAAGGTTTGATCGTCAGAAACAGATCGATCTCGCCCGGCTCCAGGTCATCGCCGATCTCAAGAGCCAGCAGCTCGTCGCCTGGCTGGGGGAGCGGTGGGACGACGCACGGGTTCTGCAAACCAGCCCGCTGCTTGCCGACTGCTATTACCGCTGGCGCACAGCCGGCGACCCCGCCGGCCGCGAGTTGTTGCAGACGCAGCTCGCGGAATTCGGGAAGAGTCACGAACTGGCCGGCACGCAACTGCTCGACGGGCGCGGCGCGGTCCTGTGGGATTCCCGCAACCCTGCTCCCGTCCTCGACCCTGACCTGCGCGCTGCCGCCCTGCAGGCCGCCGCAGAGCGACGGGTCGGCCGTTTCGGTCCCTATCGCGACGCGGTCGGGCAGGTGCGCCTGGACTTCATCGCGCCCCTGACTTCGGCAGGCGCACCCCCCGCCATCGTCATCATGAGCGTCGACCCGGCGCAATTTCTCTACCCCCAGCTCCAGAGCTGGCCGGTGCCCAGCCGCAGCGGCGAGATCGTGCTGATCAGGCGCGAGGGCGAGCAAGTGGTGTTCCTCAATCAGCTTCGACACCGCCCCGACTCGGCGCTGAAGCTTCGGGTCCCCTTCGCGGCCGAGCAACTGCCGGCATCCAGGATGCTCGACCGCGAGGGCAGGACGGGCAGCCCGGTGGAGGGCGCGGATTACCGGGGCGTGCCAGTTCTTGGTGTTGTGCGCGCCGTTCCGGGCACCGATTGGTTCCTCGCGGCCAAGCTGGACAAGTCCGAGTTGTACGCCGATGCCGCCTCCGGCGCCCTCTGGATCGGCCTGGCCGGCCTGATGGCTTTGTGCGGCGCCGCCGCCGGCGCATTTCTGCTGCTGCAACGCCGGCAACTCGCCGCAACCCTGCGCGAGCGGGAGGCCCAGGAGGAAAAGCTGCGCGCGCTGCGGCTGCTCGAAGCCATCGCGGAGAGTTCCGACGACGCCATCTTCGCCAAGGATCTGCAGGGGCGGTATCTGCTCTTCAACCGGGAAGCGGCGCGGATTACCGGCAAGTCGCCTGAGCAGGTGCTGGGCCGGGACGACTACGCGGTCTTCCCTCCCGCCGAGGCGGATCTGCTGATGGCCATCGGGCGGCAGGTTGTGGTCGAAAACCGGAAGGTGACCCACGAGGAGGAGCTGACCACCACCGGGGGCACCGGCGTCTTCCTCGCCACCAAGGGGCCGCTGCACGACACCGAGGGCCGGGTCGTCGGCTATTTCGGGATCTCGCGCGACATCACCGAGCGCAAGCGAACCGAGGAGGCGCTGCGCGAGAACGAAGCCCTGATCAGGGCCGTGCTGGACAATCTCCCGATCGGCGTGGCCGTCAACTCGATCAATCCCGCGGTCGCCATCTACATGAACGACAACTTCCCGCTCTTCTACCAGACCACCCGGGAGAAGCTCGCCGACCCGGACGCGTTCTGGAGCGCGGTCTACGAAGACCCGGCGTTCAGGGAGCAGATGAAGAAGCGCGTGCTGGAGGATTGCGCCAGCGGCGACCCGCGCCGGATGCACTGGGTGGACGTGCCGATCACCCGCAGCAGAGGGCAGACGCATTTCATCACCGCGAGAAACACCCCGGTCCCCGGGAAATCGCTGATGATCTCGACTGTCTGGGACGTCACCGAGCGCAAGCGCGTGGAGGCGGAGAAGACCCTGCTCGAAGCCCAGTTGCTGCAGGCGCAGAAGATGGAATTGGTGGGGCGGCTGGCCGGCGGCGTGGCTCACGATTTCAACAACATGCTCTTCGTGATCATGGGCCACGCGGCCATGGCGCTGGAGCGCATCGGCCCGGAGGAGCCGCTCCACGCCGACCTCGAGGAGATCAGAAAGGCCGCACAGCGTTCCGCCGACCTCACGCGGCAGCTGCTGGCCTTCGCGCGGCGACAGACGGTCGCACCGCGGGTGCTCGACCTGAACCAGGTCGTCTCCGGCATGCTCTCGATGCTGCGGCGGCTGATCGGCGAGGACATCGATCTGGCCTGGCGGCCCGGGGAGGCGTTGTGGCCGGTCAGGATCGACCCGGCCCAGGTCGACCAGATCCTGGCCAACCTCTGCGTGAATTCCCGCGACGCCATCGGCGGGACGGGCAGCATCACCATCGAGACGCTCAACGTCTCCTTCGACGAGGCAGCTCGTGTCGACAACCCGGAGATCGTCCCCGGCGATTACGTGCGGCTCAACGTCAGCGACAGCGGCTGCGGCATGAGCCTGGAGGTCCTCTCGCACCTGTTCGAACCCTTCTACACCACCAAGGAAGCGGGGCGGGGCACCGGCCTCGG
>JANOHV010000134.1:0-56249 GCA_031406795.1 Candidatus Rokuibacteriota bacterium
GCTTGGCGCTCAGCCTCCGCTTCAGGGCGCGACGCCGACGCTCACGCGTTGTGTGCCCGTCTCCTCCACCGAGATCAGATCACTCCAGAACTGTTGCCCCTCGTGGTCGACACGGAACTTGAATTGCCGGACTGGAAGCTCGAAGCCGGTGCTCCCGGAAGCATTCGTCCGCACCTGGACGCCAAGGTCGGCGCCGCCAGGGCTGAAGAGCAAGACGGGAGCACCGCTGATCGGCGCCGGCACTCCTTCCAGCGACCGCTCGACCGTGAGCGTGACGGTGGCATGCGGAATCGTGATCAGCCCTGAGGTCTCTTCGGGTACAAAATGCGCCGTCGTCCAGAACTGATGGCCCAGGTGGTCGACGCGGAAAACGTAATCTGCGTCGGAGAGCAGGAACGACGCCCGTCCCTGAGCATCGGTCTTGTCCTGGAGGCCGACCGCGGTTCCGGAGGAGGTGAAGACCGAAACCGGCACTCCGGAGAGCGAGCGCCCCTTCCCATCGTCGACGGTGAGGTCAAACCTTCCCCCGCCAGTCGACAAGGCGATCATAGTGACCTGGTTCGCAGCGACGGCCCCCGTCCCGAAGTACCGGTTGCCCTGAACGACCGCACCGAAACGATACGAACCCTCCGGCAAACGGAGCCGCGCTTCTCCGTCGGCGTCGGTGAGCTCCGAGATGCCGAGGTACTTGCCACCCTCGGAGGAGACTTCGACGCGGATGCCCGCGAGGGGAGAACCGGCTTGGGTCACCACCACGACCGCGACGCCTTCCCGGATCGTGACGACGGGCGACGTCCAGGCGAGGGCGTCCGACCAATACGGTGCGCCCAGGTAGTCGGCGCGAATGCGGCAGGCGATCTCCGCCAACAGGAAGCTTGCCCGTCCGTCGGTGTCGCTCATCGTGCGCTCTCCCAGGTACGTCCCGCTCTCGTCGAAGAGGTAGACCGGGATTCCCGCCACCGCCCGCGTGTCTTCCTGGTAGGTCCGCTGGACGGTCACCCCGGTCTCCCGCCGTGGGATGATCAGCTCGATGCCCGCTACGTCCGGGACCGTGAGGACCCCGCTCCAGAACTGGTGCCCGAGGTAGTCCGCACGAACGCGGTAGTCGCCGTCGGGAAGGTCGAAATGAACCTTGCCCGCGGCACCGGTTGTGGAAGACAGACCAAGATCGCGGCCAGCTTCGTCGAACAGGCGGCAGGAAACGCCCGGGATGGGCGCGTTGCCATCGCTCACGAGGACTGCCGTCTTGCCTCCACCGAGCTGGATGATAACCGGCTGTACGGTGTGCGCCCCGAGCGCCGTGTCGGTGCTGAAGGATGCATCGCCGCGGTGGTCCGCCCGGAATTGGTAGCGCTCCGCGGGAAGGCGGAAAGCCGCCCGACCAGACTCGTCGGTCGTCGCGTTGATGCCGAGATCCACGCCTGTCGGACCGAAGGCCTGAACCGGGATCCCCGGCTCAGGCACCGTTCCCCGGACGACGGTGACTTCCGCGACCGCCTCCGGAATGGTGACCTCGCTCGTCGAGCCCCGGATGGGGTCGGACCAGTAGGAGAAGGAGAGATTGTCCACTCTCACCATGTAGTCCCGGTCCGGGAGACTGAAACCCACCTGACCATTAGCATCGGTTTCCGCCGAGTTCTCCAGATCGGAGCCTGCTGTCGTGAAGAGATGCACGGGAAGACCCGGCCGCGGCTCGATCGACCCGTCGTAATCCCCGCTGGCCGTGATCAGGACGTCCCGGTGCGTGATGGCGAAAGGCAGGCTCGTGTCTCCCCAAACGGTGACCAGGTCGCTCCAGAATTGGTACCCGAGAAGATCGCAGCGCACCCGGTACTCCGCGCCGGACACGTCGAATACCGCCGCGCCCGCGTCGTCGGTCTGTCGCGAGAGGCCGAGGTAGGCCCCTGCCGCACTGAAGAGATGGGCGGAAACTCCGGGAAGCGGCCGGCCGTTCCCGTCATGGAGCCTGACGGTGAGCGCGCCCCCTCCCAAGTCTATCCTGACCTCGTTCTGGCCGCCGGGCGCAACGGTCACGACCTCGCTCCAATACCTGCTCCCGAGGAAATCGGCGCGCAGCTTGTAGCTCTTCCCTGCCGGCAGGGCCAATGTCCCGCGCCCTTCAGCGTCAGTAGTCACCGATTGGCCCAGAAACGCCCCTGCCGAGGTGAAGAGGGAGACGGGGACGCCGGATTGGGCACGCCCACCGCGCAGGGTGGAGGCAACCACGTGTTCCTCCACAATTCTCAAGGTCAGGCTGCCGACTCCCGGCAGCGTGACGACGTCGGTCCAGAATTGTTTGCCAAGGAAGTCCACGCGGAATCTGTAAGAGCCGTTCGCGAGATTGAAGAGGGCCTGGCCACCGCCATCCGTCGTCCGGTTCACGTTGAGGTTGCCGCCCTCGGGAGTGAAGAGCGCGCAGGCGAGACCGTTGAGCGCGCGTCCCGCCCCACCCTGAACGGTCAACATGAAACTGCCGCCTTCAGTCGCGATCGGGACCCGAACGACCTTGTCGCGGGGAAGGCCCACGCTGGCACTGAAGAACTGGCTTCCCTGGCAGGTTGCCCGGAAGCGATACGTCTCAGCGGGAAGCCGGAAGCTCGCCCTCCCGTTTGCGTCCGTGCCTTTCGAGAGCTGGATGGAGACATTGCTCTTGTCGAAGACGGACACGGGCACGCCGGCGAGCGCCGCCGACGAACCCGTCACGGTCACATCGGCAATGGCCTCGGGAATCGTGATCGCCGCCTCTCCCCCCGTCAGCACCTCGGACCAGAACTGGCGCATCAGGTAATCCGCGCGGACCTTATAGCCGCGTTCCGGAAGATCGAAGGTCGTTTTCCCCGTGCTGTCCGTCGCCTTCTCGATGTTCAGGTACGTCCCGCTATCGGTGAAGAGATGGGCGGGTACCCCGGTCTTGGGCGCACGGTCCCCCGCGAAGGTGCCGGCCACCGCGACAACCGTCGTCCGGTGCGGGATGGAAACCGTGATGCCGGCGTTTCCGGCTACTCTTGTCGCTTCGCTCCAGAACTGGTAGCCCAGGTAGTCGACGCGCACCTTGTAGCTGCCGGAGGGGACGCTGAAGGCCGCTCTGCCCGCCGCGTCGGTTGTCCTGGAGACGCCAAGGTAGCTTCCCGAGGCGGTAAACAGGCGCGTGGGGACGGAGCCGATGGGTACGCCGTTCCCTCTGTCCACGGCGACGCTCATGACGCCGCCGCCAACGTCGATGCTGAGCTGGTGCGAACCATTCGGCGCGACGGTGAGCACCGGGCTGAAATACTGGTTGCCCAGGTAATCTGCCCTGAACAGGTAATCCCTGCCGCGCGGGAGGGTGAAACTCACGACCCCGTTCGCATCCGTCAGACCGGAGAGCCCCGGGTAGGTACCCCCGGCCGTGAGAGGATAGACCCGGATGGCACCCTTCGCCACGCCCCCCTGGACCACGGAAATCGCGACGCTCTCTTCGGCGACCGTAAGGTTGGCGGCATACTCCCCGGGCAGCGTCAAAGGCCCGGACCAGAGCTGGTACCCCAGGTAGTCGGCGCGGAACCGATACGTCCCGTCGGCGAATTGCGCCGCACCGAACACGGCCTTCCCCATGGCATCGGAGACAGCGCTCTTGCCGGTAAATACACTTGCCGCCGAGAAGGCGTAGACGGGAACACCGACAAGCGCTCGTCCCCCTGACGCGGCGAGGCTGACCACGACTTCGCGGGGCACCGTGCTCCTCGTCGTGAAGACCACTTCGGCGGAACCGACATTGCCGGCGGCGTCCGTCGACTCCACCCGCACGACATGGTTTCCGTCCGCGAGCGGCCCGAAGGATTCCCCCGAATGCGTGCCGACGACCAAGCCGTCGAGTTTGACGACCGCGATGCCGCCGCCTGCCGAGAAGTTCAGCTGCGGGGCGCCGGTTCCCGTCGTCCCCGCCACGGGCGAGGTGATTGCCACGATCGGCGAGGTGACATCTTTTTCGACAACCGCGCTTGTGGTATCGCTGCGTGTGCCCTCGTCATCGAAGGCGACCGCATCAAGGGTGTTCGGCCCCTCGATCGGCAACGTCACCAGCCCGAAGTCAAAACGCCCTGCTGCGTCCGCAGAGGCGGTTCCGAAAGCGGCACCGTTGATGAAAAGCGAGACGCCCGCGAGCGGGCCGGCCGTTCCCGCGATACCGGCCGCTTCCCGATTGGTCAATGCCGGGAGGACGTCGAAGCTGGGTGGGGCGGGCTTCTTCCGGATCTCGAATTGCAGCTGCTTAACGCTCTCTTCCGTCTGAGTGAAGAGACGCACCCGAGCCGTGTGCGGCCCCGGGCCCGGCAGATTCTGCGGAAGAATGCTGAGCTCCACCTCGTCGAAACCGCGGAACGCCAGCGGTTCCACGAGGAGTACCGCCCCGTCGACCGCAACGCTGATATTCCCGTCCAGTTCGCCCGCGAGATGAGCGGTCACCGTGAGGGGGTCAATCCCTTCCCGGTACCGCCCCCGGTCCGCGACCAGTTGCGTGAGCGAAAATCCCCCGACATCAAAGGCCTGGGCGACGGTGGTGATGACGCGCGAGCGATCCGCGTCCCGATAGAAGAGGCAGAAGAGTCTGTGCATTCCGGTCTGCCGGGAGCGGATCTCGCCGGCGACGCGGAAGGACGTTACTCCCTCGGCGAAGCGCCCCTCGTAGCTGAACGCCGGTGTCAGCTGCCCCTCCGGATCCTCGATGAATCCATCCACCCATCCGTCAATTCCGGCTTCGGCGCGGACCAGCAGATCCGCCTGGAAGGGATCGGCGTCCCGGTAGCGTGGTTTGTCGAGACGCAGGTCGACGAACTCCACCCGCGGGGAGGCGACGTTGAAACGGTAGATCTGCGTTTCGCCGCCGAAGACATAGGTCAGGAACTGTGTGCCGCCGAAGAGATCGACGGGCAGCGCCAGCGAGCAGGTGGCGGGCGCATGCGGCTCGAGGTCGATGCGCCGGAGGAACCCCCCATCGAGTCCGGAGATCTCCACCGACGCCGCCTCCGCGGCTTCCACGGTGATCGCCACCGTCTCGCCGGGGAGATACGCCGGCTTGTCCGTGCTGAGCCAGACTCGATCGTGCTGCTCCTGAACATAGAGCGTATTGATGTAGATCGAGCGGCCGCTCTCCAGAACGACTTCGTACAGCAAGCGCCCGTCGAAGGAGGTCACGGGGACGTCAAATTCCAGGAGTACTCCCTGAGCTGGCAGCGTGACGTAACGCCACTCCTCAAAGTCGTTGAAGTTGACCCGCACGCCCAGGGGGACCTCGGCGAGAGACCCGATGCTGCGGATATCAAGCGCCACGCGCGCGACGCCGCCCGCGCGGTAGAGTTTCCTGTCAAGGGAGGCGTGGACATCCACCTTGACCCCGGACACGTGGAAGCCGACCGCCCGTTCATCGACGGCAATCATCGCGCCTCCCACGATCGCGCGGAGGGTGTAGACCGCCGGGTAGTCCTTCTCTTCGATGTCCGCTGGAATGGGGAAGGAGAACGTCGAACACCGCTCTTCGCCGACCCGCAGCAGGCCCGGCTCAGTCTGGGAACCCTCGAAGGCCGTGAGACTGCTCACGAAGTAGCCTTCCTGGTCTCCCCCATTGGTCACGCAGAATCGGAGCGAGGCGTTGCCGCCCGTCGGGAAGGTGGCCGGCTCCGGCAGCTGAGAGATGCTGAGACCGGGTCCGCGCACCGTGAATGTGGCCTCCGTGGAGGCGAGCACCCTGCCGTCCCGACTCAGAACTCTGACGCGCACGGGCTGCTCGCCGATGGCCGCGGCAGGAAGCGGCACGGGAAACGCCCGGTACCATTCGGCGCCCGGATTGATCGGGCCAATCGCCTCCTCCGCGGACCAGAAACCGGTATCGACCAGGACCGAACCCGCGAAGGAAGCGGCGCCCGCGTTCACCACGGTCAGGCCCACCGGGAGCATCCCTCCAGCATTTGCCCCGGGTGTGACGCTCAGGGATACCGCGACGCGCGGCAGCACGAGGAAGGTCGACTCGGTCGCAAGCGCGCCGTCCAGAAATCCCTGGATCGCGTAGGAGCCGGGGACGAGCGCATGAACCACCGTGCCTTCGAAGGCCGCCTCGACCGCATTGCCGTCAGGTGAGCCGAGGAAGACCGCCGTGCGTCTCTCCACGATTACCTCGTCCCCCTTCGTGATGCGAGCCAGCAGCTGGAACTCGGCGGGGATCTGTCCGGTATTGCGAACGCCGTAGGGAATGAGGATCTCACCGTCCGGGTAGGGGCCGCCCGCTTCGATCGTCAAAGCGGCCGACGGCTTGACGATGTGCAACAACACGTCGCCGGCGGCGCCGATCGTGTTGTAGTGCAATCGATACTCGCCGGCTTCCAGTTGGCACTCAAAGGTTCCGCGGGCGCTGTTGCCGCCTTCGTCGAGCGTCAGGTAATGGTCTGCCCTCCGCGAGCTCAGCAGGCGCCCGCTCGCCTCATACAGGGTGAACTCGGCAGGGTACGTGCCCGCCGTCCGGCCGACGTTCGTGATCTGGTACCCCGTCACGACCGCGCCTTCCGCGTAGCAGGTTTCCGTTGCCACTTCGAGCTGGGCTGCCAGCGCGGAGGTGACGATTCTCGAAGCGGTCCGTTCAACCTCGCCCCCCACTGCCACGACGAACTCCGTGGTGACCGCGATCCGACGCTCCGCATAGACCGACCTGCTCTCTCCCGGCGCCAGGGTCCACTCGCCGTCCAGACCGAGGCCGGGAGAAGAGAACGTGAAGGTGACCGGGCTGATTCCGTCGTTGCTCGCGTAGAATTCGACGGTGAAGGGGTCGCTTCCCACCTCTGCGGGCGCGTAGAGCCCGACCGAGACGCCGCTGAGCGCCACATCGTACTGGCCGCTCATCCGGGAGAGCGTCACGCCGTCTCGCTGAGCGATCGCGCTCAGAAGGTATGTTCCCTCCTCGCCCGCCGTGTCCGTGACCGAGAAGGGTGCGGCACTTTCGGGGCCAACGTCGAACACCTCCGTGAGCAGGGACAGATCCCCGCGGGTGAGCAGGAGCGTGACCCCTGAGATCGGCAGCGATGAATTGTTCCTGATCTCACCGCTGACCTGGATCGCCTCGCCGGGGCGGTAGAACTTCGCGACCGTCGAGAAGACCACGGCGATCTCGTGGTCGGTCACGGCGAACTGATGCTCCGCCGACGCGATCCTTTCGCCGCGAGCGTTCTGCAATGTGGCGATGAGTTTCATGCTCCCCGGAGGATCGAAGAGGCCAAGGGCGGTCTCATACCTCCGGCTGGATCCCGCCGCCTGATCGAGCGGCTGGCTGGTTTCCTTGATGCTCTCGTAACCGGGCTGGGGACTCAACCGCTGCACACGTTGGTTCCCGCTGTCGGCAACGTAGACGATGCCCTCGCCCGTGATGGCGATCCCCCGCGGCCGGCTGAAGAGCCCGCTGGCATCGCCTGCCGTCCCCCGGCTGTCCCAGGCTCCGGCATCCCCGACAGCGCCCCCCCAGGATTTCAGGAAGTTGCCGTCGGCATCGAATTGCTGAATCCGGTTATTCCGGGCCTCGAAGTGCCGGTTCCTGCTCACACTGCTGTCGACGACATAGATCGTGCCGTCGGGGTGCACCGCGATCCCGCAGGGCGTCTCGAATTGTCCTTCACCGGTCCCGAGGGTTCCCCACGAGGCGAGGAAGGCACCGTCTTCGGTGAACTTCTGGACGCGATGGTTCCCGCCGTCGGTTACATAGACATTGCCGTCCGCGTCGACCGCGATCCGCTGCGGATACGAGAACTGACCGTTTCCACTCCCCAGGCTCCCCCATTTCCTGATGAAGCCGCCATAAAAGTCGAACTGCTGCACGCGGTGGTTCCGGCTGTCGACAACGTAGATGGTGCCGTTGGGTGCGCGAACCACGCCGGTCGGTCCGGAGAACTGGCCGTCCCCGGCACCGGTGCTTCCCCAGGCGAAGATGAACCTCCCGTCCGGCCAGAAGAATTGGATGCGGTTGCCCCCCGTGTCCGCGACATACACTTGCCCGTACGAAGTAACGTGCAGCGACTCCGGGCGCCCGAACTGCGGGTGATCGGGCCCATTGCCTTCCCACTCGCCAATCAACTCCCCCTCGCTGCTGAACACTTCGATCCGACTATTGCCGGTATCGACGGCGTACACATCCCCCCACGAAGCCACACTGACGTCCTGGGGGGAGGCATAGCCGAAACGACCGGGCGCATTTCCATAGGTGGACCACGTCTCGACGTGGGTCATATCGAGGGTGAACTGCTGGACGCGGTACCACGTGTCCGCCGTGAACAGTCTCCCGCCGGGCGATGCGGCCAGGGAGTAGATTCCCGAGAGTTCGCCCTCCCCCGTACCGGCGACGCCCTGCTGGCCGAGGTAGTTGCCATCCGGGTCGAATCTGTGGATTGTATCCCCGTTCCATTCGGCGGCATGGACGAAGCCGTTCGCGTCGACCGCGACGCTGGTAAGGTCCGAAAGAAAGAGACCTGATCCCATCCATCGGACGCGATTCCCGTCAGCGTCGTACTTCGCGATCCCGTAATCTGCCGTCACGTACACGTAGCCGTTCAGGTCGACGGCGATCTCTTCGGTGCGTGCACTTCCAACGAATTCGTACGTCACACCCCAGGCGCCGAGGAAATTTCCGCTCGCATCGAACTTCTGAATGCGATGATTATAAGTGTCGGACACGTAGACCGTGCCGTCAGGAGCTGCGGCAATCCCCCTCGGCCAGTCGAATTGCCCTATCCCGCTGCCCGTGCTGCCCCACGTTGAAACGAACCGGCCGTTGGCGGCGAACTTCTGGATACGTCCATTGCCGGAGTCGGCAACGTAGAACGACCCGTCAGGGCCGACGGCCGTTGCCATCGGCCAGTCGAACTGCGCGTCGCCGCGTCCATGCGTACCCCACTGCCGGAGCAGCGTGCCGGAGGCATCCAGTTTCTGGATACGGTCGTGCCAGCCATTGGTGACGTAGACCGCCCCCTGCCGATCGACGGTGATCCCCCCGGGCTCTCCGAAGTTCCAGTACCCGCCCTTCGGCAGGAAGCGCAGAAAGTCCCTCGCACCGCCGTCGTTGTATCTCTGGACCGTCAGCTTGAGCGTGGCGTCAGCTACCTCACGGGAATCCACCGCGACGTCCGCAATGCCCGTGACCGGCTCTTCGCGCGCATAGACTGCCTGGTCCGTCGCAATCCTCAAGCCCGCCGAAACGCCATCAATGCGAATCGCCTTGGAGAGATAGTAGGATCGCTGGTGTCCGTCGCTCACGGCGAGAGACAGGTAGCCGTCGCCGGCGGCTGCGTCCTGGGGAACGTGCAACTCGGCGAGGACCCTCCTCTCTCCGACGAGAAGAGTCCCCGACGCAGTCTCCTCCACGATGAGGTTCCAGTCCCTGTCTCGGAGTTCGAGGTACTGTGTCGCATAGTCCGCGTCGACGCCGCCGACATTCCTCACGTCAATGACGATCGTATCTCCTGCGGAGAAGGTGTCCCCGGCGGAGGAGATCACGAGTCGCGAATCTGCAATGGTGAGATCGGCGGTCTTGGTGAGCACGAATCCGTTGGGAAAGGTCAACGTTAGCAGGACTTGATGATTACCGGCGGTCATGTCCTCCGGCACAGAAAGCACCCGCGGGAAGGTGGCGTCGGCAGCGGAAAGCCGGATGATCTGGCCGGCTCGCAACGTGAGATCCGTCGTGTCGACGTACGCCGCGTCGGCGATCTCCAGGCGGCACCGAACCTGAATCTCGCCGACAAAGGCGTCCCCTGCAGCCAGCGTGACCGTCGGCGCGAGCAGCGCCCTGATCTGATGGAACGAATCGCTCCTCGGGGAGGGGAGCAGTATTTCGAGACCGACCGCCGGTGGCTTGACGACGAAGACCCGCGAATCCCCGACCGTGTCGCCGGACGGGACCCTGGCCTCGGCGGTCACCTGGTGCCGCCCGCAAGCGAGCGTGCTGCTGACAACCGGCTGAAGCGCGATGATCCGATGCGCTCCGGGTTCGATAATTACCGTGTCCGCGGCCTCGAAACCGAGGTCAGCTATCCGCGTGGAGGCCGATACCTCCTGGCGGAAATCACCCGTATTGGAAAGATTCAGCAGGACACCCATGGTTTCGTTCAGACGGTACTCGGCCCTGTCTAAGGCAATCGCGGCACCAACCGCGGAAACGATTGCCCGTTCTCCCTCCACCTTCTTGCCGTCGAATGTGACTTCGTAATGCAATGCGTAGGTTCCCAGGCGAATCTCCGGAACAGACACCGTGAGCCCGAGTGTCCGGGTTTCTCCCGGCGCCAGGGCGGCCGCGCTCGCGGCGCCCCTCCAGGCACTCGTTCCATCGGGCGCCGTCAATTCGGCCACGATCCGCGCCTGCGCTATTTCGAAAGAGCCGATGTTGCTCAGGTCGAATGCCACGTCGTTCGTGTGCGCGAATGCGACCGGATACCGAGGTACGACGGCAAGCATGGCTCGCGAGAGAACGAAGCTCTTCCTCGCCGCATTGACGTTGTTGCCCAGCGCGTCGATCGCCGTGGCGAGGACGGTGTACGTCCCCCAGGCCGCATCCTCGGGGAAGGTGTAAGGAATGCTCTCCGTCAGGCTGGCGCCGGCGGCCCAGTCGAGCGGGAACCGTCGCGTCAGTGCTACCGTGCCATCCGGAGCCCAGACCTCCAGGGAAACCTCACTGTGCGCCGGGGCCGGGGCCAGGTTCGTCATCGTCAGATCGATCAGCGCCGTCTCCCCGCGTGTCCCATAGACCGCCTTGTCCGTCGCCAGCGCAAGCCCCACCGCCGGCGTGTAGACGCGGAACTGCTTGAGGACCTGAAACTGCTTCCCGTCGGGAAGCGTGAAGAAGGCTTGGGCAACCCCGCCGCCGTCGTACAGGCCGTTTCTCCAGCCCAGGGGATCCACCGCGCGGCGCAGTTCATGGTGCCCGTGCGCCGGCACCGTCATTGTCTCGATGAACCAGGGCCAGTGGCCATTCACCGTGATCAGCTGGGCCGCGTCGGTGTGGTTGTACGCTATGAAGGTGAACTCAGCGCGCCCCCCGACCGGATAGAAGTCGGAATCCGACTGGATGCTGAAATAGAAGTCGCGCTGCTGATAAGGCGACACGCTCGCCGGGCTGACGACGAACCGATTTGCGCGCACTGGCTCCTGGACGATAGTGCCGGAGGCATCGAGCAGCGTGTAATCCACCCACCAGATACCGACCGTTTCCACGGACTCGGCCGGCAGCGCGAGGTCCCCGAGGCTCACCTCTCGCAGTGTGTTCAGCTCGACGTGAGCATCGACAACGCGTTCCGTGAAGATCTTCCTGTCGGGCGTGAAGACGGTGAAGCGGACCTTTTCGGCGCTTGTCCCCTGCTGATTCGCGGCGGCACCCAGGCCGAAGTTCATGACCTCGACCGGCAGATCGACGACCGCGCCGGGCCGGAACTCCGGCAGTTCCTTCGGATCCAACGCCCAGGCGAGCACGTCGCGCACGAGGTGGCGCGCGTCCATCGCCGCCTGGCCGTTCGCATGCGCCCAGTCCGTGTAGGCCGTCGTCGCGATCACCTGCCCCGCCCCGTGCGGATAGACGACGAGCCCCGGCTGCCCGTTTCTCGTGCGCCTCAGGTAGACCGCGGCTTCCGCCGGCAGTTCGGTGAAGTACCCGTCCACCTCGGCATCCGAAGTCCCCTGCACGATGTGCTGGCCGCTCAGGAACTGGCCGTACTGTTCAATGTAGAAGGCCTTCGTGAAGCACGCCGTGTCCTCGAGCCACCCGTATCCGGCCGGCTCTCCCGGCAGCGCGGCGAACTCTCGTCCATGCTCCTGCGCCAGGCTCACGATGACCCCGCCGCGATGGGCGTATTCCGCGAGCGCGGCCTTGAACAGGTCCGAGGTTTCCATTCCGGCGAGTCCGCCCGTCGGAATCACCAGCACCCGGATCTGCCGCACGATCGAGGGGTCGAAACCGATTCCCACCAATGCCGCCCGGGCGCCGAAGGTGTTCAGGAGCTTGAACATTTCCGCGTAGTAGCCGCTGCGCAGCACGCCGATCGGGCTCGAAGGGTCGTGGGAGGGGAGTCCCGCGATTACCACCGGCGGGCTGGTCGCAAGATCGACATTGTCGTCCGGGCTGGCCCGCCACACCGGGGGATTGCAGCTGGAATCGGGCGGCAATCGGCACTCCGTCCCCCACGCGGTATCCAGACAGGTGAAGCATGGCGGGCACTTCGCCCCCGTGATGGAGAAGAACAGGTGCGCGTCCGCGGTGTTCCCCTGGAGATCGACGGCGCCGCCAACCGTATGATGGTTCACCGTACTGCACTGCTGCCGATAGAAATGTCCACAGGCCTCTTGCCGGGTGCCGGGCTCCGGAGGGTGGGACACGCAATCATCCTCCGGATCCTCGCCAAACTGCGCCACGAAGTCCTTCACACCGCTGCTCGTGGTCCGAAGGTCGTACGTTGTCGTGATCCTCCGGTCGAAGACCGCCCCGTCCACGACCCCCTCGAGGGTAGATCCGGTTGCGTCCTCGATGATCAGCGCGAGATGGAGTTCCGGTTTGATCCTGAAGTTGCGTTGCGTGTCGTTCTCGCGCAAATTCTCTCCGTCGTCGTTGATATCAGGAAAGGTTGCGTTCACTTCATTGTCGTCTTCGTCGGTGACGGAGATCTTGAGTTCGTAGTCACCATGCGGCAGCAGGCCGTCGCTGGATTGACCCTTCCAGCCCTCCAGCGTGACGACCTTTTCCCAGGGGAGGTGGTCGCCGTCCATGCTCCCCCGCCTCGCGAGCTGAACCTTTCGCTTATCCCACACGGCGCTGTCGAGGACCAGAATGCTCTGCTTTCCCGTCGCCGTATTCCGGACTTCGATGGTCACCGAAACCGACGGGGTGCGGTTCTCCATCACGGTGAAGGAAATCGTGGTCCCGTCGACCAGGTCGATCTCCGGCGCCGCGTCGAAAGGCGCCCCGGCAATCCGCAGGTTCCTGACCAGCGGCGGCAGCGCCTTGGAGGCGGTAACCAGCATCCCCGCCGTATAGCTGATGGCCTGGGTGAACTGCTGCTCGATGATGTCCTGATCGTCGAAGGCTTTGTAATAGTAGTCCGCGTAGTCGAGGGGATTTGCCGGGTTGGGCCCGACCAGGAATCCGTAGTGACCCCAGGTGGGGTCATACGCAGCGCCACGGTAGTTGTGACCCGGCGGCAGAACCCAGTAGTTCTCGCCGGTGCCGGAGTACCTCCATGATGGGAGGTTCCTCTTTGTGGCATCCAGAGAGCCTTTGAATCCAAAGGGATCTCGGTAATACGACCTCGGATCCTTGTCGCCGATAACGTGTATTCCCCGCCTGTATTGAAGGGGCACGCTTGAGTTGGCTTGCCTTTCGAAGTCGTCCCCATAGGTCGGATCGGAGACGAGCTCCCACAAGGGCCGGAGGTGAGAAATGTTGGCGGCATGCGCAGGAACCGCTTGGTCTGCCACGAGGTGGCCCATGAGCGCTAGGTAGTAGTAGGCGCTCCAATTGTAAACGTCAAAATTAAAGCGCCTGTATTGAGGCAGAACTCCCTCAGTCGGGTACTCGGCGTCGACACCCCACCACCTGTCGATTGGACCGCCGTTGTACATGCCGGCGTCAGGATGCAGGTCGTCCTTGCCATGGGCGCTCTCGTCATTCCCGGGACCGCTCATCCACCGCCACATCCCGGCATTACCGTATGCGCAAGCGGCCTGTAGATCCAACGCGTACTGGTCGCCTGCAAGGTCGCCGGTGAGATCCACTGCGTCTTTCGCGAGCACCCCATGGTTCGAGGATGCAGGCGGCGCCGACCACCATCCATAGCAGTGGTCCGGAAGGAGGAGCCAGCTTGCGAGAATTGCGAATGCAATCGACCTCGCACTCACTGAGCTTTCTCCTGGATGATGTCCAGTGGTTCGCCGTTTTTCTGTCGGTAATCCCAGATACTCGTGGGTCTTCCACTAATGTCGTTCATTGCTTCAAGAGCAGCTCGCATTTCAGAGGAGTACATCTTTGAAGTGCGCAAAATGTCTTCAAAGATGGGAATTGCAGCGATCACCTTCTTCCTTCCAAGAATCTCGATCGAGCTGAGCGATCGATTCTTCTCGGCTCGCTCCATAAGCACAGGAACATACCGCTCGTCCCAGGCGTTCAGCAGAGCGTAGTAGAGCCACCCAACGCGGTTGTCGTCCCTTCGGAGAGCGTGGAGCAGATACTCCTTGTCGCTCTCCTCCGGATTTCTCTGGATCGCATGAAGCAATGCCATCTGGATAGCGGCCACGATTTCTTGCTGGTATTGGGGGTCCAGCAGGGCACCTTTCAGCACCTTCTTGTCATTCGGATCTGTAACCCCCGTCGTCCGGAGGTATGTCAGAATGTCGACCCTCTTACTCTTGCTGGTCCCTGGGTCCTGATACTGCTTGAGCGCCCGGGCGATCTTGTTCCCCGCCTTGTTCATCGCGTCGGCGAACTCACGATACTCGCGCTCCTCCTTCATCATCCGCTCGCGCGCCGCCGCTTCCTCCTGCGGCGAGGCTTTCTTCACGACAGAGATCTTCTCGATCGTGAACTCGTCCTTCTTGGCCCCCGGCTTCTTCGTGTACTCGGTCGCAAAGTTCTTCTCGCCGGCTGATTCAAGAACGCGAGCGATGCCCGTCTCCAGCTTCATGCCCGCGAAGGCTACCGTCACGTTCCCGGAAACCCCGCTGCCGATGTCCAGCGTCAATCCCGCCGCCTTGGCAATCCGCTCGAGCAACTCCACCAGATCCGCCTGGTCCGCCTTCACCGACAACAGGCCCTTGGCATACTTCACGTCCATCTTGCCCATTGGCTTGGTTGCTGCCGCGGGTGCCGACGCGGGTGCCGACGCCGGCGCCGACGAGGGTTGCGCCGCAGGCCTTGCGGGCGGCGGGGATTTTGGCTTGCGATCCGGTGTAAGCGCAAGAACTGCTTCCGCCGCTGCGCCAACGCACAGCACCACCGCCACAGCCGGAATCACTTGCTTCCAAAGCTTCATCAGACGCTCCCTCTTTGGTCGAGCAGTTCTCGTCCTGCTCGGGAGATCGGCTATGGAACTGCCCTCCCCGACCGGCGGACCTGCAGGCAAACAACAGGGGGGCGTCGAACGGAATGCCCCCCGAATCGAGCTCTCTCAGAGCGGTGCTGAAGTAATGAGGGCTGACAATGCCATAGACGCCCAGCCGGATCAAGCTCCCGGTGAAAGCTCCCCGATGACCCGATGATAGGCGCTCGGATTCCTCTGGATCGCATGCAGTAACGCCATCTGAATGCTGGCTACGATATCTTGCCCGTATTGAGGATCGAGAAGAGCGCCCTTCAGGACCTTCTTGTCATTTGGATCAGTCACCGCGGTTCTCTCGAGGTACAGCTGGAGGTCGACCCTCTTGCTCTTGCTGGTTCCCGGATCCTGATACTGCTTGAGCGCCCGGGCGATCTTGTTCCCCGCCTTGTTCATCGCATCGGCGAACTCACGGTACTCGCGCTCCGGTGTCTGCGCATAGGCTGCTTCCGCCGCCGCGCCAAAGCACAGCGCCAAAGCCATGGCCGGAATGCGCGGGAGATCGGCTGTGGAGCTGCTCTCCCCGACCGGCGGACCTGCAGGCAAACAACAAGGGGGCGTCGAACGGAATGCCCCCCGAATCGAGCTCTCTCAGTGCGGTGCTGAAGCAATGAGCGCTGACAATGCCACAAGAAGAAGATCAGGCCAACTATTCCGGCCTGGTTATCTCGATCTTTCCGGACACCGTTGTCGGCTGCTTCAAGCTGTCGACCACCGGGCAGTGGTTGATCACTCTTTCCGCCAGAGCGCGAATCCGCATCTCGTCGTCGGGGCTCACGATGCGAAGGACGAACCTGACTTCCTGAAAGCCTGCCGGCACAGCGTCGATCATGAAGAGACCCCTCAGGTCGAGTGTGCCTTCAACCTCGGCGGTAACCGACGTTATCGAGAGCCCCTCATGGTCGGCGAACTCGTAGAATGCCGCCTCGATGCAGGCGGCGAATGCGGTCAACAGCAGTTCGATGGGGTTGGGCGCCAGGTTCTCGCCGCCGGCCGCTTCGCCGTAGTCGGATTTCACCAGATGCTCCCTGACCCGGGTTTCGGTATAGAGGTTCCGGATATGCCGCGATACAACTTTCGGCGTGTAGACGGCGGTTTCGGGCCTGCGTTTGAAGCACTCGATGCGTGTCGCGACAATGTCCTTCAAGCTCCGATCCCTGCTCATGAAATAGTCTCCTGTGTCAGAGCGCCGCTTCCAAGCGACTGGTCAATCCCGCCGCCGCGCCAAAGCACAGCACCGCAGACGGGTCCCTCTCAACGACCTACGCCCATTCCCAGGAAGAGGCCACCGAGGAGAGCGCCGAAAAACAGCACCAGCACGAGTCCAAGCAGCAGGAAGAATCCCGCGATGACCGCCACGGTGGCGATCGCCTTGTCCCGGGGCATCGCATAGACGCTCTGGAGAATCACCACGGTCACGGGGAAGTGCCAGAGCCCGACCAGCGCGCCGATGACCGGGATGAACCCCGCCCAGCCGATGATCGACGCGTGGGACTCGGCGCGCAGCAGGGACATGAAATGCCCCTTGCCGCCGAACGCGATCGTCGCCACCAGGTGCAGGATGCCGACCCCGACGAAATAGCTGACGATCGCCATGATCGGCATCGAAATCAGCCCGCCGATGCCGCCGTGCTGAAATAGCGCTGCAATCCCGGCGGCCAGGCCGCTCACGGCGATGAACACCAGCCCGGGCTGCAGCGACTGCTCGTCGCCGCCGACCTCGGCTGCGACCGACCCGTTGAGTTTGACGATCTCGATGGCCTTGTTCAGACTGCCTGCGAGGTCCATGGTCCGTCCCCCCCCGTTGCGGCCCACCACACCCGGCCTTGCGGTCATTGTAGCACCCGGCCCGCGCACGCGCCGCCGCGACGCGTGGAGCGCCTCGGCTGTACCCCTTCCCGCTGTGCTATCGTCAGGCCATGATCGTTGCCGCCCCGAGCCGTCTCGACGAAGCCGGCGCCGAGGAGTTGCTCGGCCGGATCGCGCGGCTCGCCGGCGTTCCCGACGCCATCGACTGTTCGGCAGTGCGCTTCGTGGACCCTTACGGCGTCCTCGTGCTGCTCGCCATCGGACTCTCGGCCCCCTTCCGGCGCGGGCGCGCCTGGGGTCTGATCCTGCCCCGCGACCGCGCCGTCAGCTCGTGGCTCGAGCGTTGCGGGGCGCACCGTCTGATCGAGCAGTTCTTCATCGTCGATGAACCGGCGAGCGCAGAGGACTCGAGCCAGCGCCATGGCGGCCGCGACCCGGTGTTGCTGGAGGTGGTCCTGGTGCGCGAAGGCGCCGACGTGCACCGCGCGGTCGCCCGGATCAAGGCGCGCGCCGACCTGCTGCTGGTCTCGCGCCTCGGTTACTCCGGGCTCGCGGCGGACCGTTTCACCGTCGCGTTGGCGGAAATCTGCCAGAACGTCGTCGACCACAGCGGCGGGCCCGGCCTTGCGCTCGCGCAGTGCTACCTGCGACCCGGGGGCGGGCCGGAGATTCGCCTCGCCGTTGCCGACATCGGCATCGGCGTGCGCGCCAGCCTTGCCCCGCGCTATGCGGATCGGCTCCCCGGTTCGTGGGACGACCGGGCCGCGGTCAGGCTCGCCTTCCGCCGCGGGGTGACCGGCAGCGGCGACCCCGACCGCGGCCTGGGCCTCGCCGCGGTCGCCGACCTGGTGCGCGCCTGGGGCGGCAGACTGCGGCTGCGCAGCGGCACCGCGGCCTGCGAGGTCGGCGCGCGCCCGGGGGAGCGGAGCAGTCTGGCCGCCTTCCCTGGCACCCAGGCCAGCATCACCCTCCCGGAGGCAGACCGCCGATAACGGCCAATCTGCGGCAATAATCCGATTGCCCCGCGCCTGACGACGGCCCGTAACTCGCGCCGGAGCTTCGGGTTTCATGCCATCGGACCCGTCGGAAGCCATCCGCATATGCAACCCGGTTATCCGGATGTCGTTAGCGTACTTGGCTTCGACACCGTCGGTATCGTCGTTGACAACCTGGCGGGAGCCCGGGAGAATGAAGGCAGCCTTACGACAGCAGTATGGCTTTGGAGGGTAGGGACCGAACATGTCACTGACTAAGGAAAAGGTCATCGAACTCATCAAGGGGCTGCCGGACGACATCACTGTCGACGACATCATGGACGAGTTGTACTTCAAGTCTCAGGTCGACGAGGGGCTTGCCCAGCTCGACCGCGGCGAGGGGATCCCCCACGAGGATGTGGAAAAGCGGATGTCGAAATGGCTCTCCCGCTAAGGTGGGCACCCAAGGCCGCTCACCAACTGCAGGCGATCGTCGAGTACATCGCCCAGGACTCCGAACGCTACGCGGCCATCTTCGCCCGTAGGGTCCTGCAGACCGTCAGAACGATCCCGGCCCACCCCGACGCCGGCCGTGTCGTTCCCGAGTACGGGGACAAGCACCTGCGGGAAAAGATCCACCTTGGCTATCGGATCGTCTACCGCCTCACGCCGAACGCTGTCGAGATCGTTGCCATCTGCCACGGCGCCCGTTTGATCGAGAATGCGATGAGGGACCGGTAGCCTGGGATGGGCGCCTTCCCGGGCAGGCCGCAGGCAACAAGGCTCGCCTCGCACGTGGACCCTTCTTGGCGGTCTGCCGAATCGCAACTTCCGACGAACCGCCTCGCCATCTCAATTCCCGGCATCCGGGCGGTCCCGGATGCCGGGCGATGAGCATTGCGGTTACGGGGAAAGCCTGTCAATTGCCATGCCCTCGCGCCCGAGACGGGTCCGGATGCAAGGCGGAGCGTGAACCGACGAATGAGGCGGCCTAGTGGCCGCCGCAGTGAGGAGGGAATGCGACAACGCAGCAGCCGGGCCAATCACCCCGATCGGAATTCCCCTCGCGCCCGCAGGGGGTCTGTATGCAAGGCGGGCGCCGAACTGACGAATGAGGCGGCCTCGTGGCCGCCGCAGTGAGGAAGGAGGCGCCCAACGCCGCAGACAGGCCCGCTGCGGGTGCGAGGGGGGTGGTGGAGATGAGGGGGATCGAACCCCTGACCTCTGCGTTGCGAACGCAGCGCTCTCCCAGCTGAGCTACATCCCCACGGCTGCTGCCCGTACCGTCGCCCGAGCCATCGCCCGGGCCCATCGTCGCGAGCGGGATACTACCACAGGATCCGTCCCGCGGGAAAGACGTTTCCCGCCGGCGGTCACCTCCAGACTTCGAGCTCGATCCGGTTCTCCGCCGTCTCCTCGACGAAGAGCCGCAGATTGCCGAAGTCCATGCGCTTGACCTCCTCCGCGAAGGTCTCGGTCGAGGTGTAGACCGTGTAGTTCGGAAAGTTCGCCTGGCCGATGTACCGCGACAGGCGGGCCAGCGTCCGCTCGAAACGCGAGAGGTCCATCTTGCGCAGGTTGACGACCGCGAAGGTCACCGTGCGCGGCGGGATCTGGATCCTCAATCGCTCGAGTTCGGCCTTCAGATCGGGCAGGTTGACGCTGATGCGCTGGGCGACGCGGTACTCGGTGCCGAGAAAGTCCTCCTGCGACTCGAGCACCTTCGCGAGCTTCTCGACCGGCATGGCCGACAGCAGGTTGGTCAGGCAGTCCGCAACCTTGAACGGGTCGTCGGGAAGCCAGACCCCCTGCGGCCTGAAGCAAACGTCGCCGTACGCTTCCTGTTGCAGAGTCACCCCGAGGGTGACGAGCGCTTCGCGCAATGCGATCTTGAGCGCCTTGCGCCGGGCGATCTCGGCGAGGCGCTCGAGCTCCTTCGGCAGATCAAAGCTCTCCTGAAAACTGGCCTTCCAGCCCTGATTGTCGTAGAAACCGCACAGCGGCACCGTCGATTCGACGGCGAAAATCGTCTCCTCCGCGGCCGGAACGGCTGCCGGGGCATCGGTCGGCAGCAGGCTCCGGATGCCGGCGAAGATCTCCGGCTCGCTCTTCTCCTCGAAGCCCATGAAGATCTTCTCGACCTGCCCCTTGAGGTTCACCGAGAGCACGGTCGGGAGAAAGCCCACGCCGAGGAGCTTGCTGATCTTGCCGTCCTCGTCGAAGATCAGCGGGTAGTTGATCTTGCGCTTCTCGAACTCCTCGAAGCGCCCGATGAAGGTGCGGATGCGCGCCAGGCCCAGGTCGCTGTCGGCGTTGATGCCGATGACCTCGAGCTTGTCGCCGCCGATCTGTTCCTGCAGGCGGATCAGGCTGGAGATCTCCTCGACGCAGGGCTTGCAGTAGATCGACCAGAACGCGAGAACCAGCACCTTCTTGCCGAGCAGGGCGCCGACGTCGATCTCCTCCCCGGTGAGCGACCGCCCCTTGAATGCCGGGACGACGTCGCCCTCCTTGACCGTGTTCAGATCGCGCACGCTCGCCGAAGCCGGCGCGATCGCGCAGAGAAACGCCGTCAGTGCCAGTCCTGCCGCGAATTTCTTCATGACTCTGCCCTCCCTGGGCTCATCCGATGAAAGCGCCTGACCCGCTTCGCGTCGCCCTGCGGCGATGACGCAGGAACTCGACAACTCCGGGCAACACGGAAACGACGATGATCACCATGATGACGAGCGTGAAGTTCCGCTTGACCATGGGGATGTTGCCGAACAGGTACCCGCCGACGACGAACAGCACGACCCAGACGATGCCGCCGACGATATTGTACAGCAGGAACCGGCCGTAGTTCATGCTGCCGATCCCCGCGACGAACGGCGCGAAGGTGCGGATGATCGGCATGAACCTGGCGATGATGATGGTCTTGCCGCCATGCTTTTCGTAGAACTTGTGCGTGCGATCCAGGTGCTCCTTGTTCAGGAAGCGGGTACCCGTCCCGTGGAAGACCTTGGGGCCGACCAGGTGCCCGATCCCGTAGTTCACCGTGTCCCCCGCGATCGCGGCGACGCTGAGCAGGCCGAGCAGCCAGCCGACTTCCAGGCTGGTGGTGGCGGCAAGCGCCCCCGCGGCGAAGAGCAGCGAATCGCCGGGGAGAAAGGGCGTCACCACGAGGCCGGTTTCGCAAAAGACGATCAGGAACAGGATCAGATACGTCCAGAGCCCGTAGTCCCGGATGATCAGCTCCAAATGCTTGTCGAGATGGATGAAAATGCCGAACGCTTGCTGAAGAAGTTCCATCGTCTCTCCGGGATTACCTTAACCTCGTGGACCGCATTATAGCATCTGCGCACATGATGTCACGATCAAGTACGCGCGGCCGGCTTGTGGATGCGGCCCGGCTCTGGTATCACGAACCGGTGCGCGACGACCCGGAGTGGCTCTTCGACCTCGACAATACGCTCTATCCGCCCGAGAACGGGCTGTTCGGCGCGGTGGATGCGCGCATCAACCAGTTTCTCGCGACTCATCTGGGTGTCAGCGGCCCGGCCGCGGACGAGATGCGCCGGCGCTACCACGACCGGTACGGCATCACGCTGGTCGGCCTGATGGAGGAGCACGGCACCGAGCCGCACCACTACCTGGATTTCGTCCACCACGTTCCCGTGGGCGCCTATCTCGAGCCCGACCCGGGGCTGCGGGAGCTGGTCGGCGGCTTGCCCGGCCGCCGTTCAATCTTCACGAACGGCTCGCGCCGGCACGCGCTGGCGGTGCTCTCGGCGCTCGACATCGAGGGGCTCTTCGAGGAGATCTTCGACATCGTCGCGCTCGGTTTCCGGCCCAAACCGGACCCCGCGACGTACCGGACGGTGCTCGAGCGGCTGGGCGTCCCCGCCTCCCGGGCGATCCTGCTGGACGATCTGCCGCGAAACCTGGCGCCGGCCCGGGAGATCGGCATGCGCACGGTGCTCGTCGGGGCGCCGGATCCCTCGCCGTCCGCCGACTTCTCGATCCGGACGATCCACGACCTGCCGTCGATTCTCCCGCACCTTCTGGCCTGAAGCGTTCCCGTGCCGGCCGTTGCGGTCACTTTCCCTCGGGGAAGTGATAGTTCTTGTAGTGCTCGAGCAGCGACTCGCCGTGGCACTCCGCGCACAACGTCCGATCGAGGGCGTTGCCGCGAACGCGCAGGAAACTGTTCGTGACGTCCCCCTCGACCGGCATGCCGGTGCCGGAATTGCTGACGTCCGCCTCCCAGCGGTGCACGTCGTGGCAGGAGATGCAGGAGAGATACCCGCTGTCCGTCTGCGTGCCATCGTCCGCGAAGACCGGGATTCCGGCCGGACCGGCGGCGGCCCTGCGGGTGATGGTGAACTTGCGCGGCAGCAGGCCCTGGCCCGGGTAATTCACCAGGTGGGCCTCCGTGCGGGGCGGCACGTGCGCCCCCAGATCGTTGCCCGCCCGATGACAGCTGGTGCAGGTCCGACTGCTCTCGTCGCGACCTGCGCCGAAGCCGCGATTCCACAGCACCCGGGCCTCGGGCGCCCGGTGCATGGCGTGACAGGCCCCGCAGACCCCGCTCGCCTCCGCGTTCTTCCCGTCGCGGTTCACGGCCGCCGGCGCCGTCACCCGAAGGTCGTGGTCCGAGCCGACGACCATGGACTTCTCGGCGTGGCAGGGGAAGCACAGCGGGGCGTAGCCGTCGGCCCCCTGCCGCAGGAAACTCGTCGCCGACTTCGAGGTCGCCCCGGAGCCGCCGGCCGGCGTCCAGCGGTGCGGGTCGTGGCACGTCGCGCAGGCGATCCTCCCGCCGGCCTGACGCTTGCCGGCGAGCCCGTACAACGGCAGGTCCGGACCGAAGTCCTGCCCCGGGCTCACGCCGACCGGGTGCCCGCGCTCACCGACGGTCGTGCCCGAGGCGATCTTTCCGGCCGCGTGGCAGACTTCGCACGGATCGGTCCCCGGCGCGGGCTTCGCACCCGGTTTCTGCGGTTGCGGCGGGGTGGCGGCCAGCGGTTGCGGCCCGTGGACGCGGTGGCAAGGGTCACAGACCCCGGAACGCAGGGCGCCGGGTGAAGCGGACGCACCGCCCTTCGGACCCGTCTGCGTCAGATCGTGGGGTGTCCCCGCGACAGCGGCATGCGCGGGGTGACAGCCGGCGCACAGATCCGCCGATCCGCCCGCCGGACGCACCAGAAATTTCGTCGCGGCGCTCCCCGACCCGGACGCCCCGCGGTCGGCCGGGTCGGCCGGGTTCCAGCGGTGCGGGTCGTGGCAGCCGCCGCAACCCACGCTTCTGGCCCCCTTGACGCCGGCCACGGGTGACATGGGATGAAAGCGCTCGGCAACCACGGCGCCGTCCGCAGCGCCGCCCGAGCGATGACAGACGCCGCAAAAATCCCCGAGATCGGCCGCGGCGCGATCACCGCCGCCGCGCGCCGCCGGCCAACTCGCGACCGCAAGAGGATCGTGCACGCTGTGGCAGGGCCCGCACGTCGTCCCCTGGGTCTTCGCCAGATCATGGGGGGTTCCGGCGACCACGGCCTGCGCGGCGTGGCACCCAACGCACAGATCCTTGCCGCCGCCGCCAAGGCTTTCGCGCAGAAATCGGCCGTCCGGCCCGCCGCGATGGACATCGTGGCAGGTGGCGCACGTGATCACCCCCTGGCGATACCGCCGGCCGTCGCTCCAGAACAGCGGCAGACCCGCCGTCCCCCGGCCAGGGGGGGGCGCCATCCCCAGCGGGTGGTTCGTGGCGCCGCCGAAAGGCGCGCCGGCCGCGCCGGCCCCGTGGCAGGCGGCGCAGAGCCGCTCGATTGCGCTCTGACCCTCGACGGGCTCGCCGAGCGGGATGCGCCACCCGTGCTCTCCGTGACAACCGCCGCAGAGTCCCCCGACCGCCGATGCCCCCTTGGCGCTCTGCGGCGCGCGGGCCGAGCTGTGCGGCGTAGACGCGATCGACGCTTCCCTCGTGTGGCAGAGCAGGCAAGAATAGGACTCGCGCGGAATCACCAGACCCGGGGTCGCGGGGCGTCCCCGGTGGGCGCGGTGACAGGTCGTGCAGGTGAGCTCGCCCCCCGGGCCCGTCGTCCCGCCGGCCTTGATGAACGACGCGTCGACGCGCGCCCGCCGCGGCTTCACCGAAATCGGGTGAGCCCCGAGGGCGGCGGTCTCGGGGTCGAGCGAATTCTGCGCCGGGTGGCAGTAGAGACAGAGCGCCTCCCGGGTCGTCACCAGCTGCGGCGTGCCGACCCGGCCCGCGTGGGCGCGATGGCAGGAGAGGCAGGTGATGCGCCCCCCGGGTGCGAAGAAGGCCCCGGATTTCGCCAGGCGCGCGCCCTGGGCCCGCTCGTCCTTCGCGACACCCACCTCCACCGGATGATTCCACGCCTCGCCTTTGCCCGGACCCGCGACGTCGGCGTGACAGCGCCGGCAGATCGTGTCGGGCTCCGCCCACGTCGCGGCCAGCAACCCCCGGCGGGCTCCCGGCTTCTCGGCGTTGTGCATCCGGTGACAGGATAGGCAATTCGCCTGCTCGGCAGACACCGGGTGATTGGCCTCGGACTTCCCGGACGAGAAGTTCTTCTCATGGCACTGGCGGCACAGACGCCCCTCCAGCGCGCTTTTTTCCAGCATCATTCGCCCGCCGGCCGTCTTGTGGACCTTGTGACACCCGAGGCAGGGCGGGCCGCTCTTGCCGGTGACGTGCGTGGTCAGGCCGGGACCCCGCCCGGCGCGACTGGGGTTATCGCCGTGACACGGCCCGCAGAGGCTCTCTGCGCTGGCCGCGCGGATCAGGCCCTCCCCCTGCGCCCGGTGCACCGCGTGACAGCCGCCGCAATCCTGCGGCAGGCCCTTCTCCGCGGCGACCGCCGGGTGCTCGCCCGAGTCGCCCGCGCGCCGTCCCGGGTGGCAGGTCGCGCAGAACGCGTAGCTGCCCTGCGGATAGCGCATGAACGGCCGGACGTTCGCCGCCTGCACGTGGGGCGTGTGGCAGGAGCCGCAGGTGACCTTCCCCGCGGCAGGATGGTGACGGCCGCTCCAGAGATTCCGCCGGCCATCGCTGACGATGCCGTTGTGGCAGCTGTAGCAGATCCCCGCGTCCCCCGCGCCGGGGCCGCCGGGCGGTTTGAAAACGATCAGCCCGGCAGCGGCGGCCGGCGCCTTGTCGAGGTGACAGACGCCGCAGCGGCGCGGCAGGATGCTCTCGAGCGCGGATGCCGCCGGCTGGCCCGGAGCGCCGCGGCCGCCCGGGGGGGGCGTGGGGGCAGACGCACCGGTCTCCAGGCCGCGCGCGGGCAGGCCCACCAGCAGGATCAGCAGCGCCGCGAGCGCTGCGCGGCGGATCGGCACCCTACTCCAGAGCGCGGGCGAAGCCCGCAAGACAATGGAGGCTTCTGCATGAGCACACCGGCAGTGCTCGCCTGCTGATCGGCATGGAGGTCTGTCTCACCGAGAGATGATGATCGTTCTCGCGCAGAGCACAAATGCTGCAAAGAAATGCCATGCCTACTCCACGGGGCGCTTGAACAGGTAAAAGGCCCCGAGGACCTCTCCCTGGGCGCTCGTGAAGGGCGTGCTGCCGACGAGTTCCCAGCCGTCCTCGCCCGCCTTGTTCATCTTCATCAGATTGACTCCCGCCTTCGGACGTCCGCCGAAAATCTCGGGGTTGGACTCGTAGAGCTGCCCATATTCCCACTTCTTCGCCATCGATTCCTCCCAACCCTGTTGTCGTGCTCGTGGGGACGGGTTTCACCCCGGCCCCCGACCACCAGTCAGCGCGCGCCGAACTCCCAGGCGCTCACGCGGCCGGCGCCCATCTCTACGATGTATGCGGTGCTGCCGCGGACGGCCACCCCCGTCGGGCTCTCCAGGGCAAGAGGCCGCCCCTCCTCGCACAACACCCCCTGGTAGCCACCCTGAGAGTCGAAGATCTGCAGCGACCCGAAATAGGCGTCGGAAACGAGCACGCGATCACCCTCGAGGATCGCCAGCCCGGCCGGCCGGAAGAGGGTTCCCTCCGTCGCGCCGAATTCGCCGATGGCCGCCAGGGGGTCCCCCTTCGGCGTGAACGCGAGAATCCGGCTGTTGAGCGAGTCGGTCACCAGGATCCGGTCGAGGCTGTCCTGAACGATGCGGAAGGGCGCGCGAAACTGCGTCGCATTGTCGCCGAGCCCGCCCCAGGAGGCCTGCTTCGCGCCATCCAGCGAGAACACCCTCACCCGGTGGGCGCGATTGTCCGCGACGAAGCAGCGCCCGCGCGAGATCAGGATCCCCGTGGGACTCGAATTCTCTCCCGGGTCGCCGGCCGGAAATTCGCGCGCCTGCTTGCCCTTGAGATCGATGGCGACGATGCGTCCATCGCCGGAGGCGGCCAGAAAGAGCTGGTCGGCGCCACCGAAGCCGATTCCGAGCCACGAAGCGCCCTCCGGCCCGGGAAGCGGGATCGTCCCGATGCTGCGCCCTTGCAGATCGAGCACGGCAACCCGCCCGTTGAGGTCGTCCAGCACGTACAGGCGCTCGCCGGCGAGCACCAGGTCGGCCGGTTGACGGAAGGCGACCTTGCCGGCTTCGCGCACCGAGAAGACCCGGCGCGCGGGAATGCACGCCCCCGCAGCCTCCTCGGGAGCGGCTGCGGCAAGCAGCGCCGCGAGCACGGCGAACAGAACCGGCGTCAGCTTCGGCAGGGGGCCACCACGGCGGGAACGCACACGGCCCTCGCGCTTACCGAATTTGCGGGAAATACCACTTCTCGCCGGGTGCGAGCGTGAAGTAATTCGCGAGCCGCTCGAGCGCCGCCACGCGCGCCGGCGAGGAGCCGGGGCGCGCGAGGGCGCCGATGTCTCCGGGCCGATGGCAGCCACCGCAGGCCGGACCACGCTCAAAACAGCGTCGCCCCGCCATTGCGGCGGAGCGCAGGAGCGCCAACTGGTCCTTCGACAAGCGCTCACGGGGAACAATTGCGAGAAACGCCGTGGACCCGGCCTGGACCTGCCACGCGGGCGCCGGGCGCGAGCCGGCGGCCGCCGGCCAGTGACAGAGCAGGCAGTCCATGCGCGTGGCGTGCTCGTTGAGCAAGGCGCGATCCACGCCTCTCCCGGGGTGGGGCAGGCCGGGATGACACTCCGCGCACCAGACGGCCGGGCCGGCCGGCGAGAGAATCGCGGCCGGCGGGTGTAGCAGCGCTCCCGCAGTCAATTTCGTCTCCAGCGCCGCCAGTTCGGCGGTCGTCGGCGCTGCGGCCGGGGCACCGGCAATCAGCGTGCTCGCCGCAGCCGCGGCGAGCGCCGTGAAGACCACGAACACCGCAATGCGCTGCCCAAGTCCGGTCCGGTTCACGATTCCCCACCCGCGGCGTCGAGTTCACGGATCGCCTCCTGGGCTTTGCGGGCCAGGGGGTGAAACGGGTCCGCGGCGAGAAATTGCTGATAGGCCTCCCGGGCCATCACCCGTTCTCCCATGCGAACCAGGACCCGAGCCATATTGTAGCGCGCCTGAGAATAGTCGGGGTAGAGCTCGAGCGCGCGTCGATAGTGGAACAGCGCCTCGACGTAGCGCTCCTCGAGCGCGAAATGGTTGCCCTTCTCCAATTCCTCCTGGACCTGCGCCTTCTCGTGAGACTGCCGTTCGCGCGCCTTCTCCTCGGGGGCGGCCAATTGGTCGGCGCGCTCCGCCTCCTCGCCGAGATGACGCCGCAAAGCGCCGGGAACCTTGACCCGCGCTTTCTCGGAATCCAGCGAGCCGGTGATCCAACTCCACTCCGGCCACCAACGCCCCTCCCAGATCAGGACCCCGTAGAGGTGCCAGAGGCTGGAGACGAAAAGCAGCAGCGCCACGCCGCGGTGCAGGGCCGCGAGCTGCGGCATTAGGGCGAGAGAGCCGAGGCGGCCCCAGAAACCCACGCCAGCGCCGGTCGCGCCGAGAAGCGCCAGCGCGAGCAGGGTCCACCAGTAGAACGCCTTCTGGCTGGGGCGGTACTGATCGGCCACCGGCGGCGGCGCCGTCTCGCCGAGCAGAAAGCGCATGCCGGCGAGTGCGGCCTCCCGGTCGCCGCGGCTCCAGCGCAGGGGGAAGCCGTCCCAACCGCGGGATTCGACATAGCCCCGGACTGCCAGATAGATCAGGTGGTAGCCGAGAACCCCGATCGCGACGAAGCCGAAGAGGACATGCCAGCCATGGATGGCGGCGGCCCCGGCCCCGAACGGGCGGCCGAGCACCAGCCCGGAGGCAAGGGCACTCCCGACCGCGAGCGCCAGCAGCGCATGCTGCGTCCGCTGATTCAGATTCATCCGCGGTATGCCGGTCGCCATGGTCGTCATCTCCCCCGCGCCAGACCGATAGCCGCGCGCGCGACCAGACCAGCCACCAGCGCACCGGCGAGCAGGGTCAGCGCCAGGGACAGCGGCGACATCCTCGCCCGACCCCGGGGCAGCGGATTCATCGAAGCCCCGGCGACGGCGGATTCGCCGAGCGCGCCGTGACAGGCCCCCTTGCGGCCGGTGCCGAGGGCGCCATTGGAACAGGTTTCCGCCAGGTGCTTGCGGTTCACCGGGGATTCCGGCGCCGAAGCGGGACGCACCCGGTGGGCGCTGTGGCAGTCCGGACAGGAGGGCGCCCGGCGGTTGCCGCCTGCGAGCGCCAGAAAATGACGGTCGGCGAACCAGGCCGCGACCATCGGGCTTCCCCGGTGGCAGGCGGCGCACTGGCGGGCCTCCGCGAGCTTGTCGCGCGCGGTAGTTTCCCGCCGCTCCGGCGACGGATGGCAGATCAGGCACCCGATCTTGCGCGAGCGCGCGCTGCCGTGGACGCTTGCCGTGTACTCCCAGTAGAGTCCTTCGTGCGAGAAGTCCCGGCCGCCGGTGCTCTCTCCGTGGCAGGACTGGCCGCAGCCGACGTCGCGATGCTCCCCGTGGGGGATGGACGCGATGTCGGCGTGGCACTCGCGGCAACCGACATCGCCGTGCGCCGATGAGTCGAATTTCCCGGCGGCGATGCCGAGGGCACGGGCCTTCCCGGCTTCGCGAACGGCGAACCCGGCGAGACCGTGGCACTCGAGGCACCCTTCCTCGTCGCCGGCCGCGGCGGGGCGGGGCAAAGCGAGCGCCGCCGCGGCGCAGACCGCCGCAACGAGCAGCCTGCCGACAGCACGACCACTATTCCACGTAGAAACGGACATCAACGTGCACCTCGGCACGTACTCTATCATAGTCCCAGGAACGTACCGAACCTTCCACGGCCTTGATCAGGGACTCGAAGCGGGCGCGATCTCCGGCCTGCGGTCGCTCGACGGCGACATCTTCGACCTCGCCGCTGTCGTTGATCGTGAGCACGAGGTAGACCTGGCACCAGCCCTGCTGGAAGTTGCTCTTGCGGATGATCACTTCCGGGTACGAAATCGCATCGTAATCCTCCTCGATTCGGGAGGGGGGATAGCTCTTGATGATCATCTGGACACGCCGGTCCAACTCGCCCTCGTGGGAGACCTTGGCCGCTTTGCCCCCGCGTCCGGAACCCGCACCCCCAACGCCACTGCCATGCCCGGATCCGGCGCCCGACCCCGCCCCATCCCCCCCGCCCGACCCCCGGCCGCCGCCCGTCCCGCGCCCCGCCGGGGCATCGACGTAGTCGCCGAAGAACGAGAGCTTGCCGCCGGGACCCAGCGTGCGGGAGAGCGGGGCCGGCGTGATGTGCCCGGAGAGGTCCTTGAAGACCGCCGTGTACGTGCCGGGCGGAAGATCGTCGAGCAGGGCGCGCCCCGGCCTGCTCAAGTCCAGCGGACGACCGTCGGGGCGGTAGATGGTGAATTGGGCGCCCGGCTCGTTGCTGTCGACGACCAGCTCGGTGCTGCGCCGGTACTTGCCGACGAAGACGATCTGCCCCTTCGCCACCAGGTTCTTGGTCTGCACCGGCGGCGTCGCGAAACCCGCCACGGGGTTGAAGGTGGCGGTATAAGACCCCGTTGGCGCTCCCTTGCGAACCCAGAAGGTGCCGGACCCGCGGTATTCGGCCGGCCCGGTGACGATGAACGAGGCTGCCGGCAGGTCGGTCACGACGCTCACCGAGTTGTCGCCCTGCTCGGCGAGCCGCGCTTTGTCCGGTTCCTTCTCCACCAGTTCCTGCTCCATCGCCGGGGAAAGCTCGGTCTCCTTCGGAGGCTCGGGACCCTGCTCCTTGACCTTGGGCGCTGGCGCGGGCGGGGGTGCCGATTTCTCGCCGCCGCCGACCTTCCCTTCGGTGGCGGCGGGAACCTGGGCCATGCGCGGCGGCGCGGGGACCGTCTCGCGCGGCGGCGCGATGTCGCGCACCCGGCGGATGACCATGAGCCGCTCCTTCTTCTGCTCCTCCTGCGCCCGCTGATAGAGCCGCCCCCAGCCGAAGAGCACCACGAAGTGCACCACCACCGCTCCGATGATCGCAATGACGGCGACGAGCCGTTCCGCGCGGGTGATCTGACCTTCGGGGTTTATCCGCGGCATGGGCTGAGCGTACTGCGGCGGACTACTTGCCTTCCTTTTCCGTCGGGAGCGCGATATTGCTGATCCCGACCTGGAGCAGTTCGTCGAGCACGTCGACCACGCGCCGGTAGGGCACCCCCTGGTCGCTCTTGATCAGGACGAACCCCTCGGGACGGCCGGCCAGCTTGCCGAGCACGGCTTTGCCCAGGCCGCGCAGTTCGACCTTCTCTCCGTCGAGAAAGAGCGTCTGCGCAGGATCGATCGAAATCGTGACGTTGCGCTCCTTGATGTCCTGCTGCGTCGTGGTTGCCGGCAGACGCATCTGGATGCCGCGGGAGACGTCGAAAACCGTGCTCACCATGAAGAAGATGATCAGCAGAAAGGTGATGTCCGCCATCGAGGCGGTCGGGATCGGCTCGTCGTCGTCGCGGAAGCGGTTCTTAAATCTCAAGGTAGTCCCCGCCGATCATGTCGCGCTGCGTGGCGCGCTGGGCGACCTGCTCCTCGAGCTCGCCGAGCGCGTCGAGGAACTTGATCGAGCTCTCCTCCATCTCGAGAACGAAGCGGTTGATGCGGTGCACGAAGAAGTACTGGATCGTGACCGTCGGGATCGCGATCGTCAGGCCCGCCGCGGTGGTGATCAGTGCCTCGGCGATGCCGCCGGCAACCACGCCGGGGTCGCCCATGCCGGCCTTGGCGATGGACTCGAAGGCGCCGATCATCCCGGTGACCGTCCCGTAGAAGCCCAGCAGCGGCGCCATCTTGCCCATCGTCGCGAGGATGACGAGATTGCGCTCCAACTTCGCGACTTCGACCCCGGCCGAGCTTTCGATGGCCTTCTCGATCTCCTCGCGACTGCGGCGATGCTTGCGCAGGGCGGCGAGGAAGATCGAGGAGAGCGGGCCGCGGTACTCCTCGCAGATCCGGGTGGCTTCGGCGAGCTGGTTGGAGCCGAGCGCCGTGTTGATGCGCTCCATGAACTCCGTGACGTTCATCCGGGCGCGATGCAGAAACCAGGCGCGCTCGATGATGACCGCCAGCGCGATGATCGAGCACAGCAGCAACGGCCACATGACCGGGCCGCCTTTGACGAAAATCTCCAGCACGATTTCCCCGCTCCTTTTCTCCCCCCGACGGACGGCACCTGACGGCCGGGCTGCCGGCTCAGTGCCTCCCGTGGCAGGGGGTGCATTGCTCGTTGTACGTCGTCAGCCGCAGGCGCTTCTCCTCGTCGGCGCCGATGCCCCCCGGCCCCTTGAGCAGGCCGCGCTCGTGCGGGTTGTGGCAGGTGATGCAGGTCACGCGGGCGTCCTCCTCGAGCGGCAGCCGCACCTTGCGCCGCTCCTCGTACTCGCGCAGGTTGTCGGCCATCGTCCTCGTCAACGGCTTGACGTGGTCCACGCCGCTCGGGTGCGGCGCGGTCGGGTGGCAGGAGATGCACAGCGCGGTCAGCGTGTCGGTGTAGCGCAGGCCGTCACCGCCGGCGCCGACGTTCGGCGCGACCACGTGGCAGTAGAGACATTTCTTCTGGTAGATCTCGCCGCCCTCGTCAAGCTGGTCGTGGGGGTTGAGGGTGGAGAAATTCTTCCCCTCGTGGCAGCGCGCGCAGAACTCCTCGGTGGTGTTGTAAGGCCCCCCGCGCAGGAAGCGGGAGTTCTCGCGGCCGGCCGCGCCCAGGCACTCGGGGGGCTTGTGGCAGCTGATACAGACAATCGCCTCTTTCTCCAGCGGCGTGTGCGAAAAATCCATCTTCCAGGTCGCCGGGGTGGATTTTACCCCCAACGGGTGATGCTCGACGCCCGGGTGGCACCGCTGGCAGAGCCGGAGGGATTCCCCGGGGAAGCGCAGTACAATCGGCGCCCCCGGCTGCGGCGTGTCCGGGTGGCAGGCGAGGCAGAAGATCTTGCCGCCGTGGGGGTTCAGGTTCGCCGAGTCGGCCAGAACCTTCGGGAAGTCGTCCCGCAGCGAAGGAAAGAGCAGCGAGCGGCCATGGGCCCGATGGCAGTTCAGGCAGGTCGTGCCGGCGACCGGGACGTTGCCGCGGGGGTAGTGAGAGCGATCGACGCCCGCGTGGCAGGAGCGACAGAAGGTTTCAACACCCTGGGAAGTGAAGCGCGCCGGTGTGGCCGCCCCGGCCTTGAGTTCGGCCGCCGGCTTGTCGTGGCAACCGGCGCAGTCCATCGCGTCGTGCGAATTCTCGAAACCCTCGCCGCCGCCGCCGACCGCGGCGGAACCGGTGTCCAGCGGCGGCGCGAACGATACCGCGGGGGCCGCCGGCGAGGAAACCCCGGGCGCACGCGGGGCGGCGCGTTCGGAAACGGGCGGGAGGATGACGAGCCAGAAATCCTGCTTGCCCTCTTTGTGACAGGAGCGGCAGCTGCCCGAAACGACGGCGTGCGGTTCGTCGCTCGAGGAGAAGATCTTCGTCCGCCCGGGGCCGGATCCCGGGGCCCCGCCCTTGTGGCAATGCAGGCAGCCCTCGCGGGTGTGCGGATTCAGGACGGCATCGTCGCCGGCGGCCGCAACCGCGCCGATCGACAGCAGGGCGACGAGCACCGCCGGGGTGAAACGTGTGCGAATCTGCATGGCGGTGATGAGAGTCACTCCTCCTGCCGCAGTTCCTTGACCGCGGAGTGCATGACGAAGATGCGCTTGTTGTTGCCGCCCGGGTCCGAGGGGAACAGCAGGAACCCGTAGCGCGAGAGATTGACGCCGAGGGCCGTACCGCGCATGGTCTCCCCGTCGATGAACGTCAGCAGGTAACGACGGCCGATCGTGCCCTCGGGGATGCGCAGTTTCTGCTCGCGGTACTCGCGGTTCCCCTGGAGGCTGTGCACGAAGAAGATCGCCTTGAGTTCATCGATGTTGATCGTGGCGGGCCCGCCGGGCGCCGCGGGCTCCTGGTTAAGGGTAAAAGTGGTGCGGTTGGGGGCGAAATCCGACGTCGTCCCCTTCGCAACCGCCCCGTTCTTGTAGCGCACCACCACCTTGTGCAGCATCGCTTGTTTCTTTCCCCGAATCCGCCGCAGTGTCTCAATATCCGCATCCGGTGTCAATTTACCTGACGAGACCAAAATCCGCGCGTAACGCGCGGATCAGCTGAGGCAGGCTTGTTGCTTGACCGCTGCTCCCCTGCTCTTCGTGAGCGAAATCAGGCTCTTCCCGGTGAGTTGAGATGCCTGCTGTTCGAGAGCGCCTCGCCGCCCGGGCGGTTTCCCCGGGGAGCCGGCGGGGTGGAAAATCCGTTCGGGATGGTATCATCCCGCCCATGCCGCGCTCTCACCGTGGAAGCCTCGCCCTCGTCGTCGCCGACCCCGCGGGCCGCATCGTGGACCTCCCGGAGTACTCCGCGCTGGGGCGCGCCGGGGAGGCCCTCGTCGCGCCGGAGCGCGACGCGTGCATCCCGCTGCCGGCCGGGTCGGAGCTCTTCCTGCTTCCCGGCCGGGAACCCCTCGGCCGCAGCACCCGCACCGGCGAACTGTGCTCGGTCGGGGGCGTGAGCGCCGTCGCCGCTTTCCTTGCGCCGGCGCACACGCAGCTGCTGACGCCCGCCTACCGGACGGCCGCCGGCGCCCCGCGACTGCCGCTGTTCGCGTACACGGCCGTCGGCTGGCACCGCGGCCGCTACTACGTCCCGGCGGTGCGCGTCGACGCCGACCGCCGCCAGGATATCGCCGAATTCGACCAGCGGGAGATCGCGCGGCGCGCCCGCGGGCTCAAGGCGCGCCACCGCGGCAACCGCCTCTGGCAGCACCTGCTCGGCTGCGCGCTGCGCTCGGGCTGCCCCGCCGCGCGCAACCTGGTCCTGGGACGCTGGGAGGCGCCGCTGCCGACCTCGCCGGCCTGCAACGCCCGCTGCCTCGGCTGCCTCTCGTGCCAGCCCGCCGACTCCTGCTGCCCGGCCACCCAGGAGCGCATCGCCTTCTCCCCGAGCGTCGCCGAGATCCTGGAGGTCGCGGTGCCGCATCTGGAGACCGCCCCGCGCGCGGTGGCGAGTTTCGGCCAGGGGTGCGAGGGAGAGCCGCTGCTGGTCGCGCCGCTGATCGAGGCCGCGGTGCGCGAAATCCGCGCCCGCACCGCGCGCGGGACGCTCAACCTGAACACGAACGCCAGCCTCCCGGAGGCGCTCGGGCGCATCCTCGACGCCGGGCTCG
Source organism: Candidatus Rokuibacteriota bacterium (assembly GCA_031406795.1). GTDB lineage: Bacteria > JAUVQV01 > JAUVQV01 > JAUVQV01 > DATDCY01 > DATDCY01. Next base: position 34,464 of record JANOHV010000134.1, read on the forward strand.
ACAGCGTGCGGGTCAGCCTCAACAGCGCCCGCCCGGAACTCTACCGCGCCTACGCCCGCCCCCGGGGGTACGACTTCGAAGACGTGATCGAGAGCATGCGCGCGATCAGGCGGCGCGGGAAGTTCCTCTCGATCAACTACTTCGTCTTCCCCGGCGTCACGGACGACCCGGCCGAGTGGGCCGCGTTCCGCAGGCTGCTGCGCGAGGTGCACCCCGAGCTGATCCAGTGGCGCAATCTCAACCTCGACCCGGCGTGGTACTGGGAGACCGCGCGGCCATTCCAGGGCGGCGCGCCGCTGGGTGTGCGGACGATCCTCGCGCGGGTGCGCCGCGAATTCCCGGCGATCCGCTTCGGCTACTTCAATCCGCCCCTTCGCGGGTCTTTGCGGTATGAAGCCGCCCCGGAACGATGATCAAGCACCTCGGCCGCAAGCTCTTCCACGTGCTCGGGGGTCTCGGACTGCTCGCCGTCTGGTTCGCCTTCGGCCGCCCGCGCGCCTTCTTCGTCTACGCGGCGCTCCTCGCCGCGGTGCTGCTCTTCGACGTCGCGCGTTTTCTCGTGCCCCGCTTCAACGCCTGGGCGATGACCAACCTGGGCGGCTTCCTGCGCCCCGGCGAGGAGCGCAAGCTCAACGGGACCCCGCCCTACATCTGCGGCGTCGCGCTGACGCTGCTGCTCTTTCCAGAGCCGGCCGCGGTCGCCGCGATCCTCTTCCTCGTCATCGGCGACGTGTCGGCGACCACCGTCGGCGAGCGCTGGGGCCGCCGCAGGATCGGCGCCAAGAGCCTGGAGGGGACGGCGGCGTTCTTCGTCGCCGGCTGCCTCGCGGGTTTCGCCGCGCGCGCCTGCGTGCCCGGCCTCGCGCCGGGGGTGATCGTCGCCGGCGCCTGGTGCGCCGCGCTCATCGAACTGTTTCTCCCGCGCTTCGCCAACGACAATCTCGTCATCCCGATCGTCGCGGCTTTCGCCATGACGATCCTGACGTCGTGAAGAGCCGCCTGCGGATTCGCTCTCTGGCCAGCCCGCACCACCGCGACCGGCGCGGAAACGACGTGGACCTGATCGTCGTCCATCACATCACCTGCCCGCCGGGGCGTTTCGGCACGGAGGACGTCGCGGCGCTCTTTCTCGGGACGCTCGACACCGCCCGCCACCCGGCCTACCGGGAAGTCGCGGGGAAAGAACTCTCGGCGCACTTCCTGATCGACCGGCCGGGCCGCGTCACGCAGTTCGTGGCGACCGACCGGGCCGCGTATCACGCCGGGGCCAGCCGCTGGCGCGGGCGCGATGGGTGCAACGATTTCTCCGTCGGCATCGAGCTGATCGGGGACGCCGACCACGACTTCACCGCGCGCCAGTACGCCACGCTCGCGCGTCTCTGCCGCGATCTGATGCGCACGCACCCGAGGATCACCCCGCGGCGCATCGTCAGCCACAGCCAGGTCGCGATTCCCCGCGGCCGCAAGTCCGATCCCGGCCCGCGCTTCGACTGGCCGCGCCTGCACCGAAACCTCGCCGCCCTGCGCCTTCCCCGTTACGGCCGCTGAAAAGGGCCCATCTGCGGCGTTGCACTTTGAAGGAATGATCTTGACTACCCCCCTCCCCCCCTGATAGTCATTAAGACGAGGCATCGGGCGGATCTCTCGTTATCAGTTCGACGAGTACCACGGGTGATTCCGGGTTATCACCCGTGATGAATAATCAGCTGATCGGAGCACGCTTGGATCCTACGATCGGGACCTTTTTTCGCACCCTGAAGACCCTTTGATGCTGAAAGGAGTTCCATGAAAAGCGGCAAAGACAAACGACCAGCCCCCAAATCGTCTCGCACTGCTGTTTTGCGCAAGACTCCTACCGGCATCCAGGGCCTGGACGAACTCACCGGCGGCGGCTTGCCCCGGGGGCGGCCCACGCTGATCTGCGGCGGCGCCGGCTGCGGCAAGACGCTCCTGGCCATGGAATTTCTCGCGCGCGGCGCGGAGGAGTTCGGCGAGCCGGGCGTCTTCGTCGCCTTCGAGGAGCGGAGCGAAGAGCTGGCGACGAATTTCGCCTCACTCGGCCACGATCTCAACGCGCTGGTCGCGCGGAAGAAACTGGCCATCGACTTTGTCGCCATCGATCGCGGCGAACTCGAAGAGACGGGCGAGTACGATCTGGAAGGGCTGTTCATCCGGCTGGGGTACGCGATCGACGGCATCGGCGCCCGGCGCGTGGCGATCGACGGCATCGAGGCGCTCTTTTCCGGGTTGAAGGACAGCGCCATCCTGCGCGCAGAGTTGTGCCGGCTGTTTCGCTGGCTCAAGACCAAAGGCGTGACCGCCGTTATCACCGCCGAGAAGGGCGAAGGCGGGCTGACCCGCCACGGCCTGGAGGAATATGTGGCCGACTGCGTGATCGTGCTGGACAACCGGGTGACCAACCAGATTGCCACCCGGCGGTTGCGGGTCGTCAAGTATCGCGGTTCCGGCCACGCCTCGCGCGAGTATCCGTTCCTGATCGACGAGGGCGGCGTCTCCATCCTGCCGATAACCTCGTCGGGGCTGAGCTACGAAGCGAGCACCGAGCGCGTTTCCTCGGGCATCCCGCATCTGGATGATATGATGGGCGGCCGGGGCTACTATCGCGGCAGCAGCGTGCTGGTTTCCGGCACGGCGGGCACGGGCAAGACGAGTCTTGCGGCGCATTTCGCCCAGGCGTCAGCCGCGCGCGGCGAGCGCTGCCTCTGGTTCGCCTTCGAGGAATCGCCGAGCCAGATCATCCGCAACATGCGCTCGATCGGCATCGATCTCGCGCCGGCGGTGCAAAGCGGGATGCTGCGCCTGCATGCGGATCGCCCGACGACATTCACTCTGGAGACGCACCTGTTGGCCATCCATAAACAGGTAAACGAGTTCAAACCCCGGAGCGTAGTCATCGATCCGGTCAGCAACTTCCTGGCGATCGGCAGTGACTTCGAGATCAAGGCGATGCTGACGCGTCTGACGGATTTTTTCAAAATACGGCAGATCACCTCGCTGTTCACCAGCCTGACCCCGGGCGGCTCGGTCGAGGCGGCCACCGAAACCGGAATGTCGTCGCAGATGGACACCTGGCTGCTGCTGCGGCACATCGAAAACGGCGCGGAGCGCAATCGCGAGCTGCACATGCTCAAATCGCGCGGCATGGCCCACTCGAACCAGGTCCGTGAGTTTTTGCTCACCGACCATGGCGTGGAACTGCGGGACGTCTACCTCGGGCCGTCGGGGGCCATGCTCACCGGCAGCGCGCGCCTGGTCCAGCAGGCGCTGGAAGAAGCACGGGCAGTGGTCGGCAAGCAGGAGATGGAGGCCCAAGAGCGCGAACTGGAGTACAAACGGCAAGCCATGGACGCGCAGATCGCCGCGCTGCGGGCCGAGTTCGAAATCGTGCAATTGAAAGCCTTGAAACTGGTCGCGCAGGACGAAGAGCGCGCCAGGGTGGTGGCCGACGATCGTGGTCAGATGGCCAAACAGCGGCAGGTCGATGTGAGGAAAGCAGGCAACAAGACGAAGCCCCCGTCCGGAAGGTCCCGATGAAAACCAAGCCCGAGGGCAACTCGGCAAGAGCGGCAACGGCGAAACCCGAAGAGCAATGGACGCTGCGGCTTTACGTGGCGGGGCAGACGCCCAAGTCCGTGACGGCCTTGGATAACCTCAAGCGTCTCTGTGAGGAACGACTGCGAGGACGCTACAAAATCGAGGTCATCGATCTGTTGAAAAACCCGCGTCTGGCCAAGAATGACCAGATCCTGGCCATCCCGACGCTGGTGCGAAAGCTGCCGGAGCCGGTGCGCCGGATTATCGGGGACCTCTCCAACACCGAGCGCGTTCTGGTAGGGCTGGATTTACGGCATGAATAGTTGACAGGAGAGCCTCATGCAAATGTCTTGTTCATGGTTCGACAGGCCTGTCCTGAGCGAAGTCGAAGGGCTCACCACGAACGGGACAATCCCTGAATGATCAATACCCCACCGTTCGCCCTGAGCTTGACGAAGGGCTGGGAGACATATGCAAGAGACTCAGGAGCAATTACGTGGTGACCAGCGAAAACTCAACTCCTGAACTCAGGGCTGAACTGGCGGACCTCCGCGCCCGGCTGGCCGAGGCCGAAGAGACCTTGCGCGCCATCCGCGCCGGCGAGGCGGAGGCGCTGGTCATCGCGGGCAACCAGGGCGACGAGGTCCATCTGCTGGGCGCGGGCGACCGCATTTACCGGCAGTTCATCGAAACGGCAAGCGAAGGCACAGCCACGGTGTCCGCCGCCGGGGAGATCCTGAGTTGCAATGACTCTCTGGCGAATACATTGCGGCGGCCGCTCGATCGGGTTTTCGGCACCGCCATGCGGGATCATGTATCGCCCCACGACCATGAGGCCTTCCGCGCCATCCTCGCGCAGACTGGCCCGGAGTCCAGCCGGCTCAAGATCCGCCTGATAACCAGCGCGGGCACTCTGGTGCCGGTGTATCTGTCGGCAACCCTGCTGCATAGTGCCGGGGCGGACCCGGTTTATTGCCTGGTGCTGACGGACCTGGAGGAAGTCGTCTCGGCGGAGCAGCAGGTGCATTGGGAGCAGGATCGTGCTCAGACCTATCTGGACACGGTCGAGACCATCATTGTCGCGATGGATTCAAAGGGTTGTATCGTCTCGGTCAACCGCAAAGGCTGCGAGATCCTGGGCTGGAGCGAACAGGAACTCCTCGGGCGGCTCTGGTTTTCAGCCTGCCTGCCCCAGCCGGACGGGATGGAGAAAGTGTATCCGCAATTCCTGCGGCTGATGGCCGGAGAACTGGAAACGATGCTGTACTTCGAAAACCCCATTGTCACGAAAAGCGGCGAGTTGCGCCAGATCGCGTGGCACAACGCGGTGCTCCGCGACGATCAGGGGAGAATCAGCGGCACGCTGAGCAGCGGCGATGACATCACCGAGCGCAAGCGGACGGAAGATGCTTTGCGGGCATCGCAGCAGCTCATCGAAGGGATAATCAACGCGATTACCGTGAGGGTCTTCTGGAAGGACAGGAATCTGGTGTACCTGGGTTGTAACGCTGCATTCGCGCGCGATGCGGGGTTTGCCGACCCGAGGGACCTCATCGGGAAAGACGATTTCCAGATGGGGTGGAAGGACCAGGCGGATCTCTATCGCGCCGATGACCGCCAGGTCATGGAGCGCGGCGTCACCAAGCTTCTCATCGAGGAACCCTCGACGACCCCCGATGGCAAGAGCATCACGCTTCTGACGAGCAAACTGCCTCTGCGTAATTCCCAGGGGGGGGTCAGCGGCGTGATCGGGACGTATATTGACATCACGGAGCGCAAGCTGGCGGAACAAACAACGGAACGATACAACCAGGAATTACTGGAACTTGCAGACGCTTCGAGTGTCATACTTGCTTCGGCCGGCGCTTCTGTTCCGCACCTCTTCAAAACGATCTGTGACATCATCGCCAGAAAATTCAGCTTGAAAATGGTAGGGCTCGGATTGGTGGTCAAAGACAGCCATGACGTGAATTTCTTGGCGCAATCGGGTCTCGATGACGGGTTTATGCAATCGATGAAGATTGCCTGGGATGATTCGCCGGCCGGCATGGGGCCTACCGGAATGGCGATAAAAACAAAGGCCGTGCAGGTGGTTGATAACGTAAGAACCGACAACCGGGTCGCATTATGGCGAGAAGAAGCCCTGAGCAGGGGGTTGCGTTCGATGTTGGCTGCGCCGATGGTCACCTCTGAAGGGTTGGTCATAGGAACCCTCAATCTTTACCGTGACGATGTCGACTATTTCACACCGCAGCACCAAAGAATATTCCAGATTCTTGCCAATCAGGCGGCGACCGCTATTGAAAGTGCCAGGGTATTGGAGGGCCTCGAGCTCAAGGTTGCGGAGCGGACCAGGGAGTATGAAACCGCAAATCGTCAGCTGCTGACCATGAACGACGAACTGGCGTTGCGGCGGTCCGAGGCCGAGGCGGCGAAGCTGCAAGCCGATGCCGCGAACCGGGCAAAGTCCGATTTTCTGGCGAACATGTCCCATGAACTCAGGACCCCGCTCAACGCGATCATCGGTTTCTCCGACGTCATGATCAACGGCATGTCCGGCCCGATGACGGACGAGCAGATTGAATTTTTAGGCGACATCGGCACGAGCGGGAAGCACTTGTTGAGCCTGATCAATGACATCCTCGACCTCTCGAAGGTGGAGGCCGGAAAGATGCAGCTGGAGCCCGGCACGCTCAATGTGGAAGAATTGCTCGAGAACAGTCTGGAAATGTTCAGGGAAAAGGCGCTGAGAAGTCGGATCAAGGTCGATCATCGGGTCGATGACGGGATTGCCGATATCATCGCCGACAAGATGAAGCTGAAACAAATCCTGATGAATCTCTTGAGCAATGCCTTCAAATATACGCCGGAGGGTGGTGCCATTACCCTTCGGGCATGGAGGGAGGGGAGGGGCGAGATCGGATTCAGCGTCGCAGACACCGGCCCGGGAATCGGGGCCGAGGATGTCCCGAAGCTCTTCCGACCCTTTCAGCAGCTTGGAACGTCGCTGTCCCAGAAAGCCCCGGGCACCGGACTCGGGTTGAATCTCTGCAAAAAGTTCGTTGAGTTGCATGGCGGCAGAATCTGGGTCGAGAGTGAGGTTGGGAACGGGAGTAGATTTATCTTCACGATATCGCCCCCGGCGCAATGACCATGGCGAAGATATTGTGCGTCGATGACGAGCCGCTGAACTTGAAGTTGCTGGAAAAGCTGCTCGTCTCGTACGGGCATGAGGTGATCAAGGCACAAGACGGTGCCGCCGCGCTCGTCATGATCGAGGAAAACAACGTTGATCTCGTCCTGCTCGACGTGATGATGCCGCTGATCGACGGTTTCGCGGTCTGCCGCCGGATCAAGGGAAATGAACGGCTGCGGGACATTCCGGTGGTCATGGTGACGGCGCTCTCGGCGAAAGAGGAGCGGATCAAGGGGATCGAGGCGGGAGCCGAGGACTTCATCTCCAAGCCGATCGATCAGGGGGAGCTCCTCGCCCGGGTCAGGATGCTCCTGAAGATGAAGACCCTGAACGATCAGCGCAATCACGCCTATGAAGAAATCAATGCCATGATGATTTTCGGCGAGGAAAGCATCCGGTCCTTCGACCCGCTGAATTTTTCCTTTCTCGCGAAGGTGGATGCAATCGTGAACCAGCTCATTGGCAAAACGGTTGATGCGGTCGACAAACCGCACATAGTCATTGTCGGTGTGCCGGATGAGCGTCAGGCTTGGCAATGGTACCAGTACGACTATGGGGTACAGGCGCTGAACAGGGCGCTTCTCGCCGTTGACATCCCGCAAGGAGTGCGTGGGACGGCCTCTTCGCGCACCGTCTACCACAACGCGGACGGTCCCGGCAACCCGGAATATCAGCAGATTGTGCGCATGATGGCGCCTCTGGCGATAACAGTTTCCAACATGACCTGCTACCTCAGCGAAGCCCTCCAGATTTTTGCCGTGAATTATGGTCGGGATGTCACCCATCATGACGCCGCGGTTTTACATAGCCTCGTGATGCAAAGTCTGTTCATGAAGTCCCTTTCCACCCAGATACTCGAGACCGAATCCGCTTTTGAATACACGGTCTTCGCGCTTGCGAGGGCGTCGGAGGCGAATGACGAGGACACGGGGAACCATATTCTGCGGGTTGGTTATTACGCCGCCGTAATCGCCGAGGGAATCGGGATGCCGACGAGCAACGTAGAGGCCATCCGTGTTCAGGCCACTTTGCATGATGTCGGCAAAGTCCATATTAATCCCGATATCCTGAGAAAGGCGGGAAAGCTCACCCCCGAGGAATGGGCTGAGATGAGGCAGCATACCAGCTACGGCGCAAAGATTATCGGCAATCACTCGAGATTGCACATTGCGAAAAAAATCGCCATTTCACATCACGAGCGCTGGGACGGGGGCGGCTATCCCCAGGGCCACCAAGGCGAACTGATCCCCATCGAAGGGCGGATCGTAAACATCGCGGACCAGTATGATGCGCTGAGAAACAAACGTTCCTACAAACCCGCTTTCGATCATGCGACCACCTGCCGGATCATCATCGAAGGGGACGGGAGGACGCTACCCACTCATTTCGACCCGGCCGTGCTCCGGCAGTTTAAGGAACGCCATGGCCGATTCGAGGAAATCTATGAAAAGCTGAAAGGTTGAATATTTCGCTACTGCAAACCCGCTCTAATCATGCGTGGCCTTGATTGCCTTATTAACCGCTGCTATGAAACTGTCTTTATCTATCGGCTTTGAGATGTAATCAGCAAACCCTTCATTGAGGAAACGCTCTTTGTCTCCCTTCATCGCGAAAGAAGTCAGGGCGATAACGGGAATATCCTTTGTCTGTTCATCCGCTCTGAGAGCCTGCAGCGCAGCGACGCCATCCATGACCGGCATCTGGATGTCCATCAGGATGAGGTTCGGCAGCGAGGCTTTCGCCACTCTCACCCCTTCTTCGCCATCCCGTGCGGTGAGTATTTCGCAACCCAGTGCTCGAATATGGACGGTAAAGAGCTTACGATTCATTTCATTGTCATCGACAATGAGGATTTTCATGACGTCACCGGCAGGGTGAATACGAAGGTGCTGCCCTTCCCGGGTTCACTCTCACACCAGATCCTGCCACCGTGAAGCTCGACGTATTTTTTACAGATGGCCAGTCCGAGTCCGATGCCGCCGAACGTTTTTGTCAGTGGCGCGGCCAGTTGCTCGAAGGGATGGAAGAGCTTCGCCAGGTCTTCGTGCGCTATCCCGATTCCGCTATCCGTCACCGCTATTTCAAGCTTCCTGTCTCCCGCCTTGTCCCCCGTTCTTCGGGCGCTGACCATCACGACTCCCTCCTCGGGCGTAAACTTCAAGGCATTTTCCAGCAGGTGATCAACCACCTGCACGATCTTCTGTTTACCTGCAACGACATGACCGATCCCGTCGGCGATATCCGTGCCGAGCTTGATCCCTTTTCTTGCGGCTCCGGCCGCGTGCCTGCCGATGACTTCTTCGAGCATCTGCTTGATGGCGAACTCGCTGACCAGCTGCTTGGGCTCATCCGGACCCACATCGGCAAAAGCGAGCATGTCGTCGATGATCTTGCTGAGATGCTTCCCGCTCGTCCAGATATTCTCAAGATATTCGTGCTGGTCAGCGGTCAGTGTCCCCGCGTCGCCGCTCTTCAACACCTCGGAGAACCCGATGATCGAATTCAGGGGCGTCCTCAATTCATGAGACATGTTGGCCAGGAAGTCCGTCTTGGCCCGGCTTGCCACCTCGGCGCGGATCGTCTTCTCCTCAAGCTGGGCGGTCCGCTCTTGCACTTTAACTTCGAGCTCCCTGGCGTTTTCCCGCAGCGCTTCTTCTGCCTGTTTTTCCCGGGTGACGTCATGCACGGTGCCGGCCTGGAAGGCCAACGCGCCCTGGTCGTCATAGACCGCATCGCCATTTCCCCTGATGAAACGGACCGTGCCGTCGGGCCGGTTGATGCGGAAATCCATGCTGCCGGGTTTTTCTCCGGCCGCACAGGAAGCATTCCAGGCCTGCATCGCCGCCCGGTCGTCAGGATGAATCAGGCCAATGAACGACGCCAGCGACGGTTTGAACGTGTCCGGCGAAACTCCATAAATCCGATACATTTCGTCCGACCACGATATCACTCCCTGCTTGTCAACAAGAAAGCTGCCGACATGACCCAGTCGTTGCGAATCGGACAGAAGACGCGCATTCGTCCGCAATGCCGTCTCTGCCTGTTTGCGCTCGGTGATATCTTGCATGGTGCCGATCATCTTGACCGGCTTCCGTGCCGCATCTCGAATCACCTCTCCCTCTTCATGGACAATGCTGACCGTGCCGTCCACCCTGACGATGCGATGTTCGATGTTGTAGGAGTTTTCTTCCGCTAATGCCTTCTCAATCTTATCTTGGACATACTTCCTGTCGTCCGGATGGACGTTTTTCAGGAATTCCTGGAAGGTTGCGGTAACTTCGCCGGGCGTGAAGCCAATGATTCGGTAGACTTCGTCGGACCACCAGACTGTTTCGCCGGGAATGTCCCATTCCCAGTTCCCGACATGAGCGAGCCGTTGCGCCTCGGCGAGTCTTGCCGCGCTGCTGCGGATTTGTTCGTATGCCATTCTCCGCTCGGTAATATCGCGGGAGCCCCAGATCATCATCTTGTCCGGGCCGGGAAGATGCAAAAGCGCCGTCCTGCCCTCGAACCAGCGTTCACCTTCCTGGACAGGAAGCAGATACTCGATATTCTGGTTTTGTTGTGTTTCTATCGTTTTTTGCACAATTGAAAGAAAAAGATCCGCTTTCTCTCTGGGGAACACATCGTGGAGCAGCTTGCCTTTCAGCGCGCTCAGGTCCGCGGCGAGCAGACCGTCCTTCTGCGGCTGTGCGATAATTTCGACATATCGGCCATGCTCATCGATGACGAACGCAATATCCGACAGAGTGCTTATAAGAGCGCGAAGCAGTTCTTCGCTGTAGTTCCTGCCGGCGTCGTCATTCATCTGACACCTCCCGGCCCGCGCACTGCCTGCAGAAGCGTGTGCCCAAGGTCGCCACGTCCGATGCTACGATCTTTCGTTTTTCAGAGATGAAAGTCAAGCATCAGCTGGTCGCTGATTCACGGGGAATCTTGCTTTCTGGGTATCTTGTAGATAGTGTCTCTTCGGGGAAGAGAGCGCCAGGTGTTCTGGTTCCTGAAAAATCGCGGAGGGATGCCATGGCCGGCGAGTCAATTCTCGTGGTGGATGACGACCGCAACAATCTCAAGCTTGTCAGCATCCTTTTGAAGCAAGCCGGCTACGTCGTTGATCTGACGATGGATGGTGAGGAGGCGCTGGAGAAAATTGCGGATTCTCCGCCGGATCTGGTCATCCTCGATGTCTTCATGCCGTCCATGAGCGGCCTGGAACTGGCCGATACCTTGAAGCAGGACGCACAAACCAACGGGATACCCCTGCTGGCGATGAGCGCCTACCACGAATATGAAAAAGGGGCGCCGCGGCGCGACCTGGCGGCTGACGATTTCTTGAAAAAGCCGATTTCCAGTGACGAGCTTTTGAAAAAAGTACGGGCTTTGCTGGGCTAGCGCAGCTACGTCAAACCCCTGTTAGAATAGAGCGCGATTGACCGACGACCTCACTTGCACAAGGAGAACCGACAGATGGCACCGGGAACCGACGAGGACAAGAACCTCGCGCTCTTCATCGATTTCGACAACATCGCGCTCGGGCTCAAGGGCTCGGCCAAGAAATTCCGCATCCGCCTCGTGCTCGAGCGGCTGCTCGAGAAGGGCAAGATCATCATCAAGAAGGCCTACGCCGACTGGAGCCACTACCCGGAGTACAAGAACGAGCTGCACGCCGCCGGGATCGAGATGATCGAGATCCCCAAGCGCCACCTCTCCGGAAAGAACAGCGCCGACATCCGCCTCGCCGTCGACGCGATGGACCTCTGCTGGTCCAAGGAGCACCTGGACACCTTCGTCATCCTCTCGGGCGACTCGGACTTCTCGCCCCTCGTGGCCAAGCTGCGCGAGAACAACAAGTCGGTGATCGCGATCGGCGTGCGCGAATCCTCGTCGGCGCTGCTGATCGAGAACTGCGACGAGTTCATCTTCTACGAAGACCTCAGCGCCGAGAGCGCCCCCGCGCTCGGCACGCCGCCCACGGGCAAGGCGCAGGCGTTCAGCGTCCTGGTATCCACGGTGCAGGCGCTGATCCGCGAGAACAAGGAGGTGCTCTACGGCTCAATGGTCAAGGACACCCTCAAGCGCAAGCACCCCTCGTTCACCGAGAGCAGTTACGGGTACTCCAGCTTCTCCGAACTGCTGGAGGACGCGCGCGACCAGGGGATCCTCGAGATCGCGCGCAACCAGAAGGCCGGCGGGACCTGGGTGGTGACGGGGCTGGGTCGCGCCGCGGGGATCGAGAAGGCCGCCGCGAAACCCGCGGAGAAGGCCGCCGAGGGCGCCCGGCGTCCGAGGACGCGCCGCCGGGGGACGGGGCGGGGACCGGGATCAGCCGCGCCTGGTGGGAACGGTTAGCGTTCCCACCAGCCCGGGCGCGGCCCGAAGCGATGTTCAACAAGGAGGCCCCATGAAAGTCGTCGCGTTCAACGGCAGTGCCCGGAAGGACGGGAACACCGCGTTGTTGTTGAACACCGTGCTGGCGGAACTGGCCGCGCAGGACATCGAGACGGAGCTGTACAGCCTGGCCGGCAAGCCGATCCAGGGGTGCATCGCCTGCATGCAGTGCTTCAAGAACAAGGACCGCCGCTGCGCGGTGAGCAAGGACGTCCTCAACGAGTGCGTGGCGAAAATGGTGGAGGCCGACGGGATCCTGCTCGGCTCGCCGACCTACTTCGCCGACGTGAGCGCCGGGATGAAGGCGCTGATCGAGCGCGCCGGGATGGTCTCGCGCGCCAACGGCGATCTTCACAAGCGCAAGGTCGGGGCCGGCGTCGTCGCCGTTCGGCGGGCCGGCGCCTACCACGTGCTCAGCTCGCTCAACGCATTCTTCCTGATCGGCCAGATGATCGTCCCCGGCTCGAGCTACTGGAACATCGCGGTCGGGCGCGAACCGGGAGAGGTCGCCAACGACGCCGAGGGCATGAAGACGATGCGGGACCTCGGCCAGAACATGGCCTGGCTCCTGAAGCGGCTCAACCCGTAGCGGCCGGGCCCTTTTCAGCGGCCGTCACGGTAGCGGGGAGGCCGCTCAAAAGGGTCCAGGTGCAAGGCGCACCACGAAGTGGATGCCGAGGCGGGCTCGTGCCCGCCGCAGGCAGCCACGAGGCGTGCAACGCCGCAGATGGGCCCTTTTCAGCGGCCGTCACGGTTTTTCGGGCCAGCTGCCGTCGGGGAGTAGGTCGATTGCCGCCTGCGGCCCCCACGACCCCGACGCGTACGGGTGCAGGTCGCACAGGCCGTGCCTGCAGGAATCGAGCGCCTCGAGCAACGGCTCGTAGAATGTCCAGCAGGCCTCGAGGCCGTCCTGACGCCAGAAGAGCATCTGCTCGCCCGCCATCACATCGAGCAGGGCCTTGGCGTAGGCGTCCGGCTCCGGGGCGTCGGTCGGCGTGCGGTAGTCGAACTGCAGCCCCACCGTGCGCAGATCGAGGCGCGGCCCGGGCTGCTTGGCCTGGAACATCAGGAAGATGTCGTCCTCGGGCTGGATGCCGATGATCAACCGGTTCGGCCGCAGATCCTCGCGCACATCGGCGGGAAACATCCGGTGCGGCACCGGCTTGAACTGAATGTCGATGCGCGTGTGCTTCCGGCGCAGCCGCTTGCCGGAACTCAGATAGAACGGCACCCCCTGCCAGCGCCAGTTGTCGATGAAGACCCGCAGCAGCGCGTAGGTCGGCGTCGTCGACCCCGGCTGGATCCCGGATTCCTCCCGGTAGCCCGGCACCTTCGCGCCGCTGGCGGCTCCCGGCCCGTACTGACCGAGCACGAGGTCACGCTCGATGTGCTCGGGCTCCAGCGGTTTGAGCGCGCGGAACACCTCCGCCTGGGAGGAGCGGACCCGCTCGGCGTCGAAGCGCGACGGCGGCTCCATGGCGACGAGCGAGAGCAGCTGCATCAGGTGGTTCTGGAACATGTCGCGCACCACGCCCGCCCCCTCGAAGTAGCCGGCCCGTTGCCCCACCCCGAGGCTCTCGGAGGCGTTGATGCGCACGTGATCGATGTACGTCCTGTTCCAGAGCGGCTCGAAGATCGCATTGGCGAACCGCAACACGAGGATATTCTGCACGGTCTCCTTGGTCATGTAGTGATCGATGCGAAAGATCTGCCGCTCCGAAAACCAGGCGTGCACAGCGGCACCGAGAGCGTGCGCCGACGCCAGGTCGCGCCCGAAGGGTTTCTCGACGACGATCCGGCGCCAGCACCCGCCCTCCTCGCGGGCGAGGCCGGCTTGCCCGAGGCCGGCGGCGACCGTGCCGTGCAGACCGGGAGGCAGCGCGAGATAGTAGATGCGCCGCGCCCCCGTGCCGTGCTCGCCCTCCAGTGTCGCGAGTCGCTCGCCGAGCGCGGCGTACCCCGACGGGTCGTCGTAGCCGAGCGGCTGGTAGCCCAGGTGCCGCGCAAAAACGTCCCAGCGGTCGAGTTCGAGCCCCGCCCCCGCGATCCCTTCGCGCGCGCGGGCACGAAACGCCGCGTCGTCGAGCGGCGTTCGCGCGACCCCGAGGATGAACGAACGCTCCGGCAGCATCCCGGCGAGAAAGAGACTGTAGAGCGCCGGAAGGAGCTTGCGCGCGGCAAGATCCCCCGAGGCGCCGAAGATGACGACGCCGAGCGGGTCCAGCGGCGGCGCCTCGCGGCAGCGCTCCGGCGGCGCATTCGGCAACAGATCCATCGCCGGGATTCTAGCAGGTCGCGGCGGGATTTCCCTTGAGATTTGTCCACGCCGGTTGCATAGTCGATGCGTCGGGCGCCGGCCCGGCGCATGCCACATCCGGGAGAGCCGACCGTGAAGAAGAAGCAGCGCATCGGCGAGCAACTCGTGAGCGCGGGCGTCATCACGCAGGAACAGCTCGAGCAGGCGTCCAATTTCCAGAAGGAAATCGGCGGCACGCTCGGCCAGGTGCTCATCAAGCTCGGTTTCATCGGGCAGGAGGACCTGCTAAAGGCGCTCGGCGCGCAGCTCGGGCTGGGCTGGGTCAACCTCGCGCAGGTCGAGATTCCCAAGGAGGTCCTCGGGCTGCTCAAGCTCGAGACCGTCCGCACGCGGCGCATGCTGCCGATCTCGCGGACGGGACGCGAGCTGGTCCTCGGCATGGTCGACCCCACCGACTTTCAGGCGATCGAGGAGGCCCAGTTCCAGTCCGGCTGCGCGGTGCGGCCGGTGATCATCTCGACATCTCAGTTCGAACAGGCCATCGATGCCTTCACCGTGTGCGGCTTCGCCACCACGGCGTTACAGCTCGGGGAAGAGCCGATCTGCAGAATGGACGCGCAGAGCGACATCTTCAGCCTGCTGCGCCTGCTGGTTTCGTGGAAGGGGCAGGACCTGCACCTCTCGGCGGGGGCCATTCCCGCGATCCGCCTGGACAGCGAGATGAAGCGGCTGACCCTGCCGCCGCTAACGGCGGGCCAGCTCGAGGAATTGCTCGCGCCGCTGCTCTCCCCGCCCCAGCGGCGCGAGTTCGCCGACCACCTCGAACTGGACTTCGCGTACGCGCTCGAAGGCGCGGGGCGCTTTCGCTGCAACCTTTACCGGCAGCGCGGCACACTCGCGTTCACGGCGCGCTACGTCTCGGATCGCATCCCGTCGGCGGCCGAGCTGGGCTTGCCGGAGTACCTGCACGAGTACGCGCTCCGGCCGCAGGGGCTGATACTCGTTACCGGCCCGAACGGGCACGGCAAGTCGACGACGCTCGCCTGTCTCGTCGAGCACATCAACCGCTCGCGCAAAGCGAACATCCTCACCATCGAGGATCCGATCGAGTACACCTTCCGCCACAAGCTCTCGAACGTGAACCAGCGCGAAGTCGGCGCCGACACGCGCTCGTTCACCGAGGGCCTCAAGCACATCTTCCGCCAGAATCCCGACGTGATCGTGATCGGCGAACTGCGCGACCGCGAGAGCTTCGAGATTGCGATCAGCGCCGCCGGCACCGGGCACCTCGTGCTGGCCACGATGCACTCGCTCTCGGCGACCGCGACCGTGGACCGCATCGTCGACATGTTCCCCGGCGACCAGCAGTCCCAGGTGCG
Source organism: Candidatus Rokuibacteriota bacterium (assembly GCA_031406795.1). GTDB lineage: Bacteria > JAUVQV01 > JAUVQV01 > JAUVQV01 > DATDCY01 > DATDCY01. The sequence continues at coordinate 50,239 of JANOHV010000134.1, forward strand.
CGCCCAGATCGCCGAGAGCCTGCTCCTGGTGCTCTCACAGCGGCTGGTGCGTCGCGCCAGCGGGACGGGCCGCATTATCGCGATCGAGAAACTGGCGAACTCCAACCGCATCAGGAGCGCCATCCGCGAAGGAAAGGTCCACCAGCTGCGCCTGACGCAAAGCCGCAGCGAGGAATTCGAGAGCATCGACGAGAGCCTCGCCGGCCTCGTGATCTCCGGAAGTATTCGTCTCGAGGAAGCCCAGAAGTGGGTCGAAAACGCGAATTACCTGGCTGAACTGGTGCGGGTGCGCGGCGGGGGTAAGGTCTAGCCCACCGTCGGCAATTCCAACGCGAAGACGCTCCCCCCGGACGCCGCAGACTCTCGACCGCAGCGCCGCCGCTTGCTTCTCGCCGGCCGTGCGGTAGTATTTAGCCCATGGCCACCGGGGTTCTCTCCTCGCTCTCCTCCCTCCAGCGCCGGATTCCCAGCGGCCTGCTGATCGCCTGTTTCGGCCTGATCCTGACGGCGGCGGCCTGGGCCGACGTTCTGCACCGCGAGTCGATGGATCGCGAGGCCGAAATCGAACGCATCCACCGCGAGAACGGCGGGCTGGCGCGCGCCTTCGAGGAGCACGTGCGTCGCGTGGTGCAGTCCGCCGACAACGCGCTGCTCTACCTGAAGTACGAGTACGAGGGCGGCATGATGAACGACGGTATCGACCACTACATCGAGCGCACCAAGACCGATCCGATCCTCAACCAGATCGCCCTGGCGGATGCCGGCGGGAATCTGGTGCTGAGCGCGGTCCCGCTCGATAAGCCGATCAACATCGCCAGTCGGGAGCACTTCAAGGTGCATCTCGCGGGCGACACGATCGGGCTCTACGTCGGCAAACCCGTCATCACGCAGGTCTCGGGGACCTGGTCGTTCTTCCTGAGCCGGCGGTTGAACCATCCCGACGGCTCCTTTGCCGGCATCGTCTCCGTCGGTCTCAACCCCGCGTATTTCTCCAGTTACTACGACAACCCCGAGATGGGCCCGGACCGGGCCGTCCTGCTGGTGGGGCGGGACGGCATCGTCCGGGCGCGACGCTTTCAGAAACAGTCGGAGATCGGCCAGAACCTCGCCGACAGCCCGATGCTCAGGAAGGTCGAGCGCACGCCATCGGGGAATTACGAGGTGACCGGCCTGATCGACTCCCTGCGGCGCTTCGTCAGCTACCGCGCCCTGCCGGACCTCCCGCTGATCGTCGCCGTCTCGAATCTCGCTTCCACGGCCCTCGCCCCTTCCCGACGCCGCGCCGCCGAGTTTCGCCTCTCCGCCCTGGTCTTTACGCTGTTCGTCGCGATCTTCTGCCTGGTCCTGATCCGGGCTGAGCGACGCACGCGGCGCGACAACGCGCGTCTGACCGCCGAGCTGGCGGAGCGCCGAAGAACCGAGGAGGCGCTGAACGAGAGTCAGAGCCTGTTCTCGTCGTTCCTCGACCACATTCCCGCCGTTGTTTTCGTCCAGGACTTGCAGGGCCGGATTCAGTACTCCAACCAGGCGTACAAGGACCTGCCGGGACGCGAAGCCATCGGCAGCAATGCCCGGGACCTGCTCGCCCCCGGCCAGGACGAACCGCCCGGGAAGCGGCCGGCTCTGCGCGGGCGCTCCGTCGTCCTGGACGAAACCCTGAGCGGCGCCGACGGCCGCACCCGGATCTTCGAAACGCGGATGTTCGTTGTCGACCGGGCGGGCAACGAACCGCTGCTCGGGTGCATCTCGGTCGACGGCACCGGGAGGCGCCACGCCGAGGAGGAGCGGCTGGCCTTCGAGCGCCGGATGCAGCAGACGCAGAAACTCGAGAGCCTCGGCGTCCTGGCCGGCGGGATCGCCCACGACTTCAACAACCTGCTGATGGTGATCCTCGGCAACGCGGATCTCGCGCTGTCGAAGTCCTCGGCGGAATCCCCGGTGCGCGAGTTCATCAGCAACATCGACGTGGCGGCCCAGCGTGCGGCGGACCTCGCCAACCAGATGCTCGCCTACTCGGGCAAGGGCCGCTTTCTCATCGAGCCGATCAACCTCTCGCGCCTCGTCGAGGAGATGGGGCACCTGCTCGCGAGCGTGATTTCCAAGCGCGCCACGGTGCACTACCGGCTCGCCGGGACCCTGCCGGCGGTGCAGGCGGACGCCACGCAACTGCGCCAGGTCGTGATGAACCTGATCACCAACGCCTCGGATGCCCTCGGCGAACGCGAGGGCGTGATCTCGCTGGCCACCGGCGTCGTCGAGATTCCCCCGCCGGGTTCCGCGGCGAGCATTGCCGCCCCGGCCCTGGCGGGGGGGACGTACGTCTACCTCGAGGTCTCCGACACCGGCGGCGGGATGGACTCGACGACACAGGCCCTGATCTTCGACCCCTTCTACACCACGAAGCAGACCGGCCGCGGGTTGGGCCTGGCCTCCGTGCTCGGGATCGTCCGGGGGCACCGCGGGGAGGTCAAGGTCAAGAGCAAGCCCGGGGAGGGCACGACCTTCACCGTGCTGCTCCCGGCGGCTCTCGACGCGGTATCAGCCGGCAGCAGCGCATCCGGCAAGGCGGCACCGGGGCAAGGCCCGGCGACCAGCCACCGGACCATCCTGCTCGTGGACGACGAGGATCGCGTGCTGCAGACGGCGCGGGTCATGCTCGAGGAAAGCGGTTTCACCGTGCTCACCGCCGTCGACGGCGCGGAGGCGGTGGAAGTGTTCCGGAAGCAGGCCGCGCTGCTGAGCGCGGTGGTGCTCGACATGAACATGCCGCGCCTGGACGGCGCGGCGGCCTTCCGGCAGATGCACGACATCGCGCCCGGCGTGCCGGTCATCCTCACCAGCGGGCTCGACGAACAGGAGGCCGTCAGTGAAATCACCGGCGCCGGACTCGCAGGGTTCATCCAGAAGCCGTACCGGCTGCGGGCGCTCCTCGAGAAACTCGAGGCTGCGATCGCCGGGGGGGCGGCCCCCGGCGCCTGAGCGGCAGCAGCGCGGGGCGCCTCACTCCCCCTTGTCGGAGCGCAAGACCGCGACGAAGGCCTCCTGGGGAATGTTCACGCTGCCGATGGTCTTCATGCGCTTCTTCCCCTCTTTCTGCTTTTCGAGCAGCTTGCGCTTGCGGGAGATGTCGCCGCCGTAGCACTTGGCCGTCACGTCCTTGCGCATCGGGTTGACGTTGGTGCGGGCGATGACGTTGCCGCCGATCGCGCCCTGGATCGCGACCTTGAACAGGTGCCGTGGGATCGTCTCCGCGAGCCGCTCGCAGTAGTGCAGGGCCCGGGCCCGGGCCTTTTCGCGGTGCACCAGATAACTCAGCGCGTCGACCTTCTCGGCGTTCACCAGGATGTCGACCTTGACGATGTCGCTCGGCCGGTAGTCCAGCTCCTCGTAATCGAAGGAGCCGTACCCGCGCGTCAGCGACTTGAGCCGGTCGTAAAAATCGAAAAGCACCTCGTTCAGCGGCATCTCGCTGATGATCTCGACGCGCTTGGCCACCAGGTGGTTCGTCGTGAGTTTCGTCGAGCGGCACTCGCGGCAGAGGTCCATGATCGAACTCATGTAGGTCGCCGGCAGCATGATGCTCGCCCGGATGTACGGCTCGGTCACGCTCTCGATCTGCGAGGGGTCCGGCCAGTAGACGGGGTTGTCGACGTCCAGCTGCGTGCCGTTGGACAGCGTCACCTTGTAGAGCACCGAGGGCGCCGAGAGGATCAGCGAGATCCCGAACTCCCGGTCGATGCGCTCCTGGATGACATCGAGGTGCAGCAGCCCGAGAAATCCGCAGCGGTAGCCGTAGCCGAGCGCCGCTGACGAGTCCTTCGTGTAGATCAGCGAGGCGTCGTTGAGCGAGAGTTTCTCCAGCGCCTTGGTCAGCCCGTCGTAATCGTCGGTGCCCATCGGGTAGATCGACGAGAAGACCACCGGCTTGGAGGGCTTGTAGCCGGGGATCGGCTCGTCCGTGGGGCGGTCGACGTCGGTCACCGTGTCGCCGACTTCGATGTCCCGGATCGTCTTGACCCCGGCGATCAGGTAACCGACCGATCCGGCAGGCAGCTCGGTGCCCTTGATCCGGCCGAGACGGTTGATCCCCACCTCCTCGACCTGGTGCTCGGTGCCGGTGTGCAGGAAGCGCAGTTTCTGCCCCGCCTTGAGCGTCCCTTCCTTGACGCGCACCATCAGCACGACGCCGCGGTACACGTCGTAGTAGGCGTCGAAGATCAGCGCCTTCAGCGGCGCCTTCGCATCGCCGGTCGGCGGCGGCAGCTTCGTGACGATCCCCTCGAGCACCTCCTCGATGCCGATCCCCTTCTTGGCCGAGATCGGGATCGCCTCGAAGGGGTCGAGCCCGAGGTCCGCGTCGATCTCCTCGCGGATCCGCTCGACGTCGGCGGCCGGCAGGTCGATCTTGTTGATCACCGCCAGCAGCGTCAGGTTGTGCTCGACCGCGAGGAAGTAGTTCGCCAGCGTCTGCGCCTCGACCCCCTGGCTGGCGTCGACGATGATGACCGCGCCCTCGCAGGCCAGAAGCGAGCGGCGCACCTCATGCGAGAAGTCCACGTGGCCCGGGGTGTCGATGAGATTGAGCAGGTACTCCTTGCCGTCGCGCGCGACGTACGGCATCGAGATCGTGTTGCTCTTGATCGTGATGCCGCGCTCGCGCTCGATGTCCATGGTGTCCAGGATCTGGTCCTGGAAATTGCGGTCCTCGACGGCGCCGCACGCCTGGATCAGCCGGTCGGCGAGCGTGGACTTGCCGTGGTCGATGTGCGCGATGATGCAGAAATTCCGGATGCTGCTCAGTTCCAACGTGGCTCCCCCTTGCGAGCGGTGGCGGCGTCACCGCGGGCGGGCGCCGCTCGAACTGCGGAAATCATGGCGTATTATAGTGCGCATTCGGCGGACCGTCAATCGGCGGGCGGCCCGAACGGGGGGGGGCGGAGCCGCGGCGCGGCTGATCCCGATCCCGCAGCCGATCCCGGGCTCGCCTTGACTTCCCCGGGTCGCGGGGGGAAGATCGGCGTACCTCAAGGACACTGAGTGGTCTGGCGAACGCAGGGGGACGCCGACGTGAGTGCTGCCCCGGAACGCGGCGTGCCGATTCGCTGGCTCGGGATCCGCAATGTCCTCTGGCTGACGATGGGGTTACTGCTATCGGCGGCCTTGCTGCTCATCGCCGACCGGGAGGCAACGCGCCAGGAACGGCTGCGGCTGGACGCGGTTCGCGGCCAAGCCGCCGATCTGGCACGGATTTCAGAGGCCATCATCGACGGCGAATTGCTCGCGCTCGACAACGCACTGCTCGTTCTGCGCGCAGCCTACAGCGCCGACCTGCAGCGTTTCGTCGAAACCATCGGGCTCCTGCGCAACGGCCCTCTCGCCGACCGCGACCTGCTGGTGGTGCTGGTGGATCGCGACGGGTACCTGGAATACACCGATGCTCCCAACGCGAAGCCCCGGACCTATCTGGGCGATCGCAAGTATTTCCGTTTCTTCGCCGACGGCGGGAAGGACAGCTTTTATGTCGACGAACCGAGTCTCGGCCGTGTCACCGGGCGCTACACGCTGCCGCTGATTCGACCGCGGTACGACGCGCGGGGCGCCTTTGCCGGGGTGATCGCCATCTCAAGCCCCCAGCCGACGCTGCTCAACTTCATCACCCGCCTGCAGCTATCGGGCGAGACCACGATCAATGTTGTGAATGAAAACGGTGTGCTGGTCAACCGCTCCGGCGAGCCCGCCACGAAACCGGGAACGATGCTCCCGCAGGAACTGCTGGCGCCTATGCTCCAGGGGCCGGAGGGAGTGTTCACGAGCCGTGCCACCGCCGGGCGCGCCGAGCGCATCATCGCGTACCGGCACATTCATCACACAAGAACGCCGCTGATTGTTTTCGTCGAGTCCTTCCCCGGCACGGTGCTGCGCGTGTCAGCGCTGCAGCGCACCGTGATGATGATGGGCGCCGGGTTCACCTCGCTGGTAATCATGGCGCTCATGGCGGTCTATCTGAGGGG
>JANOHV010000152.1:0-4536 GCA_031406795.1 Candidatus Rokuibacteriota bacterium
CCCGGCACGCTCGTCCTGTTCCCGGACCGGAGCGTCCCGGCAAACTGTTGGGCAACGACGATCTACGGTCCGATGCACATCTACGATCTCGCCGCCGGAGCGTCCCTGACCTTTACGATCCCGGACATTCCCGCTGGTGCGCGGGGGGCGAAGAGCCTCCTCGCCTTCGTAGACAGCTTCTGCGCGACCGACGAGCCGGACGAGGCGAACAATCAGCTCTTTCTCCCCTACGAGGCGGTGAACCAGACTCCGGTAGCGGACAACGACAGTCTTGCGGTTGCTGAGGGTGGGACGCTGAGCCCGGCGGCGCCCGGTGTGCTGGGCAACGATACGGACGCCGGGAGCGGAGCGCTGCAGGCGGCGAAGATGTCCGACCCGGTGCACGGGACGCTGACGCTGAATGCCAACGGCTCGTTCACCTACGTGCACGATGGCTCGGAGACGATAAGCGATTCGTTCACGTACAAGGTCAACGACGGCGCGGCGGACTCCAACGTGGCGACGGTGACGATTACCGTGATACCGGTGAATGATGCACCGACTGACGTAACTCTTGGCAGCAGCACCGTCGTGGAGCACCAGGCCAATGGTACGGCGATCGGGACTCTCAATTCGTCCGACCCCGACACCGGGAACACCTACGTCTATACGCTGGTGAGCGGGGTGGGAAGCACGGACAACTCCTCATTCCGCATCGATGGTGATGTCTTGAAAACGAACGCGATCCTGAACTTCAAGGGAAAGAATCCCCTCAGTGTCCGGATCCGCACCACTGATCAGGGATTTCTGTCGGCGGAAAGATCTTTCACAATCTCGGTGACCGATCTGCCGGAGGTGAAGAACGATTTCGACGGCGACGGCCGCTCGGATATCGGCTGTTACTACCCGGGCGGAGGAAACTGGTATGAATTCAGAAGCGCGGAAGGATTCTGGCAGACTCAGTTCGGTGCTGCGGGGACCAAACCGATAACCGGAGACTTCGACGGCGACGGGAAGACCGACTTCGGCACCTACGCAGCGGCTCTCGGTTCATGGCGGTTGACCATGAGCACCGACGGCCTCCGGGAGACGCAGTTCGGTTACGAAGGGACGATCCCCGTGGTCGGCGACTTCGATGGTGACGGCAAGGACGACATCGGCTGTTACTTCCCGGCTGGCGGGAACTGGTACGTGTTCAAGAGTACGGAGGGCTTCTGGCAGACGCAGTTCGGGTATGCCGGGACGATCCCCGTCGTCGGTGATTTCGACGGTGACGGCCGGGATGACATCGGCTGTTACTACCCGCCGGGCGGCAACTGGTATGTCTTTCAGAGCAAGGACGGTTTCTGGCAGACAACGTTTGGCTACGACGGCACCATCCCGATCGTCGGCGATTTCGACGCTGACGGCAAAGATGACATTGGCTGCTACTACCCCGCCGGCGGCAACTGGTACGTTTTCCAGAGCACCAAAGGCTTCTGGCAGACCGCCTTCGGCTACGCCGGCACCGAGCCCGTGGTCGGCGATTACGATGGCGACGGCAAGGCGGACCTCGGGTGTTATTACCCCACGGGCGGGAACTGGTACCTGTTCAAGAGCACCGAAGGCTTCTGGCAGACGCAGTTCGGCTACGGCGGGACGATCCCGCTCGGCGGCACACTACGATAAAGGGCAATTTTGGTGCCCCGCGGTCACCGCTGACTGCGGGGCATCGAACGAGAGAATTACTGCAATCTCATCCGAACGGGAGTTCATGCGGAACGGGAACCCAACGGTTCGAAGTTTGCCGGAGTCGATCGGGAGCGTCCTGTCGTGTCCCGACAAGGCAGTGACGACCATGCGCGGAGGCGGGCTGGTGCCCGCCGCACAAGCAATGGGAGGAACAACGCAGTCGGGGCGCGGCAGGGCCTCCCCAGCGGCTCCGGCTACAGTGTTCGGCCGGCGGCCCGCACGAAGGGATTGATCTCGCGCATGAGCTCGCGGAACTTCTCGGGCTTGAGCGACTGCAGGCCATCCGACACGGCTTCCTCGGGGCGGCAGTGCACTTCGACCATGATGCCGTCGGCGCCGACGGCGGCCGCGGCCTTGGAGAGCGGCAGCACGTACTGCCAGTGCCCCGCGGCGTGGCTCGGGTCGACGACCACCGGCAGGTGGGTCATGGCCTTGAGCACCGGGACCGCCGAGATGTCCAGCGTGTTGCGTGTCGCCCGCTCGAAGGTGCGGATGCCGCGCTCGCACAGGATGACGCGGCGGTTGCCCTCCGCGAGGATGTACTCGGCGGACATCAGAAACTCTTCGATCGTCGTCATCATGCCGCGCTTGAGGAAGATCGGCTTGTCGATCTGGCCGAGGACCTTGAGCAGCGCGAAGTTCTGCACGTTGCGCGCGCCGACCTGGAACATGTCGACGTATTTGGCGATCAACTCGGCGTCCGCCGGGTTCACGATCTCGGTCACCACGGGCAGGCCGGTCACCTCGCGGGCCTCGGCGAGCAGCTTGAGCCCCTCCTCCTCCATCCCCTGGAAACTGTAGGGGGAGGTGCGCGGCTTGTACGCGCCGCCGCGCAGGATGTGCGCGCCGGCCTTCTTGACGGCGATCGCGGTCTCGATCAGTTGCTCGCGGCTCTCGACGGAGCAGGGGCCGGCGATGACGACGAAACCCTCGCCGCCGATCTTGACGCCGCCGACCTCGATGACGGTCGGCTCGGGCTTGATCTCGCGGCTGGCAAGCTTGTACGGCTTGAGAATCGGCACAACCTTCTCGACGCCCGAAAGGGACTCGAGCGACTGCAGCCGCGCCTTGCCGCGCTCATCCCCGATGGCGCCGATGACGTCGCGCTCGACGCCGTGGATGATGTGGGTCTTGTAGCCGAGGTCGCGGATCCTCTTGAGGACCTCATTGAGTTCCTTCTTTGCGGCGCCCTGGCGCATGACAATGATCATGGCCGGTTCTTATACCTGAACGTCATGGTCGGGGTCAAGGCAAATCGCCGGCCGACCGTAACCCTTCGGTGAAGTGCGGTAACTCATTCCCGTTCGTGGTGAGCCGGTCGAACCACGAACGGGAATGAGTCTTCGTACAAGCGCCCTTCGACCGTTCGACAAGCTCACGGTTCAGGGCGAACGGTACTGATCGGGCCACCATTCATTGAAGGGTTACGGCCGACCCGCGTCTCGGGTTGACAGCGGGGAGGTGATACAGAACAATGCGACCCCACGAACGGAGGGCTGGCGTGCGTCTGAGCTGGAAGAGGAAGCAGCAAGCGACGGAACGGCTGGAGTCCCGGGCGCGGGAGCGGTCGTATACGCTGATGATCATTCCGAGCGCCCGCAGCCGCGTTCGCAAGCTGGTGGTGCGCGAGCGATTCCTCAAGGGCGCCGTCGCCCTCGCCGGCATCGGCGCCCTGCTGACGGCCCTGCTGCTCATCGATTACGCCCGCAGCCTCAGCCGCGGTTCCGAGCTCAGGCAGCTGCGCGCGGAAGTGGCGACCCAGCGGGTCAAGGCCGCGCAGGTCGCGCAGGGTCTCGTCGAGTTGGAGAATGGGATGTCGCGGCTGCGCAAGTTCGAGGCCCGGCTGCGCACGGCGTTCGATCTCGACCGCGACTACTACAGCCAGGAGTCCCTGCTCGGCATCGGCGGGGGCGAGACGAGCCTCGCGGACATGGTCAGCGGCCTGGACGTGCGCCAGAGCGACCTGGCCGCCCAGGTCGACCGCGACCTGGAACGGATGAAGGGCCGCGTGGAGGCCCAGGAGCAGGGTTTCTCCGAATTGGTGAGCTTTCTGGAGGACCGCAAATCGCTGCTGGCCTCGACGCCCTCAATCATGCCGGTGCGCGGCTGGGTGACCTCGGCGTTCCGCCGCCGCAACGACCCCTTCACGGGCAACGCGGTCTGGCACCGCGGCCTCGACATCGCGACGGGCATGGGCACGCCGGTGCTCGCCCCGGCCGACGGCGTCGTGACCTACACCGGCAGCAAGGTCGACTTCGGCAACATCATCTCGCTCGATCACGGCTACGGCTATCTGACGCGGTACGGGCACAACTCGAAGATCCTGGCGAGGGCCGGCCAGCAGGTGCGCCGCGGCCAGGTGATCGCCTTCGTCGGCAACACCGGCAAGAGCACCGGGCCGCACCTGCACTACGAGGTCCTCCGCAACGGCGTCCCCGTCAATCCGCAGGATTACATCATCAACTAGTCAAGGGACGTTCCCGTGTGCGAGGCGGCGGGGCCGTCCTTTCGGTCGTGCGTCTGCGCAGCCTACCCGACACGGTGCCCGGGGCTCGCAGTCTCGTAACTCGCCCTTCGGGCTCAAACAACGAGCCTGCGTCCCTGCGGGACCGCCCCGGGCACTGTGTCGGGCTTTACGGCTGCTCCGCGCATCTTCCCTCAGTGACGCCCCAGCCGCCTCGCTCCCCGTGACGATCACTGACAAAGGGCCCGTCTGCCGGACCCTCTTGACCGATCTCGCCGTTACAGCCGGAAACTGACTTGGGCGGCGGGGCGGTGACGGGCGGTCGCATGGCGGAGCGCGAGGGAACCGCAGCGGCCGCGCCG
>JANOHV010000158.1:0-13331 GCA_031406795.1 Candidatus Rokuibacteriota bacterium
GGCGGCGGTGGCGCGGGCGGAGCCGGCGGGGCGGGCGCGTTCGGCGCAAAGCGGAAATCCGGCAAGGGCAGCCGTCGCAACGCGCGCAGCGCGAAGCGGGATCGCAAGGCCTGCTGGTAGGGGGACGAGATGAGCGACTGCAAGGATGCCAAGAACTGTCACGAGATGCACCTGTGCAAGCTGGTCAAGCGCGACGATCTCGAACAGGTCAAGAAGCTGGTCAAGGACGCGGTGTTCTTCTGCAAGAAGTGCGGCCGCGCCGCCCGCGAGAAGGACAATCTCTGCGACCCGTCGCGGATCTAGCAGGCCGCTGAAAAGGGCCCGCCCGCGGCGCAGGCGCTGATTACGCCGCTCAGGGGTGGCCGACGGACTCCAGCCTCGGCGCGAGCCGCAGGTATTCTTGAGCGCTGACGCCCGCCTCCCAGTGGCCGGCGATCTTCGCCGCCAAGATCAACCCCCAGAACACGCCTACAACGAGCGCGGCACACAAGACCGGCGATAGTCGCCGGCGGCCCGGCAAGGACGCATCGAGCGCTCCCGGCGCCGGACAACCGCTGACGCAGGTCAGGCAGCCCAGACATTCGGGTGAGCGCACGCGGCCGAGGCGCTCGACCGGCAACTGCGCCGGGCAGTTCTTCGTGCAGCGGTGGCAGTGCGTGCAGTGTTCCTCGAGACGCTGCACCTTCACGGCTGCGCCGAGACTCAGCAGTCCCAGCAGCGCTCCGTAGGGACAGAGGTAGCGACACCAGAAATTTCGCGTCACCAGCGAGAGCGCCGTCAACGCGAGGACCACCCCGGTGGCCAGCGCCGTCGGGTGGCGGAAGAAGCCGAGCATTCTGAGGTCGGCGATCTTCCAGTAGTCGGTGAGCAGCCACTCCCGGATCCCCGCCGCCGGCATCTTCACGACGATGATCCAGAGGAAGAAGCCGAGCAGGGCGTACTTGAGCGAGCGCAGCGGCACGTCGAGCCAGCGCGGCAGGCTCAGCAGGCGCCCGGCGACGCGCTGTCCGGCCGTCCCGAACAGCTCCGAGAGCGTCCCCACCGGGCAGACCCAGCCGCAGAAGCTCTTCTTGAGCAGCAGCGAGAGCGCCAGCGCGGACGTGAACAGCACCAGACCCGCGGGGTGCACGCCGTCAATCACCCCCGTCGTCACCCAGAGCTTGAAGGACATCAGCGAGCCGATCGGCAGAAAGCCCTCGGGCGAGAGCGGCTTGGCAAGCGTCGGCGCGCCCCGGCCCTCGAGCTGCAGCGCGAAGCGATACAGATCCACCCCCCCCCAGATGGTGAGGGCGAACACACTCCACTGCGCGGCTGCGCGCAGGCGCCGCACCAGCGGGCGCCCGTTTTGCCGCGGCTTCGTCACGACTAGAACGGCGGGGCGATGGTGACGACGATTCTCATGTCGGTGATCGCGCGCACGCCATGCGGCTCATTGATCTCGGAGATCAGCATGTCGCCCAACGCCGCCGGTATTGCCGCATCGCCGGCGGCGAGGAACTCGCCCTCGCCTTCGATGACCAGGATGCTCAGCTGGCCTTCGGTGTCGTGGGAGTGCACCGGGAAGACGTGGCCGGCGGGGAGGTTGAAGTTGAGAATCCTGAACCAGGGGGAATCGTGGAGGAGGAATTTCTTCATGGTCCGCGGGTCGAATTCCCGCGTCTTCGAAAGTTCCAGCTTCTTCATCATCGCGAACTCCTTCCTGCAAGAAGATTCAAGTCCGGCTCACCCAGGCGCCGGCCGCCATTTCATAAAAGATACCAGACCCCGGCGCCGCAGTCATTGATCCAGGTCAAGGCCCCCCCCGCCGGAAGATCCGGTTGAACCCGTTTGAGCCGGCGGGAATGCCGAAAAAGGAAGCTGTTTCCCCATTTGGGGATCGCTCAGGCTCCGTTGATCACTGAAAAAACAATAAGTTAGCACTTGGCATGGCAATTGCTTGATCGGTGTATGAATGACGCGGCGGCGCAGACAGGCGCTGCGGGCATTCGCGGGAACAACCACTTTGAAGGAGGAGTACAGAATGAAGGGTCTCATGAAGTACCTCGCCGTCGGTCTTTCGGTCCTGATCATGGCCGCCCTGCTCGTGGGTTGCGCCAAGCCCCCCACCGCCGAGATGGACGCCGCCAAGGTTTCCATGGACGGTGCGGTTTCCGCCGGCGCCGGCACGTACGCCAAGGATGGCCTCAAGAACATCAATGACGCCTGGGCCGCCGCGCAGGACGAAGTCAAGAAGCAGGAAGGCAAGCTCTTCAAGAACTACGACAACGCGAAGGCGATGATCGCCAAGATCAACACCGACGCCGTCGCCCTGAAGGCCGAGACCGAAACGAAGAAGGACCAGGCCAAGCAGGAGGCCGAGGCTGCTTCGGCCGCCGCCGCCGCCGCGGTTGCGCAGGCTGAGGCCCTTCTCGCCGAGGCCCCCACGGGCAAGGGCACGAAGGCCGACATCGAGGCCATGAAGGCCGACCTGGCCGGCATCAAGGGTTCGCTTGCCGAGATCGGCACCCTGATCGCGAGCCAGGAGTACTTCGCCGCGACCGACAAGGCGAAGGCCATTTCCGCCAAGGCCGCGGACATCAGCGCTCAGGTCCAGGCCGCGATCGACAAGGCCCCCAAGGGCAAGAAGAAGAAGTAACCGGCGAATCGGGAAACGGCCGGAGCGGGCGAGCATCTGACAAGTGGTGGTTACTTCGCTCCGGAAAGTTGTGCGGGAGGCCCTGCGGCGAGCGCCGTGGGGCCTCCTGCTTTTACTGCTCGCGGGTTGCTCGCGCAGCGAACCGTTCGCGGCGCGCCTCGCGGAGTTGCAGGAGCGCAAGCTCTGGAGAGCCGACGTAGAATCCTTCGCGGCCGACGAATACCGCGACTATCGCTCGCAGTTGCGTCGCGCCAAAGACGCCCTCATCGAGACCGAGAAGAAATTCGTCTGGTTCCGGGACTACGACGCACTGACGAAACAGTTCGAGCAGGTGATCGCCCGCGGCGATCAGATCCAGGCCGCGATCGTCGAGCGCCGCGGCAAGCAGAAGTCCGGCATCGAGGAGCGCCTCGACGCCCAACGCGACAAGATCGATCGCCTCGACGTCCTCACGACGCTGATCAGCGTCGGCAAGTCCTCACGCGAGTTCCTCGCGAAGGCCGAACTGCTCACCGACGAGGCCGAAGGCCTTGCCGGGCGGGGGAGATACCAGGATGCGGAGGAGCGACTCAAGCGCGCGACCACCTTCCTGCAGATCGCCAAAGAGGTGATCACCCCGGCGCTCAAGCGCTTCGTCGACCAGGAGCAGATCTCCTTCTGGCGGCGCAAGGTGGACGAGACGATCCGCGAGTCCAAGGTGCGCGGCAGCTACGCGATCGTGGTCAGCAAGGTCGACCGCCAGCTCTACCTCTACAAGGCCGGCCGGCTGGTGAAGACCTATGAGGTCGGCCTCGGTTCGCGCAGCATCAGCGACAAGATTTGCGCGGGCGACAAGGCGACGCCGGAGGGCAAGTACCGGATCACGAAGAAGCTCGCCCAGAGCCGCTACTACAAGGCCCTGCTGATCAACTACCCCAACGACGAAGACCGCCGGGAGTTCGCGCTCGCCAAGCGCCGCGGCGCTATTTCGCGCCGGGCCGGCATCGGCGGGCTGATCGAAATCCACGGCGGCGGCAAGGACGGCCAGACCTACGGTTGCGTCTCCCTCGACGACCACCACATGGCCGAGATCTACGCGCTGGCGGATGTGGACACGCCGGTCACCATCGTCGGCGCCCGTGACTACGAAAACAGCGTCAGCCAGGCGCTGAAGGGGCTCTAGCTCCCGCGATGGCGACCGCCCTCGAGCCGGACGCGCAGTCCGTCCCCGCACAACTGCCTCGCGCGCCGCGCGGCGCCGCGTGGACCGTGGTGCGCACCGCGCTCGTTGTCTTCTTCGTGTTGATTGGTCTCGCCCTGGCCGGATTCGGCGCGCTGCTCGGGGCCGGGTATTATCTCTCGCGCAGCGCTTCCGGGCCGGCGCCGACCGTCGTCGAGGAACCGGGGACGTTGCGCGCGGAAAACCTCAAGTTCCAGAAGAAGCTCGACAAGTTGCGCCCGAAGGGGCTGTTCCTGGTCATCGACACCGGCAAGAACCGACTCGCCGTGCACGACGGCGAGCGCGTGGTGCGCGAGGTGGTCGTCTCCTGCGGCAGCGGCGGCGTCCTGGAGAACCCCAAGGGCGGCCGCTCCTGGGTCTTCGACACCCCGCGCGGCGAGCGTCAGATCAAGTCCAAGGTCAAGAACCCGACCTGGATCAAGCCGGACTGGGCCTTCATCGAAGAGGGGGAGGCCATCCCGAAGAAGTACGGGGACCGCGCCGAGGAGGGTGTCATGGGAGACTACGCGCTCGGCATCGGCGACGGGTTCTTCCTGCACGGCACGCTCTACACCCGGCTGCTCGGGCGCAACGTCACGCATGGCTGCGTCCGCATCGGCGACGCCGACCTGGAATACCTCCACAAGAACGTGCCCCTCGGCACGAAGGTCTACCTGTACTAGGCGATGCGCCGCGCTGCGATCGCCACGCTCCTCGCCGTACTGATGCTTGGTGGTCCGTCGCCGGCGCAGTCGGCCGACGACGCGCTCTCCCTCTGGCGCGAGAACCGGCGGCTCGCGGCGGAGACGGTGCTCGCCGCCACGCCGAAGCCCTACTTCGAGCTCGACCTGGAGCAGCGCCGCATCCTGCTGAAGACGCGCGGCCTGGTGCTCTTCGACCTCCCCGTTCAGGAGCAGGGACTCTGGGGTCGGCGGCTGGCCGTCGGCCCGACGTCCGTGGTGCGGCGCGACGCGCTGGCGCGCCCGGCGGTCGCGATCGGGGATGAAAAGACCCCGGAGTCGCTCGACGACCAGCTGCTCGAGCTCGCCGACATGCCGACGACCTACCGGCTGGGGCTGGCCGGGGAGGTCGAGGTCGAGGTGCTGCCGCTGGCCGCCGGTCGCTGGCCGCTGTTGTTTCGGCGGCTCGGCCTCGGGAGCTGGCAGTTGGTGCGGCGGCGGCTGCTGCGGCCGCTGGTCACGCTGCGCGAGCGTCGCGCGCGCCACGAGACCACGGCGATCTTCCTGGTCCTGAAGCCGGAGGACGCCCAGCGGCTCTACTGGACATTATTCGAGGGCCTCGACGGCATCCTGATCCCACCCCGTTAGGCCCGGGTCATTCAGGAGGCCCTGATCCGCCCAGGCGGCGTTACCGCTCGCGTCGCTTGTGCGGCGCACATGAGTGCGCCTCCGCGCGCGCTACGCGGCTGCCTTGCCAGGACGAATCATGACGCTCCTGACTGACCCGGGCAGCACGTTTACGAAAGCCTGTGCCGAGGTGCGAGCTGGTCGTGCACGTCGCCCATCGCTACGCTGGGGCTGAAACAATCGAGTTCGGGCCGGCAGCGCAGACGCACCTGCGGAGGGAGGGCCGCCGCACCGCACGTGCACGATCCCGTCCGCTTCTCCTTGATGGTCCGGACGCGGTGGGGTAGCATCCCCGCCATGGCTCGCGTCCCCTTCCGCTTTACCCTCCGGTTCAAGCTCGTCGCGATGATGCTGCTGCTCTCGCTCGGGCTGGTCACCACCCTCGTGCTGCTTTATTACCAGTCCGAAAAGGTCCTCTACAACGAGTTCGAGCGCCGCACCTCCGAGCTCTCCCGGGCCATCCAGTTCGGCCTCGAGGAGGTCAGCGGCAGCGGCCCGCCCGACGAGAAGCGCCTCGAGGCCTACCTCAAACGGCTCAACCCGAAGGGGGTCCGGGA
Source organism: Candidatus Rokuibacteriota bacterium (assembly GCA_031406795.1). Classification (GTDB taxonomy): domain Bacteria; phylum JAUVQV01; class JAUVQV01; order JAUVQV01; family DATDCY01; genus DATDCY01. The sequence continues at coordinate 5,758 of JANOHV010000158.1, forward strand.
GATCTCCATCATCAACACGACCGACCGGATCGTCGCCAGCACCGACCCAAAGAACGTCGGCAAGTACATCACCCAGAGCAAGAAGGAGCTGATCTTCCAGGCCGAGCTGGGGCAGCCGCTGAAGAGCGAGGGGCAGGTCTACAACGTCACGCTGCCGGTGATCTCGGGCGGCAAGCAGCTCGGCTACGTGAACCTGCGCATGAGCGCCGAAGACTTCGACCTCTTCCTGCGGACGAGCATGAAGCGCCGGATCGCCGCCGCGCTCGTCGTCTTCGCGCTCGGGACGATCGTCGCGGTCTACCTTGCGGGCCGGTACACCGCCCCCGTCGAACGGGTGGTGCGCGCCGCCGGCGCCGTGGCTGCCGGCGATCTCTCCGCCGAACTGCCGGTGGACCGGCGCGACGAGATCGGCGCGCTCGCCCAGAGCTTCAATTACATGGTCGGGCGCCTGCGCGACGAGCGCGACCTGCGCGAGCGGCTGCGCAAGGCGGAGCACCTGGCGGGCATCGGGCAGTTTTCCCAGAGCATCGCCCACGAGATCCGCAACCCGTTGAACTTCATCAGCCTCTCGATCGACCACCTGCGCGAGTCCTACCCGCCCACCGACCCCGCGGAGGCCGCGCAGTTCAACACGCTCTGCGAGAACATGAAGAAGGAGATCCAGCGGGTCAGCCGTTTCGCGCAGAGCTTTCTGGAATTCGGCCGACCGCTCGAGCTCAACCGCCGCGCGGTGGCGCTCGAACCGCTCCTTGAGGGGGTTCTCTCGCTGGTTTCCGCCAAGGCCGAACACGAGCGGATCGCGGTCGTGCGCGACTTCGAGACGCTCCCCGAGCTTGAACTCGACCCGGATTTCATCCGAACCTGCATCTACAACCTGATTCTCAACGCTTTCCAGGCGATGTCCGGCGGTGGTACCCTGACGCTACGCACCCGGGAGCTGTCCGGGACCCTGGCCCTCACCGTGGCCGACACGGGGATGGGGATACCGAAAGAGAAGCTCGCCAAGGTGTTCGACCCGTTCTTCACCACCAAGACCGAAGGCCTCGGGCTAGGGCTGGCACTGATCAAGCGCGTCATCGAAGAGCACGGCGGACGCGTGAGCATCGAGAGCGAAGAGGGGCACGGGAGCGCGGTGACGCTGCACCTGCCGCTCGGGAAAGCGGAGGCGTAGCGGCATGGCGGTCGTGCTCGTGGTCGACGACGAACCACTGCAGGCGGGGATTCTCAAGACCATCCTCGAAAAGGGCGGTTACGAGACGCACACCGCTTCATCCGGCCGGGAGGCGCTGGCCCTCGTCGAGCGGCTGCGACCCGACGTGATCCTCACCGACCTGCGCATGGACGGCATGGACGGCATCGAGCTGATCGCGGCGATCCCCCGCGAGCCTTTCGAGCCGTCGATGATCATCATGACCGCCCACGGGACGATCGCCTCCGCCGTCGACGCGGTCAGAAAGGGCGCCTTCGACTACCTCGCCAAGCCCCTGGACCGGGACACCCTGCTGCTGACCGTGCGCCGCGCGGCCGAGCGCGCCACGCTGCTCAAGGAGAACCTGCGGCTCCAGGACCAGCTCTTCGGCCGCGTCCGCATCGAGGGGATCGTCGGGCGCTCGCCCAAGATGGCCCTGGCAGTCGAGGTCCTGCGCAAGATCGCCCCCTCGCCGGCCACGGTGCTGGTGCGCGGCGAGAGCGGCACCGGCAAGGAGTTGGTCGCGCGCGCGATCCACTTCAACAGCCCGCGCCGCAAGAAGCCGTTCACGCCGCTGAACTGCTCGGCGATCCCGGAGCAGCTCTTCGAGAGCGAGCTGTTCGGCCACGAGCGGGGGGCCTTCACCGGGGCCGAGGCGCGCAAGGAGGGGCTCTTCGAACTCTCCCAGGGGGGGACGCTCTTCCTCGACGAGATCGGCGATCTGCCGCTGCTGATGCAGGCCAAGCTGCTGCGCGCGCTGCAGGACAAGGAAGTCCGGCGGGTCGGCGGCAAGGAGAGCGTCAAGGTCGACGTGCGCGTGGTCGCCGCGACGAACAAGGATCTCGCGAAGGAGATGAGCGAGGGGCGCTTCCGCGAGGACCTCTATTACCGCCTCGCAGTGGTCACCGTCGAGTTGCCGCCGCTGCGCGAGCGCCGCGAAGACCTCGCGGAGCTGATCGACTATTTCGTGCAGAAGTACAACCGCGAATACGGCAAGCGCGTCACGGGCGTCTCGCCCGCGGTCTTCCGGGCCTTCGCGGAGTACTCCTGGCCGGGGAACATCCGTCAGCTCTCCTCGGTGATGGAGCGCGCGGTCTTGCTCAACGAGGGGGGCGTCATCGGCGAGGAGGACATCCGCGGCGAGCTGCGTCTCGCGCACGGGCAGGCGGGTCCGGCGAGCCTCGAGATACCCGACGAAGGGCTGGATTTCGAGGCGCTCGAGAAGGAGCTGCTGCGTAAGGCGATGGCGAAGGCCGGCGGGGTCGCGACGAAGGCCGCGAAGCTGCTGGGGATGAGCTATAAGACGTTCTTGTACCGTCTCGAGAAGTTTCATCTCGATAAGCAGGGTACCGAAAATTGACCGTGCGAGCTCCGGGGCCGGGATTCGTCTGCGTGCGCGAGGCGACGGGGGCGTCCCTTCGGTCGTGCGTCTGCGCCGCCGGCCCGGAACCGTGCCCGGAGCTCGCGGACTCGTAACTCGCCCTTCGGGCTCAAACAACGAGCCCGCGTTTCCTGCGGAAACCGCCCCGGGCCTGGTTCCAGGCTGATCGGCGGCTCCGCGCATCTTCCCTCAGGGACGCCCCTGCCGCCTCGCTGAAGCAAGTGCCGATGAGCCGGTTGTTGGCGGCTGCCGGGGTGATGCGCAACTCCGTTCGGGTACAGGAGTATCATCAAACGATGAGCGTTTGGCGCAGGATCTTCGTGGTTCTGATTGCCGGTTCCGTTGGGCTGTGCCTCGCGCACGGTCCCGCCGGGGCGGCCGCGTACTCGCCCTGGTCCTACTTCGACAAGACTCGCGGTCTCGCGGAGAACACCGTGCAGGCGATTGCCCCGGACGGCGAGGGGGGGCTGTGGATCGGCACGCGCGGCGGCTTGAGCCATTTTGACGGGACACTCTGGCGGACGCTGACCGTCGCCGACGGACTTCCCGATGACGACGTGCACAGCCTCGCCCCTGAGGCGGACGGGCTCTGGGTCGGGGCGGGAAACGGCTTCGGCCGCATCAGGGACGGACGCTGGGGCCGCCTGGGGCTTCCCGATTCCTCGACGGGCCGGCGCGGAAGGGTGGTCGTGGTAACGGACCGCACCGGGGTCAGCTGGCTCGGCCATACGGGCGGCCTGCTGCGCTTCGATCGCGCCGCGGGGACTCTCGAGCCGGTTGCGGAAGTCGCGGGGCAACCGGTCGGCGCGCTGCTCGTCGACCGCTCCGGGCGCTTCTGGGCAGGCGTCGGCGGTGATTTGTGGCTGCGCGAGGGGGAGGCGTGGCGGCGGGTCGAGGAGGCCTCCCGGCTGCCCTGCGGAGCCGTGACTGCGCTCTTCGAGGACGCCAGCGGCACGGTCTGGTGCGGCGGCGAGCGCGGCGTGGCGGAGTTCGACGGCTCCTCCTGGCGCCCGGCCCGGCTCGGCGTCCAGGTTCCGGCGACCGCCGTGACCGCACTGGCCGAGGACGGCGAGGGCCGCCTCTGGGTCGGGACCAAGGCGGGTGCGGGGTACTCGGACGGCTACGAGTGGCACTGGTTCACTTCCGACTCGGGGTTGCCGGCGGACGAGGTGCTCGCGCTGGCCGCCGATCGCAACGGTTCGATCTGGATCGGCACCACGCGCGGGCTCGCCCGCTTCGACACCACCTGGTCCGTCCCGGCCGTCACCCAACGCGAGGGGGTCTCCCCGCGCGCGCCCCTGTTCCTCGGCAGCGACGGCTCGCTCTACATCGGCGCGGAGCAGGGATTCATCGTCCTGCGGGGTCGCGCGGTCGAGACGGTTGGGGCGCGCGAGCACCTCGACGGGCGGGTGCGCTGCTTCGCCGAGGGTGCGGAGGGGGATCTCTGGGTGGGGACCGACCACGGGCTGGTGCGCTACGACGGCTCCGTGCGCGAGCAGCACCTCCCCGAGGTGAAGTCGGTCATGGTCGAGCGCGATTGGGGTGCCGTGGAGGCCGTCCAGGTTTCCGTCTGCGACCGGACTCACGGGCTGACCGATGCCGCCGTGACGGCGCTCGCCACCGATGCGGAGGGCGGGGTCTGGGTCGGCACCGCGCGGGGATTGAGCCGACTGCACGAGGGGGCGTGGACCTGCCCGCCGGAGGCCGGCGCGGCGGGTGTCGGCCCACAACGGGACGCCGTTGCGGCGCTCGAAACCGACCAGCGCGGGCGCCTGTGGACCGGGACGTCCAAGGGGCTCTGGGCGCTCGAGGACGGATCCTGGCGGCGGTACGGGGTGGACGACGGCCTGGCCGCCGACACCGTGACTGCTCTTCTGGCGGACCGCACCGGTCGTCTCTGGGTGGGGACGGAGCGGGGGCTCAGCCGCCTGCAGGGGGATTCCTGGGTGTCCCTCGGCTCCCGTCAGGGGCTCGTGAGCGACCGGGTGCTGACGTTGTTCGAGGACGCGGGCGGCCGGGTCTGGATCGGCACGCAGGAGGGGGTGTCCTATTTCGACCACGATCTCTGGGGCGGCTTCGGCGAGCAGGACGGGCTGCCGTCGTCCCGGATCGAGTCGATCGCCGAAGTCGACGGCACGCTCTGGTTCGCTGCCGAGGATCGCCTGAGCGTCCACCGCCCCGACCGCTCGCCGCCCCGGACCCGGATCACCAATGCGCCGATCGGACCGCTTGCCGCGCCGTCCTATGTCTTCGAGCTAGCCGGCGGCGACCTTGAAACACCGCCCCGACGCCTGCGCTACTCCTGGCGGATCGACGGCGGCCCTTGGTCGGGCTGGTCCGCCGAGACGCTGGCGAAGGTCACCGATCTGGTGAACGGCAGCCATCTCTTCGAGGCGCGCTGTCTCGATGCGGAACTCAACGTGGACCCGACGCCCGCCGCGGTCAGCTTCGAGGTCAACACCGGTCTCTTCGACCTGGAGCTGGTGGAGGCCTCCTTCGGCCCGCTCTATGCGTCGCTCTACCAGTTCTACGCGAGCGACCCGGAGTACGCGCGGCGCCCGGCCGGGCTCGTGCGGGTCCGCAACCGCTACGACCGGCCGCTGCGCGTCAAGATCAGCGCCTTTCTCCCCGAACTGATGGATTTCCCGACCGACGCAGTCGTGAGCATCCCCGCCGGCGAGACGGTGCGGGTGCCGCTGCGCGTGGAGCTGAGCGACCGCGCCCTCGATCTCGAGCGCACCGAGTCGCGCCAGTTGCGTCTGACGCTGCAGTACGCCATCGAGGGCGAGCGCAAGGAGTCCGAGAGCACGCACGCGGTGACCGTCATCGAGAAGCACGGGATGGCCTGGGAGGAGCCCGAGCGCATCGGCCTGTACGTGACCCACCTCGACGACGCGGTGGAGCGCTTCGCGCGCGACACCGTGCGCGGCTTCCGCGAGGACGAGCGCGGCGCGATCGTCTACGACAACCTGCTGCGCGCGATGGAGTTGTTCGACGCGCTGGCGGCCTACGGCGTGCGCTACGTCCCTGATCCCGGGAACCCCTACGGCGGGATCGTCCCCGGCCGGCCGGTGCTCGACACGGTTCGCCTGCCGCGCGAGACGCTGCGGCTGCGCTCCGGCGATTGCGACGACCTGGCGGTGCTCTACGCGGCGCTGCTCGAGAACATCGGTATCGACACCGCGCTGGTCGACCTCTACGACCACGTCTTCGTGATGTTCGACACCGGTCTGACGGCGCGCAGCCTCGATCAGCTCGCGCGCGATCCGGGCCTGCTGCGTGTCGATGCCCGCGGGCGGGTCTGGGTCCCGGTCGAGGTCACCCTGGTCGGGGGCTCCTTCAGCGATGCGTGGGAGTCGGCGGCCGCGACGCTCGCAACCCGGCCCCACGCGGTGATCGAACTGCGCGAGGCCTGGAAGAAATATCCCCCGCTGCGACCGCGCGAGCCGGCGCCGGACATCAACGCCCCGCCGACGGCGGCGGTGCGCGCGCTCTTCGCCGAGGACCTGCGCCGGCAGGAGGAAGCGCTCACGAGTCCCCGGATGCGCGAGCTGGCGCAGCGGATCGCGCTCGAACCGCAGGATGCCGTGGCGCTCAATGCGCTCGGGGTGCTGCTGGCCCGCCATGGCTATCTCGGCCGCGCCGCGGCGCACTTCGAGCGCGTGATCGAGCTGCTGCCCGATTTCGCCGGCGGGTATGGCAATCTCGGCAACATCCTGTACGAGCAGGGGAAGTACCCGGAGGCGGTGCGCCGGTACGAGGAGGCGCTCGCCCGGGCGGAGCGGCCCGAGGTCCACGTGGAACTGGCGCTCACCTGGTGTGAAGTGGGGAAGTTCGATCGCGCCCGCGAGCACTACCAGCGGGCGATGCAGATCGACCAGTCACGTGCCCCCGCACCGGTCGGAGCTCCGGCCGGGGACCGGATCGGGGGCGGGACGGGGTCGCCGTGAGGGTGGTACACTCCGGGCAGGGTACCGTCCCGGAGGGGGTGAAACCGGGGGATGCCGCCACGAAGCGCGGCGAAAGGGGGAGGGACATGGGACGCAGGGCATGGTTCGTTGCAGCAGCGATTCTGGCGGTGATGGCGAGCGGGTCCGTCGCGGTCCGGGCGGAAGGTCCGATGCCGCTCGGGATCGTGGTCGCCGTCACGGGGAACGTGGAGGTCGGCCGCGACGGGGTCTGGCAGCCGGCGGTGGCCAAGCTCCATCTCTTCGAGGGGCAGACGATCCGCACCGCGGCGGCCGCAGGCGTCGAGATTCTCTTCGAAGGTGAGGTTCCCGCGAAGCTCGGCGAGAAAACCGAAGTTGCGGTGGTCGACCTGCTGCTGATGGCGCAACTCGAAAAAGCCAAGGCGAAGATCGGGGCGCCGGCGGGCAGCACGAAAGCCACGCTCGAAGTCACGCCGCTGACGGGCGTGCGCGGCACCGAGAAGACCGAGGAGAAGGCCGGGGAACTCAAGCGCGAGCACTACTGGAACGAGAACGCGCCCGCCGCGAAGTAGCGGCATGGTCAAACCTTCGGTGGGGCGGGGTCTGCTGCGCTCCGCCCTGCTCGGGCTGCTGGTCGCGACCCTGGCGGTGCTCGTCAACGGCACGGAGCTCTTTCGCGCCTTCGAGTTGCGGACTGTCGATTTGCGCTTCCGGCTGCGCGGCTCCCGCCCCGTCGCCTCGCCGCTCGCGGTCGTTTTCATCGGCGAGGACAGCATCGCGGCCTACGGGCGCTGGCCGTGGAGCTGGGACTACCACGCCCTGCTCGTCGACGCGCTCAAGCGGGCCGGCGCGCGACTGGTGCTCTTCGACATCCTCTTCGCCGAGGCCCCGTCGCGCCTCGACGAGCGGATGCTCGCGGGTGCGGCGCGCAAGGCCGGGAACGTCCAGTTCATCTCCTCGTTCGGGAAGCTCGTGCCGCCCGATCCGTCGGCGGACGACCGGCTGCTCACCGGAAGCGCGCGGACCGAGCCGCGGGGGGGGGTCCGCGCGCCCGCCCCCCGCCACGGGCCCGCCC
>JANOHV010000197.1:0-1584 GCA_031406795.1 Candidatus Rokuibacteriota bacterium
ATGCACCTGGTCATAGCCACGCAGCGCCCCTCGACGAACGTCATCACCGGCATCATCAAGGCGAACCTGCCGGTGCGTATGTCCTTCAACGTCTCGTCCAAGATCGACTCGCGCGTCGTGCTCGACGCCAACGGCGCGGAGCTGCTGCTCGGCAAGGGCGACATGCTCTACCTGCCGCCGGGGACCAACAAGCTCGAACGCATCCACGGCGCGTTCGTCTCCGAGGACGAGGTCAAGCGGCTCGTCGAGCACCTCAAGGGCCAGGCGCAGCCGACCTACAATGAGGCGCTGCTGCAGCCGCCGCCGGCGGACGCCGCCGAAGCCGAGGGCGGGGACGGCGAGCAGGACGAGATGTACGACCAGGCCGTCGCGGTCGTCTCCGAGAGCGGCCAGGCCTCGATCTCGTACGTCCAGCGCCGGCTCAAGGTCGGCTACAACCGCGCCGCGCGGATGATCGAGGCGATGGAGAAGGCCGGCCTGATCGGCCCGGCGGACGGCGCCAGGCCGCGCAAGATCCTCGCGCGCCGCAATTACGACGAGGAGTAGTTAATCCCCATATTCTGCGGTTCTCAAGTGCTCTTGTCGCCCGATCAAACTTGAATGTGCCGAACCTGCGACCAGGTCCGTCATGTGGCAGTATTTTTATCATGTTGACTAATTTTATCGTTGTGGCTATTTTCTGGCCATGGAGAAGCGATCTCCGCACTACCATGTTGAGGAAGTTCAGCGGGTAGTGGCCGATCCGGAGAGTCGCCCCTTTACGATGACCGCGTTGCGCGGTGGTTTGGAGTTGGGATTGACCGAGCCCGAGATGAGGCGGACGGTGATGGGACTCCGGCGTGACAATTTCTACAAATCGATGACCACCCGCGTTGATCATCGATGTTGGCAGGATGTGTATCACGGGGAGACCGAGAGCGGCGCCGCCGTGTACATCAAGATAACGGCATGTGGCGATGATCGTCCTCCGGTCATTCAGTTCAAAGCAAGGTGAGGAGGTATCCATGGAATGCCCTGCGTGCGGCACCGCCGCGATAGTGGCGAAGGAGTGCGACGAGACCCTGACCTACGGGGGACAATCGCTGACCCTGCACGGGATGCGGGGCGATTTCTGCACCGCGTGCGGCGAAGGAACCTGGGATTCCTTGAGCTACCGGCGCTACACGGAGGCGCAGGCGTCCCTTCTCCGCGCCGTGAAAGGCGACGTGAGCGCCGATATCCGCCGCATTCGCAAGGGCCTCAACCTCACGCAGAGCGAACTCGCCGGGGTCTTCGGCATCGGTAAAGTGGCGTTCTCCCGCTACGAACGCGGCGAAACACGTCCCCCTGCACCCCTGGTGAAACTCCTTCGGCTGGTGGAGCGCCATCCTGAATTGCTCAAGGAGATGACGTCGGTGTAGCCGCCGGCCATTGTCTCCAAATGATCCTGGCCCAGAGCGAGGCCGAGGACTCGATCACGCGGCTGGCGCAGCTCTCGCGCGCCGTCGGCATGCACCTGGTCATAGCCACGCAGCGCCCCTCGACGAACGTCATCACCGGCATCATCAAGGCGAACCTGCCGGTGCGTATGTCCTTCAACGTCTC
>JANOHV010000198.1:0-18289 GCA_031406795.1 Candidatus Rokuibacteriota bacterium
CGGTTCGAATTCTTTGCAATGGTGGAGGAGACGGGAGTCGAACCCGTGTCCCGAAATCTTCGGCCAGAACGTCTACAGGCTTGTCCGGTGTATTTATCTCTCGGCCCGTCTCCTACCCACCGGCAGGAAAGATCGACAAGCCCAACCCGATTTAATCTTGCCTCCGGCCCCCCGGGTGAGGTGCCTTTGGCCAGCCCGTATAGTCGACGGCCCTACCCTGCGCTACAGGCGCCGCAGGAGAGCCGCTCGCGGGTACTAAGCCGCGAGAGCGTAATCGGTGTTGGCGATTACTGTTTTTCTCAGTTTTTTTACGAGGTTCCGAGAAAACCTCGGCCTGCTGCCCTGACCTCAACTATCCCGGTCGAAACCGTTTCTCCCCCAGGTCGAGCGAGGTCATCCAACACGCCCGTAATATAGTGCCACCCGGGAGATTGCGCAAGCCCGCCGGCCGGGGAACGCCGCCGACCCAGCATTTCCCAGGGATTTGCGGACGATCTTGCGGACCGCAATCTTGACAACCCGGCCCATCTCAAGAAGCATTAACGCAGGATGAACAGGGAAAGGATGACGAGGGGCCGCTTGCGGGCCGCGAACAGGACGCGTCGGTACGCGACGGGTGTGGCGCTCCTGGCGATGCTCGCAGCGCTACCGGCCGCCGGGGCCTCGCCTCCGAGGCGCTCCGCGGAGAGCACCTGGGTCCGCATCTCCTACCGCGACCTGATCGATCCGGATGTGATCACCCACTCCGGTTCGAAACTGGTCGACGCCCGGCTCCGCAAAGCATCCCGGGGAGAGGTCCAGCCCTATCTCGACCCTTACTCCTCGCTGCTGGGCTACGCGGTGCAGATGATCGCCGGTTCGGACCCGATCCCGCAGACCTCCCTCGTCGCGCGCTATCCGGCGGGGTCGGCCCAACCCGCGTGGGCGGCAATCCTCCGCGAAGGGAAGTACTTCGTCTCGGCCGACGGGCAGGGGCGCGCGCGGGTCTTCGTTCCCGGCGACAACCCGCGTCAGGCTTACCGGCGCGCTTTCTCGCTGCTGCGGCACCCGCTGACCGCCGCGATCAAGCCCGGGGCGCCGCTCGCGGTCGAGGTCTTCGCCTACCGCAACGACTTCGCCGCGGCCGAACTGCTGTTGAACCCCGTGCCCCACCGTTTCACCGCGGCATCCTTCCCCCCCCAGGGGCGGGCGCTGGACCTGGCCGACCTCGAAGCCTTCTTTCGCCAGGGCGGGCAGCTCGAAGGCGCAGAGCTCTCGCCCGATGCGGGACTGGTGCTCTTCGCCAGCCCGGAGCGGCGCCAGAAGCTCGGCGGCGAGTCGGTCTCTCTCGCGGATCTCGCCGTCGCCTACCGCGCGGTCTTTCACGCGGGCGATGCCGAGGCGTTCGTCAGCCTGGATCGCAACGCCGACCCGACGCTGGCCACCGTGAACTTCGGCGGCCTGCTCGAGGACACCCGCATCGGCAAGGCGGTGCTGGCGTCGGACGTGCGCTTCAAGACGATCTGCAGCGGGCTCGACCCGGTCACCCACGAGGACATTCGGGAGAAGACGCGCGGCGCCGTCCCGGGCTTCATGAGCAACTCCGAGCGCCAGTTCATCACCAACTCCCCGGCCGACCTGGCGCAGTGGGTCATTGCCCGCTACTGGTACTACCCGGATTCCTGCGGCGTGGAGTCCGACGAGGACGACGGCCTGGCGGCGATCACGAAGACGCAGCTCACCGCCGACGTCGAGCGCGTGGACTCCGGCGCCGGGACGACCCGCGGGAAGCGGCCCGCGCTACCCACCGCTTTTCGCGAGAACATCCGGGATCTGAACCAGAACTACGCTCGCTACGCGGAGATCTTCCCGGAATTTCACGATCTTTCCTCGGCGGCTCGACTGATGGCGCTCGCCGCCTGGTTCGGCCGGGTGCGCCCGGCCTGGCTCGACCTGGACGGCCTGCTCGCGGTGACGCTCCCGCCGGTGAGCACCCCCCGGGCCATCCCCCAGCTGCTGAGCGCGGATATCCTGCAACTCCCCGGGAACGAGCCGCCGGATCGGGGCTATGTGCTGCGAAACACCCGCGTTCAATACCTGACGCCCGAGTTCGACCGGAAGGTGTCCGAATTCTTCGGCGACGCCCGACACCTGGCGCTGTTCCTCGCGTTCAAGGCCGGCAAGGAGCCCGCCCGGTCCTCCGAATTCAAGTTGGAGGCCGAACGACTCCTCCCGACCGTGCAGGACAAGCGGGTGCGCGATCTGCTGCGGAGCACCGACGATCTGCACGCCTTTCTGAGGACCTTCGCTGCCAAGACCATCGGCGAGCTGTCAAGCGCGTCGTCCCGGGTGGCCGCAAGCGACCTCGCGCGGCTCGAAGCAGTCGTCGCCGAACTGGCCGCTCTGCCGCCAAACGCCGCGGATGGGAGATCCGACGACCCGCGACGCCTGGCCCTGGAGCAGGAACTTCAGGGCTTCATGCGCCTCTATCATGGGCAGGGTCGCGGCCTGGGGCTGGCCACGGTCGTCACGACGCAATACACCGGCGGTGTCAGCCTGTCGCCGCGGCTCTTCTCGGTGAAGAAATCCGCGGCGCGGCCGGCCCTCGAGAAACTCAAGGTGGCGAGCCGTTCCGCCCGATCGACGGGGGGATCCGGGGGATGGATTCGCAGCGGCGGAGCTGCGTCGTCGAACATCTCGCGTGCGCCCGCACGGCCTCTGTCGTCGAAAACGCCGCCGGTGCCGCTCCGACCGGCGGCGGCGCCGCACGCGGGAAGGCCCAGCTTCCAGCCGACGCCCCCCGGCGACGTTCCCGGGGAGGCGGCGCCGGCCCTGCCGTCCGCCACGCCGGCCATGAGCAGTATCGCCGTCCCCGGGTCGGCCACGCCGGCCGGGTCCCCGCTGGTCGGGCGACTCGGGGGCGACCGCCGCATCGTGTTCACCCGCGTGCCGCGCTGACGGCGGCGGGCTATCGGACTCGGGCTCTCGTCTCGCGCTGGGCCTCGCGAAGCGCGTCGCGGTTCTTGATGGTCTCGCGCTTGTCGTGGATCTTCTTGCCGCGCCCGAGCCCGAGTTCGACCTTCGCCATGCCGTGCTTGAAGTAGATCTTCAGCGGAATCAGCGAGAGCCCCCGCTCCTTGATCTTGCCGGTGAGCTTGGCGATCTCGCGTTTGTGCAGCAGGATCTTGCGCTTGCGCCGGGGCTCGTGGTTGTTGAGGTTCCCGAAGGCGTAGGGCTGGATCTGGCAGTCCACGAGCCAGGCCTCCCCGCCGTTGATCACGGCGAAGCCTTCGGTGACGCTGGCCTGCCCGGCGCGCAGCGACTTGACCTCGGTGCCCTTGAGCACGAGCCCCCCTTCGAAGGTCTCGAGGATCTCGTACTCGAAGCGCGCTTTCCGGTTGACGCAGACCAGCTTCTCGCCCGCCCAGGCTTTGGCCATCGACACCCCTACCCCGCCGCGAACAGCCGGGCCAGCAGCTCGTGGCCGCGCTCGACGTAGACTCCGGTCTTCGCGGCCTCGGCCTCGGTGAATCCCGCGGCCCCCGACGGGCGCCCCGGCGTCCCCGGCCAGATGACGAACGGCACGGCTTCGCCGACGTGCGAGCGCCGTACGATCGGCGTGTAGTGGTCGGGGGCGACGAGCACGCGGTGCGGCCCCAGCTTCGCCAGCCCGGCGAGCGCCGGCCCGAGGAACTCGGCGTCGATCCGCTCCAGCGCGCGGACCTTCTGCGCCGCATCGCCGGAGTGCCCCGCCTCGTCCGGGGCCTCGATGTGCACGAAAACGACATCGTGCCGCGCCAGCGCCGCCAGCGCGAACTCGGCCTTGCCGCGGTAGTTCGTCTCGACGTAGCCGGTCGCGCCGGGCACCGTCACGCGCTCGAGACCGAGCAGCACGCCGATGCCGTTGACCAGGTCGACCGCCGAGATCACCGCGCCCGAGAGCCCGTAGTGTTCGCGGAAAAGCTGCAGCGCCGGCCGGCGGCCCGCCCCCCAGAACCAGAAGTTGTCGGCGGCGGCCAGGCCGCGGCCGCGCCGGTCGCGGTTCATCGGGTGCAGCCGCAGCCAGGGATGCGCGAGAGCCATCAGGCCGAGCAGATTCGGCGCGGCCGCGCCGCGCGGCAGGTGCTCCTTGAGCGGTAGCCCGAGGATGTCGTGCGGCGGGACGAGTTTCACGTCGGTCGAGCCGCCCCGCCAGACCAGCAGGTGGCGATAGCCGACGCCGGGGAAGAGCTCGAATTCCGGCAGGTAGCGTTCGCGGTAGATGTCCGAGCCGCGGAAACCCTCGACGATCCGGCGCCCCTCCTCCGTCGTGATGTGGCCGGCGCTGTAGTCGAGCATCATCGCGTCGGGGTCTTCCGCCGCGGCGCCCCCCGTGGAGACGAGGTTGCAGCGCAGCGCCACGTCGGCGTCGCCGAGCGGCACGCCCATGCTCGCGGCTTCGAGCGGCGCGCGCCCGGTGTACGCGCGAGCCGGATCGTTGCCGAACAGGCTCATGCCGGCGACGTCACTGCCCGGCTCCATCCCTTCGGGCACCGTGAGCACCCGCCCGAACTCCCCCTCCCGGACCAGCCGGTCGAGATTCGGCATCGCGGCCGCCTCGAGCGTGGTCTTGCCGCCCAGGACCGGCACGGGCCAGTCGGCCGCCCCGTCGGGAATCAGGATCAAATATTTCATATCATGCCCCTTGAAGGCGGGGATTAACCCCGCCCCTACACCTTGTCTCTTGTTCGGGCGGGGATTAACCCCGCCCCTACACCTTGTCTCTTGTTCGGGCGGGGATCAACCCCGCCCCTACACCCTGTCTTTTGTTCTGGCGGGGATCAACCCCGCCTCCACATCTTGTCTCTTGTTCGGGCGGGGATCAACCCCGCCCCTACGTCATTCCGGTCGCCCAGGCCCTCGTAGGGGAGGGGTTCACCCCCTCCCGACCGCCTTCATTCGCCTTTTTCCACGCGGATGCACAGCGGCGGGCCGCTCACCGTCGGCAGCTTCCCGACCTCCTCGAGCGCGGCGCGCACCGCCGCCCCCGTCGCCTCGTGGGTCATCAGGATAATCGGCACCGCCCGCCCCTTCTCGCGTTCCTTCTGGATGACGCTCGCGATGCTGATCTCGTTTCGCGCGAGTATCCCCGCCACGGCGGCGAGCACGCCGGGCTTGTCGAGAGCCTGGATCCGGATGTAGCAGGGGGAGACGACCTCGTCCATCGGCAGGATCTCGCGCGTGGCGGCGAGCGCGACCGCGAGAGGCGGCGGGGCCCCCGCGCCGGCTTTGATGCGGCGGGCCATCTCCATGATGTCGCCGACGACCGCGCTCGCGGTGGGCAGGCTCCCCGCGCCCAGACCGTAGAAGAGCGTCGGCCCGACCGCGTCGCCGCGCACGTAGACCGCGTTGAAGGCGCCGCCGACGGTCGCCAGCAGGAAACGCACCGGCACGAGCGTCGGGTGCACGCGCACTTCGATCGGGCCGCCGGCGTCCTTGGCGATCGCGAGCAGCTTGATGACGTACCCAAGTTCACGCGCGTACGCGATGTCGGTCTTGGTGACCCGCCCGATCCCTTCGGTGTGCACCTGGTCGAGACGCACGCGCGTTCCGAAGGCGAGCGAGGCCAGGATGGCGAGCTTGTGCGCCGCATCGTGCCCCTCGACATCCAGCGTCGGGTCGGCCTCCGCGAAACCCAGCTCCTGCGCCTTCTTGAGCACCGAGGCGTACTCGAGGCCTTCGTCGGTCATCCGCGAGAGGATGTAGTTGGTCGTCCCGTTGATGATGCCGTGCATCGACTGGATCCGGTTCGCGGCCAGCCCCTCGCGCAGCCCGCGGATGATCGGGATGCCGCCGCCGACGCTCGCCTCGAAGCCGATCGCGCCGCCGCCGGCCGCCGCCGCGCCGAAGACCTCCTCCCAGGCGTGGGCCAGCAGCGCCTTGTTCGCCGTGACGACGCACTTGCCGCGCCGCAGCGCCTCGAGCATGAACTCCTTCGCCGGGGAAAGCCCGCCGATCAGCTCGACGACGATCGGGATCGACGGATCCTCGATGAGCGCGCGGGCGTCGCTGGTCAGCAGCGCCGGGTCGACGCTGACCCCGCGGTCGCTCGTCGTGTCCTTGTCCGCGATCCGCGCCAGCGCCAGCGGGAAGCCGAGGCGCTCGCGGATGATCCCGGCATTCTGCTGCAGAACGCGCACGACGCCCTTGCCGACCGTGCCGAAACCGATGAGACCGACCTTCACTGCATCCATGCGCCGCTCCTCAGAAAGAATTCGAAGAATTATATCGCCGCCGGCTTCAGGAGGGCGAGGGGGGCCCTTCCCCTTCGGGTTTCGCCCCCTGCGCGTCGTGTGCGTCGAACACCCGCTCCCGAAACAGGACGTAGCGGACGAGCTCCGCCATGTCGAAGACAACGTGCGGCTCGGCCGGCTCCGCTCCCGGGGGGAGCTTCTTCGCCTTGAGCGCCCGCTCGAACATCTCCGCCACCTGCCGGTCGCGCCCGTCCGCGGTGAAACGGCTCACGAACTCCGCCTCGTCGAGCCAGCCGAAGGGAAAGAACTGAGTCACGAACTGCCGCTTGCGGTCGTGGTAGAGCAGCGGCACCGGCACCAGTGCGTCGAAGTCGCAGGCCGGGCAGTCGAAGCGGTTGATCCGGGCCTCGAAGAGCGCGGCGCGCGCCTCGGGGTCGGGGTCCGCGTCGATCGTCTCCCAGATGGTCACCGTCTGTTCCTTCCCGCACTTCGGGCAGGGGATCTTCTCTTCTCGCTGGCTGGACATCGTTAATCCCTCCTGCCCCGGCGGCGGCCTACATCCCGACGTCTGCGGTGGGCCCGTAGCTCGGGGGCAGCGGCACGTCGCGCAACCGCAGGTAGACCCCGAGTTGGGCGCGGTGGTGAATCAGATGGCTGATGGCGAAGGAGCGCACGATCGCGGCGCGCGGCAGCGTGAAGAAGACCTTGGCGCCGTTCTTCAGCGACCAGGGCACGGCGAAGTCGGCGTCCGTGGCCCGCGCGAGCGCCGCGCGGCTGTTCGCGACGTTCCGGTCGAACGTCGCCAGCAGCTCCTCGACGGTGGTGAACGGCGCCGGGGTCGGCTCGACCGCGAGGTCGAACTCGGTGGTTGCCAGCGCCACGCCGATCCACGAGGCCATGTTCGCCACGTGCACCGCGAGGTCACCGAGCGCGGCGGACTTCGGGTGCGGCTTCCAGGCGGCGTCCTTCGCGGGGACGCGCTCGAGAATCCTGCGGGTCGTCGCGGCCTCCTGGTCGAACTCGGGCAGCAGCATCTCGTTCATGGCCATGATCTCACCTCCGTGGTCCGAATTGTCGCTCACGCGTTCCGGGGGCGATTGTACCACCGGCGGGCGGTCTACCTCGCGCGACGGATCTGCTGGATCAATTCGTCGAGCTTCTGCAGGAACAGCGAGCTGTCGCGCTTGCCGTGCGGCGCCGGCCCGCCGCTGACGGCGCCGACCTCGCGCAGTTGCGACATCAGATTACGCGTCGCCAGCGCGTCGCCGACGGAGTCCTCCGTGAAGACCCGGCCGCGCGGATCCAGCACGCGGGCGCCGGCGGCGACGCAGCGGGAGGCCAGCGGGATGTCCGCGGTAACCACGATGTCCCGCGCGCCGGCCCGCGCCGCGATCCAGTCGTCCGCCGAGTCGAGCTGCCCCCCGGCGACGAGCACCAGCTTCACCGCACCGCCCTCGGGCACCCGCATCCGCGAGTTTGCGACAAGGACGACCGGCAGCGCGTAGCGGGAGGCGACTTTGTAGACGGCCTCCTTGACCGGGCAGGCGTCGGCGTCGACATAGACGACACTTACGGTCGGGCTGCACTCGCTGCTGCGAAATTCGTCCAGGGCGGTCCCCTCTCCCGTGTGGCGGCGCACCGTACCCGGGGCGCGATCGCACCGCCTCAGTTGCCCGGATTATACCCGATCGGCGTGCTATGCTAGATTCGGGCTGGAGGTGAACGATGGGTCCGAATCGAAAATATTACCTCCCCGGGATCGTCGTCGTGCTGGTGTCCGTGCTGGCCCTCGTCTTCTTTCTCGTCAACTCCTACCGGCAGACGGTGCGCCTCGTGAAAGAGCGCTTCTTCGTGCAGCAGGCCCTTTTCACGCGGCAGACCGCGCTCGGCATCGAGAAGAATTTCACGCTGCTGGAGCGCGAAAGCGAGCTGCTTGCCGCCGACCCGGCGCTCCGTGATCCGGACCCCGAAAGAGCCCGCGCGGCGCTGCAGCGGACCTTCGACTACGTCAAACGTTTCTCGGTGAACGACATCTCCCTGTCGGATCCCGCCGGAAGGATCCGTTTGGCCCTCAACTCCCCCGAGCTGATCGGGCGCGACTTTTCCTTCCGCCAGTACTACCGGCGGCTGCGCGAGGCCGCCGGCTCGGCGCCGGTGTACGAGCACATCACCTTCCAGGGAATCCGCAAGGGGAGCAAGGGGATCATCATCGCGCGGGCCGTGCGCG
Source organism: Candidatus Rokuibacteriota bacterium (assembly GCA_031406795.1). Lineage (GTDB taxonomy): Bacteria > JAUVQV01 > JAUVQV01 > JAUVQV01 > DATDCY01 > DATDCY01. Next base: position 8,440 of record JANOHV010000198.1, read on the forward strand.
GCGAAAAGGGGGAATTCCGCGGTTCCCTCGTGTTCGTCGTCACGGTCGGCGAACTGATCGGCCAGCTCCCGGCCGGCACCAGCGGCTGGGTGATCGACAACGACGGGATCATCCTGTATCACCCGACCCGCGCTGCCGGAACCCGGATCGACGAGAGCGACTCCGGGGACCCGGCCTTTGCGCAATTCGTCGCGGCGCTGCGCCGCGGCACGGCGGAGCGCGGGGAGTATTTCTCCGGCCCGGGGGAACGTTCCCGGACGATGGCCACCGCGGTGACCATCCAGGTGGCCGACGAGCCGCTCTCGGTGGTCATCGAGACTCCGGAGCATCTGGTCCGCGGGTACCTGCGCGAGTTCCACCTGGGCACGATCCTCGGCGTCGCCCTCTCCGCGATCGCCGTCTTCGGCAGCCTCTTTCTCGGGCTGGTCCTGCTGCTGCGGACGAACCGCGACCTGGCTCGGGAGGCGACCACCCGGCTGCAGGCCGAGGATCGCCACCGCGAGAGCGAGGAGCACTTCCGGCTCCTGATCGAATACTCGCCCGTCGCGATGGCGATCGTCGACAGCGACGATCGCTTCGTCTTCGCCAACCGCCGCTTCACCGAGACGCTCGGTTACGAACTCGCCGTCGTGCCCGACGTCGAACACTGGATGGCCGCGGCCTATCCGGACCCGAAGTACCGCCGGGAGATGCAGGCCCGCTGGCTGCAGTTCCGTGAGCGGACGGCGTCCCGGTCCGGGCCGCTGCGCCCCACGGAGTACCTGGTCACCGACCGCGAGGGCACCACCCACACCATGGACATCCACGGCGCGCACATCGGACAGCGGTACCTGATCGTGTTCAACGACATCACCGAGCGCCTGCGGCTGGAGCACCAGCTCCGGCACTCGCAGAAGATGGACTGCTTCGGCCGGCTCGCCGCCGGCGTCGCCCACGATTTCAATAATATCCTGTCCGTAATCATGGGGTACGCGGAACTGCTCCAGAGCAGCCTGGAGCAGGACGATCCAAGGCGGGCCTCGCTGAACGTCATTCTCGGTTCGGTGAACAGCGCCGCGAAGCTGACGAGCAGTCTGCTCGCCTTCAGCCGCAAACAGGTTCTCAACCCCCAGCCGCTCGACCTGGGCGAACTGACGACCGGCGTGCATCGGCTGATCTCGAGACTCATCGGCGCGGACATCGCGATCGAGACCACGATCGGGCCCGTGGCCGGCACCGTGCTCGCCGACTACGGACAGCTGGAGCAGGTCCTCGTGAACCTCGCGACCAACGCCCGCGACGCCATGCCGCGGGGGGGGACGATCGGAATCGCGACGGGAACGGCGACCCTCGATGCGGACACCGCCGCCCGGATCGGCGCCGCGCGCCCCGGGGCCTGTGCGACGCTGACCTTCTCCGACACGGGCGCCGGCATGGACGAGCGGACGCTCGAGCAGATCTTCGAGCCCTTCTTCACGACGAAGGAACTCGGCCGGGGCACCGGGCTCGGGCTCGCGATCGTCTACGGCATCGTCAAGCAGCACGGCGGCGGCATCGACGTCGCGAGCCGGCCGGGCGCGGGGACGACCTTCACGATCTACCTGCCGCTGCACGCGAGCGGTCCGGGAGAAGCGCCCGGGGTGGAGGTCGACGCGACCGGACCCGAAGTGCTCGGGCATGGGGAGACCATTCTGCTCGCCGAAGACGACGCGATGGTGCGCAACTCGGTCGTGCAGACGCTGACGTCGTCCGGCTACCGGGTTCAGGTCGCCGCGGACGGCGCGGAGGTGGCGCGCATCTATCGGGCGCTCGGCGGCAACGTCGACCTGCTGCTCCTCGACGTCATCATGCCGAAGAAGTCCGGCAAGGACGCGTACGACGAGATCCGCTCGCGCTGGGGCGAAGTCAAGGTGCTCTTCCTCAGCGGCTACGCCCCCGACCTGGTCTACCACGGAGGCATGCTCGACTCATCCCTGCCGTTCCTGCAGAAGCCCGTTTCGCGAAGGGCGCTGCTGGAGAAGGTGCGGCAGACGCTCGACGCGGACACGCAGAATACGGCCTGAGCGGGTCCGCGGCAGCGCCCGTGCGCCGCAAGCCACGCCGGGGCCGTTCAGCCGCTGAGCAGGCGCCGCGCGCGGTACGAACTGCGCACCAGCGGCCCCGCCGCCACCCGGGCGATCCCGGCCGCGCGACCGGCCTCCTCGAGCGCGGCGAACTCCTCCGGAAGCCAGTAGCGTTCCACCGGGAGGCTCTGTCGGTCCGGCTGCAGATACTGCCCGATCGTCAGGAAGCGGACCCCGACCGCGTCCAGATCGCGCATCACAGCGACGACCTCGTCGAATTGCTCGCCGAAACCGACCATGAGGCCGGACTTGGTCGGGACCTGCGGGGCGAGTTCCCGGGAGCGGCGCAACAGCGCGAGCGAGCCTTCGTAGTCCGCAAGGGGCCGTACGCGGGGGTAGAGGCGCGGGATGGTCTCGAGGTTGTGATTGAGGACGGCGGGGCCGGCGGCGAGGACGCTCTCGAGCGCCCCCGGCGCACCGGAGAAATCGGGGACCAGGACTTCGACTGAAGGACCCGGCCCCGCCCGGACTCCGGCATCTCCTTGCCGTTCTCCGGATGAACAGGGAACCGCACCGGGGCGTCCGGGTGCCGGCCGCGTTGCGGGAGCAGAGCATCCCCCGAGTGGCATCATTTCCGGATGGCTGTCGCGGATCGCGCCTATCGTTGCCGCGAACTGCGCCGCGCCGCCGTCCGCGAGATCGTCGCGGGTCACCGAAGTCACGACAACGTACGTCAGCCCGAGACGCCGGACGGCCGCGGCGACCGCCGCCGGTTCCTCCGGGTCGGGCGGCCCGGGCGCCCCCTTGGCGATCGCGCAGAAGCCGCAGCGCCGCGTGCAGACTTCCCCGAGGATCAGAAAGGTCGCCGTCCCGGCGCCGAAGCACTCGCCACGGTTGGGACAGCGCGCGGACTCGCAGACGGTTGACAGGCGCAACTCACGCATCAATCGGCGCACCTCGTGCCCCCCATCGAAATCGGACGGTTTCGGAACGATCCAAGCCGGCTTGAGCATGGCCGGCATCGTCCACCGCAAACCAACGGGTGTCAATGATCGCGCCGGAACTGTAGCTAACGTGGCCAGCGAGGCGGCTGGGGCATGACTGAGGGAAGATGCGCGAGGACGCCGATCAGCCCGAAGTGCCGACCGGGGCGGTTTCCGCAGGAAACGCGGGCTCGTTGTTTGAGCCCGAAGGGCGAGTTACGAGACCGCGAGCCCCGGGCGGCGCTTCGGGCCGGCGGCTGAGACGCACGACCGAAGGCATGCCCCCGCCGCCTCGCGCACGCTAACGTCCGATAGCCAGAACGTGGCATCCCCCCTTGACAAATCCGTTACAAATCATTATGTTTCGTTTCTTCATCCGTGTCCCCGCGCGTCGGGGACGCTACGGCACCCCCGGTCCACTGTTCCGGGGACGCCGCGGCACGACGGGCGGGCAGGAACGGAGCCGAAGCGACGGCAAGGAACGGGAGCACCATGAAAGAGCTGGAGAAAGTCAGGAACATCGGCATCAGCGCTCACATCGACTCGGGCAAGACGACGCTCACCGAGCGCATCCTCTTCTACACCAACCGCATCCACGCGATCCACGACGTCAAGGGCAAGGACGGCGTCGGCGCGAAGATGGACTCGATGGAGCTCGAGCGCGAGCGCGGCATCACCATCCAGTCGGCCGCGACGAACTGCTCCTGGGGCGAGTACAACGTCAACATCATCGACACCCCCGGCCACGTCGACTTCACGATCGAGGTCGAGCGCTCGCTGCGCGTGCTCGACGGCGCGATCCTCGTGCTCTGCTCGGTCGGCGGCGTGCAGTCCCAGAGCATCACCGTCGATCGGCAGATGTCCCGCTACAAGGTGCCGCGCATCGCCTTCATCAACAAGTGCGACCGCACCGGCGCCAACCCCGAGCGCGTCGTCTCTCAGCTGCGCGAGAAGCTCAACCACAACGCCGTGATGCTGCAGATCCCGATCGGCCTCGAGACCGAACTGGCCGGCGTCGTCGACCTGGTGACGATGAAGGCGATGTACTTCGACGGCGACAACGGCGAGGACGTCCGCATCGAGGAGATCCCCGCGAACCTCGCAGCCGACGCGGCGAAGAAGCGCGAGATCATGCTCGACGCCGTCTCGATGTACTCGGACGAACTGATGGAGGCGATGCTCGAGGGCAGCCCGACCGTGGAGCAGATCCGCGAAGCGGTGCGCCTCGGCACGCTCTCGCTCAAGCTGACCCCGGTGCTCGTCGGCTCTGCCTACAAGAACAAGGCCATCCAGCCGCTGCTCGACGCCGTCGGCTACTATCTGCCGAACCCGGTCCAGAGCGAGAACGTCGCCCTCAACCTGCTCGACAACGAAGCCGAGGTCAAACTCAGCTCGGACTCCAATGACCCGCTGGTCGCGCTCGCCTTCAAGCTCGAGGACGGCCGCTACGGGCAGCTGACGTACGTGCGCACCTACCAGGGCAAGCTCGCCAAGGGCGACACTATCGTCAACTCGCGCACCGGCCGCAAGGTCAAGGTCGGCCGGCTCGTGCGCATGCACTCCGACGAGATGGAAGACATCGACTCCGCGGCCTCCGGCGACATCGTCGCGCTCTTCGGCATCGACTGCGCCTCGGGCGACACCTTCACCGCCCCGGAGATCTCCGTCTCGATGACCTCGATGTACGTGCCCGCTCCGGTCATCTCGCTCGCCGTCGTGCCGCGCAATCACAAGGCGCAGGACAACATGAGCAAGGCGCTCAACCGCTTCTCCAAGGAGGACCCGACCTTCCGGGTCCACGCCGATCCCGAGACGAACGAGACGATCATCTCCGGCATGGGCGAGCTGCACCTGGAGGTCTACCTCGAGCGCATGCGCCGCGAGTACGCCGCCGAGGTCGACGCCGGGAAGCCCCAGGTCGCCTACCGCGAGACGATCACCCGGCGCGCCGAGTTCAACTACACGCACAAGAAGCAGACCGGCGGCTCGGGCCAGTACGGGCGCGTGGCCGGGTTCATCGAGCCGCTTGAAGAGGGCGAGTACGAGTTCGTCAACAAGGTCACCGGCGGCTCGATTCCGAGCGAGTTCATCGGCTCGATCGACAAGGGCTTCAAGCAGTGCCTCAGGAAGGGGCCGCTCGCCGGCTTCCCGATCAACGGCGTGCGCGTGACCATCAACGACGGCGCCTCGCACTCGGTTGACTCCTCGGACAACGCCTTCCAGCAGGCGGGCATCGGCGCCTTCCGCGACGGTTTCGGCAAGGCGGCCCCGGTGCTGCTCGAGCCGATCATGAAGGTCGTCGTCGAGGGACCGACCGAGTTCCAGGGCAACATCATGGGCGGACTCAACCAGCGCCGCGGCATCATCATCGGCACGTTCGAGGAGGGCGCCTTCACGGTGGTCGAAGCCGAGGTGCCGCTGGCCGACATGTTCGGTTACTCGACGGTGCTGCGCTCGGGCACCCAGGGCAAGGCGGAGTTCACCATGGAGTTCGCGTCCTACCGCCAGCTGCCGAAGAGCCTGATGGACGAAGTCATCAAGGAGGCCGGCGAACGGAAGAAGACCTCGGTCGCCTGATGGCGCCGCAGGCCGCAACCCTTATCTATCTGCGCGACAGGAGCGTCGAGATGCTGAAGAAAGACCTGATTCTCAAGAACCCGCTGCGGGCCTGGGAGCCCGACACCGGCCACAACACCGCGACCCCGAGGATGGGGCTGGTCGTCGCCCCCCGCGGCTCCGGCAAGACCGCGGTGCTCGTGCAGTTCGCCCTCGACAGCGTGCTTCGGGGCAACCGCGTCATCCACGTGAGCATCGGGCAGAGCCTCGAGAAGACCAAGGAGTGGTACGAGGATCTCTTCCAGGAGCTCTCGCGCAGCTACAAGCTCGAGCACGTCGGCGAGGTCCACAGCGAGATCGCCGCCGCCCGGCTGATCATGACCTTCAACACCGGCTCGTTCAGCGCCGCGAAGCTCGAGGAGCGCCTCACCGACCTGATCGAGCAGAACATCTTCCACCCCCAGAGCCTCGTCATCGACGGTTTCGACTTCGCGAACGCCGACGCGGCCCAGGTGCAGGGCCTGCGGGACCTGGTGCAGGCGCGCAAGCTGCACACCTGGTTCTCCGCGGTGCGCCGCCCCGAGGACAAGCAGGTCAGCGCGCTCGGCGTGCCCGCCCCGTGCGACCGCTTCGAGGGGCTCTTCGACAGCATCCTTTTGATCAACACCGACGGGCACGGCATCTCGCTGACGACGCTCAAGAGCGACGTCGCCGCCTCGAAGGACCACCCGCCGATCCGGCTCGACCCCACGACCTTTCTCGTCAACCAGGGTTAGCAGGCAGCTGAAAATGGCCCATCTGCGGCGTTGTCCTCCTCCCGGCTCCCTGCGGCGGGCACCAGCCCGCCTCAGTCGCCGGATCGTCGTCCGCCTTGCACCTGGGCCCTTTTGAGCAGCCTGCCAAGAGAGCATTGCATAGGAGAGGAGCAATGGTGATGAAGGCGAGTGAATCTATCCTGTTCAGCGGCGGCGCACCGGGCGTCGAGGCGGCCTTCGGCGCCGCGGCCGAGCGCCATGGCCTCGAGGAGGTCAACTTCACCTTCGCGGGTCACACGGACGCGCGCAGCCGCGGCATCCGGGTGCTGACCCACGAGGAACTCGAGCGCGGGGACGTGAGTCTGAGCTACGTCTCGAAGCTGATGAACCGCAGCTTTCCCAACGCCCCGCTGATCCGCAAGGTCCTCCAGACGATCTGGTACCAGGTCAACTCCGGGCAGGAAATCTACGTCGTCGGCTGGATCCAGGAGGACGGCACTGTTCGCGGCGGCACCGGCTGGGGCGCGGAGTTCGCCAAGCTCTGCAACAAGCCGCTCTTCGTGTTCGACCAGGCCAAGGGCCGCTGGTTCACCTGGAGCGGCGAGGTCTGGGTCGCCTGCGAGCTGCCGGTCGTCACCCACGCGCACATCACCGGGACAGGCACCCGCTTCCTCGAAGAGAGCGGCAAGCGGGCCATCGAGGAGCTGTTCGACCGCTCGTTCGGCCCCGCGAAGTAGGGGAGGGGTTGATCCCCTCCGCCGACTCTCCAGTTTCGCCTGATCACGCGCCCTTTCGGGCGGGGGGTGAACTCCGCCCCTACAACAGGGTTCGTCTTCTGATACCATACGCAGATACATGAGCTGGTTTGAAGCGCTCGCACTCGCGATTGTCCAGGGGCTCACCGAGTTTCTCCCGGTCTCCAGTTCCGGGCATCTCGTTCTCGCACAGACCTTCTTCGGCATCGAGCCGGCAACCGCTTTTGTCTACGACATCATCCTGCACCTTGGCACCGCGCTGGCCGCGCTGCTGTTCTACCGCTGCGACGTCCTCGCCGTGCTCCGGGGGCTGCTCCCGCCCTATCATGATGCCCCGCAGGAACTGCGCGAGGCGCGCCGACTGCTCCTCCTCCTCTCCGCAGCCACGGTGCCGACGGCAGTCATCGGATTGACTTTCAAGGACTTTTTCGAGGGGCTGTTCGCTTCGCCGTCGGCCGTCGTGGCGGCTCTCGCCGTGACCGGCACATTCCTGATCGCTTCCTCGCTGCTGCCCGCCGCCACGCAGACCCTCGAGAACGCCCCCTGGTGGAAGGCGTCCCTCGTCGGCATCGCGCAGGGCGTCGCCATCGTTCCCGGTATTTCGCGTTCGGGCAGTACGATCGTCGCCGGTATCGCGATCGGCCTGCGCCGCGAGGACGCCGTGCGCTTCTCCTTCCTGCTCTCGCTGCCGGCGATCTGCGGCGCCGCGCTGCTCGAACTGCGCCACCCGCCGGCCGGCGGCAGCGGCGTCCCGGTCGCGCTCGCCGCCGTCGGGTTCCTCGTCGCCGCCGCGACCGGCTATCTCGCCATCCTGCTGGTGCTGCGCTGGACGCGCGCCGGCAAGCTCTGGCAGTTCGGCCTCTACTGCTGGGTCGTGGCGGGCCTCGCCGCCGCGGTGCTGGCGCGGCGCTGAGCGCGGCCAGGAGCGACACCGTGGCCCGCGGCAGGAAGAAAAAGAAGGACCAGTCCCTCCGCCGGGGGCGAGAGCAGGGCGCGCGACGCGAGGCGCGGTGGAACCGCCTGCGGGAGATCGCCGGCGTCGGCTTCGTCGCCCTGACCATCGCCGCCATCATCGCGCTGGCGTCGTTCAACGCCCACGACCCCTCCCTGAACACCGCCAGCGGCAGCGCGGCCATCCACAACTTCCTCGGCGTCCTCGGAGCATACTTTGCCGACTTCCTCGTCCAGTTTTTCGGCTTCGGGGCCTGGCTCTTCCCGCTGTTCGCCTTCGGGGCGGCGGTTCTGCTCTTCGCGGGCATCGCCGTCAGCCTTCTCAGCCGTTTGGGCCGGGCTCTCGGACTGCTCGGCTTCTCGCTGTCGCTCGTCGCGCTCGGCAATCTCGCCTTTGGAGCGGCCGATCCCTTCTACGGCGGGGCGGGAATCTCGGTTCCCGCCGGCGGGGCGCTCGGCAACGCGCTGGTGCGGCTGTGCCGCCCCCTGCTCGGCGACGCCGGCACCGGGCTGGTCTTCACGTTCCTGCTGGTCGCCTCGTTCACCCTCGCCACGCACCTGACTCCCGGTCACCTCTCACGCGCCGCCGGGTCCGGGCTGATCCGCGCCTGGGAATTGCGCCGTGGACGCAAGGAGAAGGAGGAGGCGCGAAGCCAGCGGAGCGCCGCAGATGCCCCGGCGCGAAAGCCGGAGCCTGAGCAGCTCCCCCCGCCGCAGCTCGAAATAGACGCGGAGGACCTCGACGGGCCGATGATCGTGCAGCGGCCGCCGCCGCTGCGCAAGAAGCCGGTCGCCGCACGGCGCGCCGAGCCGGCCCGCGCCGCGGGCGCCTTCCGCCTGCCGCCCCTCGACCTGCTCGACGACCCGCCCGCCGACCGCGCGCCGGTGTCGCGCGAGGAGATCCTGGCCAACTCGCGCATCCTCGAGCGCAAACTCGCGGACTTCGGCGTCAACGGCAAGGTCACTCAGGTGCACCCGGGACCGGTGATCACGATGTACGAGTACGAACTGGCACCCGGAATCAAAATGAACCGCATCGAGGGCCTGCAGGACGATCTCGCGCTGGCGCTCTCGGCGACTTCGGTCCGCGTCGCCCGGATCCCGGGCAAGTCCGTCGTCGGGATCGAATTGCCGAACCGCAGCCGCGAGGTGGTGACGCTGAAGGAGATCATGCTCTCCGAGGAGTTCGGGCGGGCGCACTCGAAACTCTCCGTCGCGCTCGGCAAGGACACCTTCGGCAAGCCGCGGGTCGCCGACCTGGGCAAGATGCCCCACGTGCTGATCGCGGGCGCCACCGGCTCGGGCAAGAGCGTGATGATCAACACGCTGATCAGCTCGATCCTGTTCGCGGCGCGCCCCGACGAGGTGCAGTTCATCATGATCGACCCGAAGATGGTCGAGCTGACGATGTACGACGGCATCCCGCACCTGATCGCGCCGGTGGTCAGCAACCCGAAGAAGGCGGCCTACGCGCTGCGCAACGCCGTCGGCCTGATGGAGGAGCGCTACAAGATCCTCGCCGAGAAGAAAGTTCGCAACATCGAGTCCTACAACCACCATCTCGCGGCGGAGGCGAAGGCGCGCGGCGAGGTGCCGGCGCTGATGTCGTTTCTCGTGATCGTCATCGACGAACTGGCCGACCTGATGATCCTGGCCCAGAGCGAGGTCGAGGACTCGATCACGCGGCTGGCGCAGCTCTCGCGCGCCGTCGGCATGCACCTGGTCATAGCCACGCAGCGCCCCTCGACGAACGTCATCACCGGCATCATCAAGGCGAACCTGCCGGTGCGTATGTCCTTCAACGTCTC
>JANOHV010000208.1:0-53457 GCA_031406795.1 Candidatus Rokuibacteriota bacterium
ACCGCCCGCTTGAAGGCCCAGGACTCGATCTTCTTGATCTGCTCGGCCATGGTCACCGACATCGGGACGGTGCGGCCGATGGCTGCCAGCGTGTCCTGATGGGAGAGCGGGCGGCGCTCGGAGAGGGCCTCGAAGGCGGCGGAGAGCACCGCCTGTTCAATCTCCGCGCCGGAGAAACCGCGGGTGGAGCTGGCCAGCAGCGGGATGTTGAAGAGCGCCGGGTCGACCTGCTGGGCCGCGAGGTGGATGCGGAAGATCTCCTCGCGCGCCGCCGGGTCGGGCAGCCCCACGTAGAAGATCTCGTCGAACCGTCCCTTGCGCAGGATTTCGGCGGGAAGCATCTCGATCGCGTTGGCGGTGGCGGCGACAAACACCGCCGCCGTCTTCTCCTGCATCCAGGTCAGAAACGACCCGAGCACGCGCGAGGCCGGGCCGCCCTCGACCTTGAATCCCTGCGTCGAGATGCCCGCCTCGATCTCGTCGATCCAGAGTACGCAGGGCGCCGCCGCCTCGGCGGTCCGGAACGCCTTGCGCAGGCTCGTCTCGGGGGTTCCGAACGTGCCGTCGTAGACCGCCGCCATGTCCAGGCGGATCAGCGGCAGGTGCCAGTGGGCGGCGATGGCCTTGACGAAGAGCGACTTGCCGCAGCCAGCCACCCCCATCAGCAGCACGCCTTTCGGCATGCGCTTCCCGGTGGTGATCGCCTCCAGGCCGAAGGCCTTCTCGCGGCGGGTCATCCAGTGCTTGAGGTTCTCCATCCCCCCGACCTTCCCGGGGGTCGTGTCGTTCACCACGAACTCCATGATGCTGCTGCGGCCGACGAGCTGGCGCTTGCTCTCGAAAAGCGCGTGAACGATCTCCTCGCCCCGCGACTCGTCGGAGAGCGCCAGGGCGCGGGCCGCCCGCTCGATCTCGATGAGGTCCAGCCCCTGGGCCGCAACCACCAGTTTGCCAAGCAGATCCGGGTTCTCCGCGCACAGCCTTGACAGGCGCGCATCCCGCGCGAGCGCCTGCTCCAGAAAGACGTGTATTTCGCCGACGCCGGGGAGCCCCTGCTGCAGAACGGTCAGGTCCTCCCGCAGGGCCGGCGGGGTACGTTCATCCTGCCCGAGCACCACGATCGTCCGGCCTTCCCTGCCCGTGGCGAACGTCTTGAGCTTGCGGACGAGAAAGGGGTTTTCGTGCCAGAAGGCGGCGAGGTCTTTCATCAGGAAGAGCGCCGGGCCGGGCTGGGCCAGCGCAAAATCGAGCGCGGCGAGCGGTTCAGCCGTTTTTGGGACCGCGGCGTCCCCGCGCAGGAAGCCGTCGATGCAGTTCCAGACGTAGAGCGCCGCCCCCGTTTTCGCCTCGGCCGCCGCCCGGGTGACAATCCCTTCCGTGTAACGTTCGTTTTCAGTGAGCACATAGATGAGCTGTGCCCCGGTTGCCATGGCCTGCACCAGGCTCGGCACATTCAATTCGTTCACGGCAAACCTCCCCGGCATGCGCACTGAATGATGAGGACCGCTGCATGGTACCCGAAAGAACGGTCCCCTCGATACCGGTGTGTCAATCGTCGTGCCGCGCCAGTTTCTCCAGATCCCAATCCACCCGCAACTCCATCAGCAGGCCGTCGCGGCTCTTGTAGCGCAGCCAGCCCTGATCGAGGCCGTGCCGGAAGAGCTGCTCGGTGATGCGCACGTCGGCGCGGCAGTACTCCTCGACCAGATCCATCCGCCCCTCGCGGATCCAGGCCAGCGACTGCAGCCCGTCGGCGGTCTTCGTCGCCCCGAGCGTGTGCTCGGTCAGGTGCGCGAGCGAGAGGCGGAAACCGAGGCGGCGGCGCACGTCGGCGAGAATGTCGAAGACCGGCAGGTGCTCGAGGGTGCCGTCGTCGTAGGCCGAGAGCACCTTGAAGTCGAAGCCGATGATGTTGAAGCCGACGACGAGGTCGGCCTTGCGCAGGAAGGCGAACAGCTCCTCGGCCTGGTGCTCAAAGAAGGCGAGCGACTCGCCGGTGACGCTGTCCGAGACCACCGCCACGGCCAGCCCCATCAGGTGGCTGTTGTGCCAGCCGCCGACCTGGTCGGCGCCGCGCAGCGTCTCGACGTCGAGCACCATGATGCGCGGCGTGTTGTAGGTCAGCGGCGGTTCTTCGGCGGGGGCTTCGGCCTCCTCGGGCGCCTCGTCGGCGGTGTCTGCCGCCTCGCGCCACGCCTGCGCGTCGGGATGGTCCAGCAGCAGCTTGAGCACCGTGACCGCGGCCTCCTTGTCGAGGGGGACGTTGCCGTTCCCGCACTTGTTCGAGTAGATGCAGGCCGGGCAGCCGCACTCGCAGTCGCACGAGGCGATCAGCTCCAGCGTGCGCTCGAGCAGTTCGCCGATGCGCGCGAAGCTCGCCTCGGCCAGCCCGACGCCGCCAGCGTAGCCATCGTAGATGAAGACCGCGCCCTTGGCGACCTGGATGTGCAGCGGCGTGCTGATGCCGCCGACGTCGTCGCGCTCGCACAGCGCAAAGAGCGGGAACAGCGCGATCGCGGCGTGCTCCACCGCGTGAATGCCGCCCATGTAATTCAGCCCGCGGCGCCCGACGGCGCGCGGCACGAAGTCGTCGATCTCGATCCAGAGTCCGACTGTCTCGAAGGAGGTCGGGGGGAGTTCCAGCTCGTGCACCGAGAGCCTTTCACCGCTGGAGACGCGCTTCTTCTCGTAGCCGACGGTGCGCTCGGTGACCTTGAGCTCGCCGAGGCGGCAGACGAAGTTCTTCACCAGCTTGCTGCGCCGCGTCGCGAGGATCTCGGTCTCCTTCTCGCGGTGGGGCAGCGTGTAGTAGTCCACGTCCACCGGGCGGGCGTAGAGGTTGTGCCGGTCCAGGTCCAGTCGGGTCACCTGGTACTGCGCGGCGCGGTGGAGGTAGATTGCGCCAGGGTGCCCCTCGGAGAAGGCGCGGTTGCCGTCGAGGCTGCCGATGACGCGCGGCTTGGCGCCCGGCGCCGGCGCCTCCTCGCCACTGCCGCGTCCGCGCCTGCCGCGCCCGGCCGGCGGCGAGAGCAGCGGCTCGCGCTCTTCCGGGGGGAGCAGCACGATGCGGCCGACGGGCAGTTCGTCAAGGTCGCCGCCCACCACGCGCACGTCCGGCCTTGCCCCCGCCGTCAGCTCACCGGTCTCCTCGAAGATCGTGTACGACTCCCCGACCCCGCGGATGTTCACGTCGCGCTGCGGCGAGCGCTTCGAGCTGTGCCAGGCGTCCTCGCCGACGGCGCGCACGAGGTCGCCGGCGCGCTCGAGCAGGGCGATGGCGTCCGCGACGGGCGTGCTCGCGCCGCCCGCGTGCGACCCTGCCGAGGCGGGAGCGGCAGGGCGGGCGTGGGCGTGAAACGGAAACCAGGCGTCGTCCTTGCGCAGCGGCAGCTCGGCGGCCGCGCAGGCCAGATGCGCGGCGAGCACCGGGAGGTTCTCCGGATTGATCACCGCCGGCTCGAACCCCGACTCGAAGAAGACCCGCGGGTGCTTCATGAAGTACTGGTCGAGGGCGTCCGGGCCGGCGAGCAGGATCACGAGCGACGCGCGGTCCTGCCGCCCGACGCGCCCGCCGCGCTGCCAGGTCGTCGTGATCGACCCGGGGTAGCCGACGAGAATGCAGACGTCCAGGCCGCCGATGTCGATGCCCATCTCGAGCGCCGACGTGCTGACCACCGCCTTGAGCGCGCCGGAGAAGAGCTTCTCCTCGATCTCGCGCCGCTCCTCGGGGAGGTAGCCGGAGCGGTACGCGCTGACGACCTTGCGCAGCTTCGCATCGCCGTGCACCGCCCAGGTGTAGACCAGCTCGGTGTTCTTGCGCGACTTGGTGAAGACGATCGTCGCCAGGTCCTCGCGCACCGCCTCGCGCAGCAGCTTCGCGGCGAGCGTGGCCGGGGAGCGCCGCGAGGGATTGAGGAAGTAGAACGTGCGGCCGGCGTCGGGCGCGCCGTTGTCGTCGATCACCGCCGGTTCGCGCCCGGTGAGCCGCGCCGCCAGCTCTCCCGGGTTGGCGATGGTCGCCGAGCAGGCGATGATCTGCGGCCGGGCACCGTAGTGCTCCGCGACACGCAGCAGCCGCCGCAGCAGGTTGGCGACATGCGAGCCGAAGACCCCGCGGTAGGTGTGGACTTCGTCGAGGACGATGTACTTCAGATTCGTGAAGAAGGTCTCCCACTTCGGGTGAAACGCCAAAATGCCGACGTGAAGCATGTCGGGGTTGGAGATCACGACATTCGGCGGCAGAGTGCGGATCTTCGCGCGGCGGTGCGCCGAGGTGTCGCCGTCATAGATCTCGGCGGTCACCCGCTCCTCGAGACCGCACGCCGCGGCCAGTTCGCGGAACGCGCCCAGTTGGTCCTGCTCCAGCGCCTTGATCGGGAACAGGTAGAGCGCCCGCGCCTCGGGCACGGCGACGCAGCCGTCGAGCACCGGCAGGTTGTAGCAGAGCGTCTTGCCCGAGGCGGTCGGCGTGACGACGACGATGTCTTCGCCCGCAAGCGCGCGGCGCAGCGCCTCGGCCTGGTGGACCCAGGGCCGCTCGATCCCGAGCGCGGCGAGGCCCGATTGCAGCTCGGGGCGCAGATGCGAGGGGAAGGTGCCGAACCGCGCCTCGCGCCGCGGGATCTCCTCGCGGTGGGCGACCTCCCCGGCAAGGTCGGTGTGTCGGGCGACGCGCTCGAGAAAGCGGGCGATGCGGCTCATCGGCGCGGACCTTCGTTCCCACTGACGGTCATGGAATGAGCAGCTCCACGCCGAGAGTCGTCGCCGCCCGGCGCAGATCGCCGTGGAACGTCGCGAGCGGGAGGTGTTCCCGGAGGGCCAGGTCGAGGTAGGCGGCGTCGTAGACGCTCAGGCGGTGGTCCTGCGCAAGAACCCACAGCCGGGAAACCTCTGCCATGGACACGGATTCGACGCGGATGTTTAGTTCAATAAGCAGTTCGAGAGCCTGCCGGACCTCGGGGCGCGTGATCCGCTTTCGCCGCTGGGCGGCAAGAAGCGCGTTTGCGACCTCCAGCGGCCAGATGGCGGGGGCGGAGCCCTTGGCGTTGCGCAGAAGGAGCAGAATGCGTCGCGCCTCGGTATTGTCTTCGTCTGCAAGCAGCCAGCCGAGGGACACCGAAGCGTCGAGTACAAATTGGTTCAATACTTACGCCCTGCGCAGATCAGATCCTTTATCGACTCGGGTCCCGGCTTCGTCTTGCCGCGGATGCGCCCGAAGGCGGCCACCAGCTTGTCGAAGTCCGGCCGCCGTCGGTCGTCCGCAGGAACGAGCTTCGCCACCGGATGATCGTGCCTGGTGATGACCACCGTCTCCCCCTGCTCAACGAGCTTCAGCAGGCGGGAAAGCTTCGTCTTGGCCTCAAACGCACCGACAACCCTGCTCATAGTCTTCCCCTCCTGACAAACAGGCCTGTCACAGACCAGATAATAGCACTATTCGTTGACCTTTTCTGATGCTATAAGTGGAATGATTCCAAGCGCTAGGGAAAGCGACAACTCCGGCGATGATATTCCGTTCATGAAGACACCAGACATGCATGGAAACGTCTTTGTGACTGACTCGGAGGCCCATCTGACCGAAAAAGGCGCGTACACCCAGCCTGGGAAGTCCATCCCTTCGAAGGACGTCGAGGCGATCTTCAAGAAGTTGCCGGAGAAGCGAGATACCGCGGACGTCACCGCGCTGCTGAAGGAGCTGCACAAGATCGTCAATGAGGCGATACGGGCGCAGGCGCCGGGCGAGGACCATGCCGAGGGATTGAAGGTGGACCTGAGCCGGATCGATTTCGACAAGCTTCGGGACGAGTTCGCCGGGAAGGTGAAGCGCAAGCACGCCGCCGTGCAGGATATCCGCGAGCTCGTGGAGAAAAAACTGGCGCAGATGCTCGGCAACAACCCGATGCGAATGGATTACTACAGGCGGTACCAGGGGATCGTCGCGGACTACAATCGCGAGAAGGACCGCGCGACGGTGGAGGAGACCTTCGCGAAGCTTGTGGATCTGGCGAAGAGCCTGGACACCGAGCAGCGGCGCGCGGCGGAAGAAGGCCTGAGCGACGACGAGCTGGCCCTCTTCGACCTGCTCTTCCGGGAGAATATCAGCCAGGCGGACCGCGAGAAGCTGAAACAGGCGAGCAAATCGCTGCTTGCGTCGCTTCAGGAGCTCCTGAAAACGATGCGCGACTTTACGCAGAACACGGCGACCCAGGCGGAGGTGAAAGTTTTCATTCTCGACAACCTCTGGCAATCCCTGCCGCACCCGCCCTTCACGGACGAGGACACTGAGTTGCTTGCGGGGCGCGTGTACGACTACGTCTGGCAGAAGTCCGCGGGTGGGCACGGGGTGCAGGCAGCCTAGTCCTGATCCCGCTCAACAACAGGAGCGAGACGGCTCGTCGGCGAGAAATATGGCGTCGGGATGCTGCTCCCTTCGTGGAAGGGCGCCTCCGGGCCCCTTCCGGATCGTCCCGCGTAAACAACGACCTTGAGCCCGCCCGGCGAAAATACCCGGCAACCATTTCCCCGGTCGGACGTACAATTGAGCAGGCAGGGGTTGGAAAAACCTGCTGCGCTGCTCAGGATTGTGCGGATGGGGTGATTGAAGTGATGAACAGGTCCAGGCCGTTGTACCTCCCGTTTCTCGTGCTGTGCGCGACGATGCTCGCGGCTGCCTCCCTCGTGCGTGCCAGCACACCCGGCATTCCCGTTTTGTCCGATCGGGTACCCTTGTCTCCGATCCCCTGCCCCCTGACCGGCGAAGAGCTTCGCCCCTCCGAAGTGCTCGCGGGCAAGGCGTCCCTGCTGTTCTTCACGGATCTGCGCACGGGCGTGCCCGGGGAACTGGCCCGCTTCCTGGCCGACCAGCAGACCCAATATGCCCCCTGGCTCTCCTGGATCGGCGTGCTCGTGGGGCCGGGCAGTACGGAGGATATCCGGAAGTTCAACGAGAAGTCGCCGCTGCGGTTCAGCGAATGCATGCACGACGAGAGCGGCTCCTGGAGAACGTCCTTCGGCCTGACATCGCTGCCGGCCGCCGTATTCGTGAATGAGGAGGGCTACGTCGTCCGGCGTCAGTACGGCTTTCGGGTGGAAGACGCGCCCGGAATCACCCGCGACATCGAGCGCCTGATCAGCGCCGGCAAGCTCGCCGGCAAGGCCGCCCACGACTTCAAGCTCCGGGAGGTCGGAACGGACGCCGAGCGGACGCTCGCCGACCTCGTGGACCGGGACTTCACCATTTTCCTCTCGCTGCGTTCCGATTGCACCTCGTGCCTCGAAGAACTCCAGGAGCTGAAAGTTTTCCGCGACCGCAACAAGGAGCAGGTTTCGCTTGTCGTCGTCTACCATGACCAGGTCGATGAGTCGCCCGTGGCGGTGGGGGCGGAGGGGCCGGGGGAGCGTCCCGACCACGAGTTGTGGGACCCGGGCCTGAGCTACGCGGAACGCAATGCCGTGAGCGGTGTCCCGTTCGTGCTTGTGACCGACCGACGGGGCTGGGTTGCCCTCGCGCGCGCGGGGTACTCCCCGAAATCCGCGCGGGAGATCACCGGTGAACTGAACCGGCTAGTCGGGAGCGAGCCGGCCCCCGCGTCCGAAGACGCATCCTTCGCGGAGTTCCGCCGCATCAGACAGGAAGCGCTGGATTTTCTTGACGCCGGCAAGGCCGGCATGGCGGCGCTCTTCCTGGAGCGCGCGGTCGAGCTCAATCCGGAGTTCTTTACGCTCCAGACTCTGCTCGCAGACGCCTATCTGCGGACCGGCCGGCGGCGCGAGGCGGTCCAGGCCTATACCCGCTACCTTCTCGCCGACCCGCTGGCCTGCGACCGGGAGAAGATCGAAAACCGCATCAAGGCGCTGGAGAAGCAGGCGCCCTAGCCCGCTCCGGCAGGGCCGTGGGGTTGTTCAGCGGTTGCGCTTGCGCGCCGCGAGCAGCGCCTTCTTGACTTCTGCCGGGGCCGTGCTGCCCGGGCCGCGCTTGAGTCGGACCGAGGCCTCCGCGGTCAGGATTTCCAGCACGTCGGGGCCGAATTTCGGCGAAAAAGTCCGGAAGTCAGCAAGCGTGAGATCGCCCAGGTCCATTCGGCGCTCGATGCAGTGCCGGACGATCCGGCCGACGACACCGTGCGCCTGCCGGAAGGGCAGGCCGGCGAGGGCGAGGTACTCCGCGAGGTCGGTGGCCGAGGAGAAACCGATGGACGCCGCGGCGGCGAGGCGCTCCGGACGGAACGAGAGGCTGCCGACGACGCCGGTCATCACTTCGAGCGAGCCGCGCAGGGTGTCGGCGGCGTCGAAGAGCGCCTCCTTGTCCTCCTGCAAGTCGCGGTTGTAGGCCAGCGGCAGCCCCTTGAGCAGGGTCAGCAGCGCCACCAGGTGGCCGGTGACCCGGCCGGTCTTGCCGCGCACCAGTTCGGCCATGTCGGGGTTCTTCTTCTGGGGCATCAGGCTCGAGCCGGTGCAGTATTCGTCGCCGATTTCCGCCCAGCCGAACGCCGGGTGCGACCAGATGATCAACTCCTCGGCGAAGCGCGAGAGGTGCGTCATCGTCAGCGCGGCGCAGAAGGCGAATTCCGCGACGAAGTCCCGGTCCGAGACTGCGTCCAGGCTGTTGGCGGTGATCGCGGGCAGGCCCAGGTCGCGCGCCATCGCCCGGCGGTCCAGCGGGATGCAGGTGCCGGCGAGCGCGCCGCTGCCCGTGGTCAGCACGGCGGTGCGCCCGCGGGCGTCGCGCAGGCGGGCGGCGTCGCGCAGCAGCATCTCGGCGTAGGCCAGCAGGTGGTGCGCGAGCAGCACCGGCTGGGCAGGCTGGAAGTGCGTGTGCCCGGGAGCGATCTGCCCCGCGTGGCGTTCGGCGAGATCGATGAGCGCGCCGGTCAGTCCCTTGAGGCGCTCGAGGGTCGCGTCGATCTCGTCGCGCAGCCAGAGGCGCACGTCGAGCGCCACCTGGTCGTTACGGCTGCGGCCGGTGTGCAGTTTGTCGGCCGGCTCGCCGACCAGGTCGCGCAGGCGGTTCTCGACCCAGGAGTGGATGTCCTCCTCCCCGGTCGTGAAATCCGCCTTGCCGGCGGCCACGGCGGCCCGCAGCTTCTTCAGGCCGCCGGAGAGCGCCGTCAGCTCCTTCGCCGAGAGGATCCCGGCGCGGTTGAGCGCGCGGGCGTGCCCGGCGCTCCCGTCGATGTCGCCGAGCGCGAGACGCGAGTCGAAGTGCAGCGAGCGCGAGAACTCCTCGGCGGCTTTCGCCGGCGGGCGGGAGAAGCGCCCGCCCCACATCCGTTTCGCGGCTTCCGGTTTCTTCTTGGCCATCGCCCGGCTATTTTTTGCGGGCGCGCTGGGCCACGCGGCCCTGAATCTTCAGCGGCAGGCCCCAGAGTTTGGTGAACGCCTCGCCGGCCTTATGGTCGAAGGTGTCGCCCGCCTCGTAGGTCGCCAGGTTCTTGTCGTACAGCGAGAAGGGGGAGCGGCGCGCCAGCGGGCGGCAGGAGCCCTTGTAGAGCGAGAGACGCACCTGGCCGGCGACGCGGCGCTGGGTCGTGGCCACGAAGGCGTCGAGCGCTTCGCGCAGCGGCGAGAACCACCAGCCGTTGTAGACGCACTCGGAGTATTTCGTAACGAGCGTCTGCTTGGCGTGCAGCAGTTCGCGGTCGAGCACCAGGGATTCGAGCTCCTGGTGGGCGGCGCGCAGGATCGTCGCGCCCGGGGCCTCGTAGATCTCGCGCGACTTGATGCCGACGAGACGGTTCTCCACGAGGTCGGTCACGCCGACGCCGTGCCTGCCGCCAAGCCGGTTGAGGGCGACGATCAGCGAGACGAGATCCTTCTTCTTCCCGTTGAGGGTCACGGGGACGCCGCATTCGAAACCGACCTCGATCTCCTCGGCCTTGTCCGGCGCCAGCCGCGGGATTGTCGTCAGCGTGAAGATGTCCTCCGGCGGCTCGACCCACGGGTCCTCGAGGACGCCGCACTCGATGCTGATGCCCCAGAGGTTCTTGTCGAGGCTGTAGGGCTTCTCCTTCGTGACCGGCACCGGGATGTCGTGCAGCGCGGCGTACTCGATCTCCTGGTCGCGGCTCGTGAACTCCCACTCGCGCACCGGCGCGACGATCTTCAAGTGCGGCGCCAGCGCCATCACCGAGACGTCGAAGCGCACCTGATCGTTGCCTTTGCCGGTGGAGCCGTGAGCCACGGCCTCGGCGCCCTCCTCCTCGGCGATCTCGACGAGATGCTTGGCGATCAGCGGCCGGCCGAGGGCGGTCGCCATCAGGTACTTGCCCTCGTAGATCGCCCCCGCCTGCAGCGCCGGCACGACGTACTGCTCGGCGAACTCGCGGCGCAGGTCCCGGACGACGGCTTTCACCGCCCCGGTCTTGAGCGCCTTGGCTCGAATCGCATTGAGGTCCTCTTCCTGCCCCAGATCGGCGATGAAGGCCACGACGTCGTAGCCGTACTTCTCCCCGAGCCACTTGATGATGACCGAAGTATCGAGGCCCCCGGAGTACGCCAGTACGATCTTCTTGGTCTTCTTCGCCATTGCCCCCATCCCTTCTGCGCCCTGATCCGGCCGCCTACCGTTGCTTTCGCGTCAACAGCCGCACCAGCAGCGCCTTTTGCGCGTGCAGCCGGTTCTCCGCCTGCTCGAAGACGAGGGACTGCGGCCCGTCGATCACTTCCGCCGCGATCTCTTCCCCGCGGTGCGCCGGCAGGCAGTGCAGCACGCTGGCGCCGGGTTTCGCGCGCGCCAGCAGCTTTGCGTCAATCTGGAAGCCGCGGAACGCCTTGAGTCGGCGTTTGGTCTCGCGCTCCTGTCCCATGCTGGTCCAGACATCCGTGTAGAGAAAATCGGCGCCCGCGACGGCGGCAACCGGATCGCGCACGACCCGCGGCGGCAGCCCGCGGCCCTTCCAGAGCCGCTGCGCTTCAGCGAGGACGCCCGGGTCGGGGTCGTAGCCTTCGGGGGCGGCGAGGACGAAATCGATGCCGAGCAGTCCGGAGGCGAGTATCCAGGAGTGCGCGACGTTGTTGCCGTCGCCGATGTAGGCTACTTTGATGCGCTCGAGCGTCCCGCGGACCTCGCGGATGGTCAGCAGATCGGCGAGGATCTGGCAGGGGTGCGAGAAATCGGAGAGGCCGTTGATGACCGGGATGGACGCGGCCGCGGACCAGGCCTCCAATTCCGCGTGCGCAAAGGTGCGGATGACGATGCCGTCGAGAAAGCGCGAGACCACCCGGGCGGTGTCCTCGAGCGTCTCGCTGCGGTTGAGCTGGATCTCGCCCGGGTTGAGCGGGAGACTCGAGCCGCCGAGCTGTGTCATGCCCACCTGAAAGGAGAGGCGGGTGCGCGTCGAGGGTTTGGTGAAGAGCAGGCCGAGCGTCCGGCCCTCGAGGCTGCGGTTGCGTTTTCCGGCCCGGTGCTCCTTCTTGAGCCGCGTGGCCTCGTCGATGAGGCGCCGGATCTCGGCGGCGCTCAAATCGAGGATGCTCAAAAAGTCCTTCTTCATCGTATCGTGCCCATCCTTTCCTGAACCGTGGGAGAAGGAACTATACTTTCCTTCCCGGCGCGGTGCAAGGGAGAGAAAGGGCGTCCCGCCCGGCGGCGGACCCGGCGCTCTTGAATTACGCCCGCGGATTGTGGGACAATATAAACAAAAGTGGGGCTCGCGCAGTACTCCAGGACTCTGAGATTGTCGTCGCGGAGGACATACGGATGGAGAGGCGGATCCGTCTCCTGGTGTCCCTGACGGCTGGGGTCATGTCGGTTCTCGCCGGCTGTGCCCCGGTCAACCGCGGCTTGTCGCGCGACGCCGGACAAGCGTGGGTGACGGATGCGGCGACGGGGATCGGCTTCTTCCTGATCCCCGGCGGGGAGTTCACGATGGGTTTGAGCGAGGGCTCGGCCAACGAGAAACCGCCGCACAAGGTCAGAGTCAGCAGCTTCCTGATGGCGCGGACCGAGGTCACTATTGCCCAGTTCGCCAGGTTTGTGCAGGAGAGCGGCTACCGGACCGATGCCGAGAGGGAAGGGTCGGCGCGGGTCTGGGACGGCGGCGACTGGGCGAACGCGCCGGGCGCCTCCTGGAAGAAGCCCGTCGAGACGTGCGGGGATGACTGCCCGGTCAGCTATCTCTCCTGGAACGACGCGGCTGCGTTCTGCGCGTGGGCGAAGATGCGGTTACCGACCGATGCGGAGTGGGAGTACGCCGCGGGGGACGGGGGAGAACATCGCTACTGGGCCGGGACCTCCCGCGATCGGGATCTCCACGAATACGCCTGGTTCCGGCCGAACTCGGGGAGACAACTGCACCCCGTGGGCCAAAAGAGGCCGAATGGCTTCGGCCTCTTCGACATGAGCGGCAACGTCGCGGAGTGGTGCAGCGACTGGTATGGACCGTACTACTATGACGAATCACCCTACGAGAACCCGCGCGGGCCGTCGTCCGGCAGGTCACGAGCGCTGCGCGGGGGCACGGCGTACCACGATGCCACCCGGATCCGAATCACCTACCGCGGCATGCAGCGGCCCGACTTCGCGCACAGCGGCATCGGATTCCGGCCGGTGCGCGATCTCCCCGCCCCCTGACCGGCTGCGGAAACACCCCGTAATCCACGGAAATGGTGTTGTCGCGGCTCCCGTGGCGTCTGGCGTTGGCTCGAAGCGGTATGATCTCGCCGTCGGCGGCGGGCTCAGCCGGCTACGCGGGCGAATTCCTCGAATGAGCGCAGCACGCAGTCCTCGATCGCGAGTCCCTTGAAATAGTTCCCCGTCAGCGCGAGCCGGCGCCCGGCGAGCTGGCGGTCGAGTTCCGCGACAATGCGGTCGTGGCCGAGGGCCGGGGCAGGGAGCAGGGTCTGTCGTGTCACGGGTTCTCCCAGTTCGGGTACGGGACAGCGCAGCACTTCGCTCATGCGCCGCAGCTGCTCCTCCCGGCTGTGCCCCGACTTGAAGTGGAACGTGAAGGCGCGATGGTTCGGGTCCGGAAAGGGGTCGCGCGTGACCGCCGAAAAGAAGATGTCCCTGGCCGGGATCACGAACGCGGCCTCCGGCATCCAGCAGCGCGCGTGCGGCAGGACCACGCCCAGCGAGTCGACGCCCACCGTCTTCACCGGCCTCAGGGCCTGCGCCAGCGCGGGGAAGTCGCCGCGGAGCAGCGCGGCGGTCGCGTCGATGGGGGTCGCGATCGCCGCAATCGGCGCCTCGAAGCTCCGTCCATCCGCGGTCGTGACGACAAAACCCGCCTCCGATGGCGCGACGCGAGTGCCCACGGCTCCGGTTGTCACCCGAAGGCCGGGAGTGCGCAGGGCTTCATCGCACACGGTCTGCAGGCCGCCTTCGAACCCGTAGCTGCGCGGGTACTCCTTGCGTCGCGGCCGTTTCTTGAAGAGGGAGCCGGGACCGTCGGCGGGAAAGCCGTCGGCGTCCTGGGATGGGACGGCCGCGAGGAAGGGCCTGAGGAAGCGTTCATAGTTCCCCCGCCCGAGCAGGCCGCTGTAATACTGGCCCATGGTGCGCCCCTTCTTGCCGCGCAGGATCGCGAAGGGGGCGCTCGTCACGATCTCGAGCCAGTTAAAGCGGCGCAGCAGGGCCGGGGGACTCAGCCATTCGTAGGCGCCGTCGCGCAAGTACCCGAACTGGGCGCGAGCGGGGCCCCGCTGCACGATCTTGGCGGCGGCGCCGCTGCCGGCGGCGATGTCGAGAAAACCGCCGTAGCTGTTGTAGGTGGTGTGCGCTCCCAGTTCGTGCCAGTAGCCATCGGCCGTGCGGTGCGAGTGCAGACAGCCGCCGCAGCGGTTGCCGCTCTCGAGGAGCAGCACGGATCGGCCGGCACGCGCCGCCTTCCACGCGAAGGCGATGCCGCTGATGCCGCCGCCGACGACGATGACCTCGGTCTTCTCCATTTGTGCGTGCTCCTCCCGCTCTTGATTTCCACCCCCTTGTAACGAGGGCTCGCGATCATGTCAATTGCCGAAATGCCTCTCAGTGTAGCCCTTCAGTGAACGGTGGCCCGATCAGTACCGTTCGCCCTGAGCCCGTCGAAGGGCGCTTGTGTGAAGACTTCCCGTTCGTGGTTCGACCGTTCGTCAAGCTCACGGCTCACCACGAACGGGAAAAGTTCCGCACTTCACTGAAGGGTTACCTCTCAGCCGGTCCCTGAAAAGCCGGGCGTGGCAGGCGCCTTTCAGCCACCCGCCGCGTCGCGGGCGAGGGCGGCGAGCAGCGCGATGAAGTCCGGTGCGTCGTTGAAGGCCGGGGTGCGGCGAAAGTCCACGCCGGCGGCCCGCGCCTCCTCGGTGTAGACGACGTCGATTTCATGGAGCGTCTCGATCTGGTCGGAGACGAAGCTCAGCGGCACCATCAGCACCTGTTTGCGGCCCTCGGCGGCAAGCGTGCGCAACGTATCGGCGACCTCCGGGGCGAGCCACTTCACGGGGCCGGAACGGCTCTGGAAGGCCAGCCGCCAGGGCCGCTCGCCGATCGCCGGGAGCAATCCCTCCACCGTGGCCTTGACCTGATCGAGGTACGGGTCGCCCTGCCGGATCAGCTTTTCGGGCAGGTTGTGCGCCGAGAAGAGCACGAAGGCGTCGCGGCCGCCGTCGGGAAACTGCGCGAGCGCGGCGGCGATCCGGTCGGCGTGGGCCTTGAGAAAGAGCGGGTGGCGGAAGAACTGGTCGACGCTCCGCATCTGGCAATTGAGCGGTCGCCGACGCAGCAGCCGATGCAATTCGCCGATGCTGCTGCCGCCGACCGCGCGCGAGTAGTGGGGGTAGAGCGAGAGCGCGACCAGCCGCGACGGGCGCAGCGCAGCGGCCTCCTCGAGCGCCTCTTCGGTAAACGGGTGCCAGTAGCGCATCGCGACGAGGACGCGCCAGCGCGGGCCCTCCCCGGCGTTCAGGCGCGTCTGAAGCGCCTGCGCCTGGCGCGCCGTGAGCTCGCCCTGCGGCGACTTGCCGCCGAGCAGGCGGTAGCGGGGGAGGACTTTGGCGGCGCGCTTCGCCGCGATCCTTCGCGCGACGAATCCCCGCACAAAGCCGGGAAGCGGCAAGGGGAGGATTTCGGGGTCCAGGAAGAGATTGGTCAGGAACGGCGCGATGGCGGCCTCGGAGTCCGGCCCCCCCATGTTCATCAGCAGGACAACATTCGGGCCGGGTCCGGTCATCATGCGACCTTTCGTAGGGGCGGGGTTGACCCCCGCCCGGAAGGACGGTTGCGCACGGGAGGGGACCAATCCCAGCCTGTGCGCCGGTCAGGTTCGGGAGGGGATGAACCCCTCCCCTACACCTTGTACTTGTGGACCTCGTCCACCAGGATCTGCGCGGCCGCCACCGAGCACTGCGGCAGGATGCCGTGGCCGAGGTTGAAGATGTGGCCGGGCAGCTTGGCGTTCGCCGTGAGCACCTCGCGCACCCGGGCGCGCAGTTCGCGCTCGGGGAGAAAGAGCGAGCAGGGGTCGAGGTTGCCCTGGACCGCGACCTTCCGGCCGAGCCGCTTGCGCGCCACGTCGATGTCGACGCGCCAGTCCAGACCGACGACGTCCGCGCCGGTGTCGCGCACCTGCTCGAGCACGCCGCCGCCGTCGTAGACGAAGTGGATGACCGGCACGCCGGTCTTCTTCAGCCGCTTGATGATCCGCGCCGACCACGGGGCGGCGAGCGTCCGGTAGTCGCGCGGGGAGAGCGCCCCGGCCCAGGAGTCGAAGAGTTGCACGGCCTCGGCACCCGCCTCGACCTGCGCGAGCAGGTACTTCTCGACTGTGGCGGTGATCTTCTGCATCAGGGTACGGTAGAGCGCCGGCTCCTGAAACATCATCTGTTTGATCCCGACGTAGCTCTTCGAACCGCCGCCTTCGACCATGTAGGAAGCCAGCGTCCAGGGCGCGCCCGAAAATCCGATGAGCGGGACCTTCCCGGCCAGCCCCCGGCGGATCATCCGCACCGCCTCCACTACGAACGGCATCGTCTCGTGGGGGTCCGGCACGACGAGGCGCGCCACGTCGCGGGCGGTGCGCACCGGCTTCGCGAGGACCGGCCCCTTGGCCTCGGTGAACTCCACGGGCACGCCCATGGCCTCCACCGGGATCAGGATGTCGGAGAAGAGGATCGCCGCGTCCACGCCGAGCTGTTCGACGGGCAGCAGCGTGACCTGCGTCGAGAGCTCGGGCTGCTTGCAGAGCTCCATGAACGTGTACTTCTTGCGCATCGCGCGGTACTCCGGCTGGTAGCGCCCGGCCTGGCGCATGATCCAGACCGGGGTGCGCCGGACCTTGTTACCGCGGCAGGCCTCGAGAAAGTCGTGGGTTGCAGGTCGCGCTTCGGTGCGTTTCGTCATGACGTGCAGCTGCTCCTCATCATCCTGATCGGGGTATAGGTGCAGAACGGTTCCTCGTCCAGATAATCGCCGGTCACGGCGTAGGCGCGGGCGCGGCAGCCGCCGCAGACGTTGAGGTACTCGCACTGGCCGCACTTGCCCTTGTAGCCCTTGAAGTTGCGCAGCTCGAGAAAGAGCGGCGATTTCTCCCAGATTTCGCGGAACGGAGTCTTCTTGACGTTGCCGGCCGAGACCGGGAAGTAGGAGCAGGGCTTGACCTCGCCGAAAGCGTCGATCAGGCAGATGCTCTGGGCGGCGATGCAGCCCTTGCCGCCGCCGGTGGAGAAGGTCAGCGAGCGGCGCTCGAACTTGACCCCCTCGGCCTTGGCCATCTGCGGCACGACCCGGTAGTAGTGCGGCGCGCAGGTCGGGCGCACGAGGAGTTCATGCTCGTTCTTCTCCATCTCGTAGTGCCACTTGAGGATCTCCTCGTAGTCCTCCTTGGAGATCAACTCGCCCATGATGTCCTCGCCGCGCCCGGTGGGAACGATCATGAACAGGTACCAGGCGGTGGCGCCGAGGCTCTTGGCCAGGCGCATCACGTTCGCGATGTCCCCCTGGTTGCGCTTCGTGAACGAGGAGTTGATCAGGAACGGGATGCCGTGCTTCTTCAGGAGCGCCGCGCCGCGCAGCGTGCCGTCGAAGGCGCCGGGCATCGAGCGGAAGTCGTCGTGGATCGCCGCCGTCGAGCCGTCCAGCGAGAGCGAGACCATGCGCAGCTGGGCGTCCTTCATCTTCTCGCAGACGGCGTCGGTGATCAGCGTGCCGTTGGTCGCCATGCACATGCGCAGCCCGAGCGCGGTGCCGCGCCGGGCGATGTCGAAGACGTCCGGGCGCAGCAGCGGCTCGCCGCCGGAGAGCACGAGCACCGGCTTGGAGAGCTCCGCGATCTGGTCGAGCAGCGCGAAGGCCTCGGCCGTCGTGAAGTCCCCCTGCGCGGAGGTCAGCTCCGAGGAACAGCGGCAGTGGACGCAGCGCAGGTTGCAGCGCTGGGTCGTCTCCCAGGCGATCCACTTGGGCAGGAACGGTTCGACCATGCTCTTCGCGGTCCTTTCTTGGCGGGTCCGGTCGCCGTCGACGAAAACCCCCGCCATCCCGTGCGGCGGGAGCGGCGGGGGGGCGCGAACCCGGAACTACTTCTTTTTCTTCGGGGCGGCCTTCCTGGCGGCCGGCTTCTTCGCCGCGGCGATCTTTTTCGGGGCGGCCTTCACGGTCTTCTTGGCGGCCGGCTTCTTCGCGGTCTTCGCGACGAGCTCGGCGCCGCATTCGTAGCACTCGATCACGGCATCTCCCTGATCGGACACCAGCACCATGGTGCCGCAGGGTCTGCAGGCCAGCGTTTCCCTCTTCTTCGCCATCGTCGTCCCTCCCTGGATCGTTGGTTGCGGAAATAGTAGGCTATCTGCCCGCCTCAATGCAAGGGATCGCCTACGGAGATTCCATCGCGGCGATGCGCTGCTCGGCAAACGGCACCCAGAAAGCGCGGTTGCGGTCGCGGCGCACGGCGTCAAGGAACTGGCGCCACGCGACGGCGGCTTTTCGCTTGTCGGTCGGTTCGAAGTTGGTCGCAAGCGCGTGCCAGGCCAGCGGCACGCTCGGGTCGACGAGGGTGGTCTTCCGGATCGTGTCCTCGGTCATGGACCCGTAGCCGCGCTGGTTGTAGATCTGGCCGAGCCAGGTGTAGACTTCGGGGTGCAGTTCCGCGGAGCTGAGCGCCTTGAGGTACTCGGTCAGGGCCTTCTCGGGGCGCCCCATCGATTCGAAGAGAATGCCGAGGTTGATGTGCGCGAGCGTGAAGTCGCGGCGCAGCTGCAGCGCGCGCAGATAGTTCACGAGCGCCAGTTGCCCGCCCCGCTGAAGCTGGTGGAGCAATGCCAGGTTGTACGCGAGCAGGGCGCCCGCCGCCGAGTCGTCCCGTGCTGCGGAGAGCGTCGCCAGCGCCTCCGCGGGCTGCCCGCGCAGCAGCTGGACCAGGCCGAAATTGTTTCGCGCCGGGGTGTGCCCCGGGTCGAGGTCGAGGACGCGCTGGAGCGTCTGGGCCGCCTCCGCAAGCCGGCCGGCCTGCAGTTGGAGCGTGCCGAGATTGTAGAGCGCGGCGCGCTGGGGGGCGCCGGCGTCCATCGCCAGCTTGATCCGCCCGGCGGCCTCCGGGTAGGCACCCCGCGCCCCGTTGACGATCGCCAGATTCATCAGCGCCTCGGTGTTCGCGGGCTCCACGGCGATGGCCCGCTCGAGTTCCTTGCGCGCGCCCTCGATGTTGCCCTCCTCCCAGAGCAGCACCGCGAGGTTGATCGAGGCCGGGACTGTGCGCGGATCGGCGATTCTCGCCTCCTCGAAGCGCACCCGCGCGGCGGCGGGGTCCGCGGCGAGGTAGGCGTTCACCCCGCGCGCGGTGAGCACGAGGGGGTCCTCGGGTTTGGCCTTCGCGGCCCGTTCGATCGCCGCCTCGCTCGCCTGCGGATCACCGAGGCGGCGGTGCAGCGCGGCGAGGGCGATGAAGCCCTCGGTGAAGTTCTCGTCGATGACCGTGGATTGCAGGAACTCGGTGAGCGCCTCCTCCTGCTGGCCCTGGAGGGAGTAGGCGACGCCGAGTCCCCAGTGGTAGCGCGCCGATTTCGGGCTGAGTTCGACTGCGTTTCTGAGGTGCCCGAGCGCCTTGTCGAGGAGGTTGCTGCGCGCGTACAGCGATCCGAGCTGGAAGTAGGCGTCCGCGTTGTTGGGGTCGATCTTCAGCGCCGTGAGCATGAACGCTTCGGTCTGTGCGAGGTTCTCCTGCGGGTTGCGCGTCCCGAATGTCGGTTCGAGCCGGGAGACCTGGAAATCCGGCGGACTCGGCAGCGGCGGGCGCAGCGCCCGCGGAAAGCGCAGCTCGAGAGCCTCGCCGGCGGCCTCCGCGACCAGCATCGCGATGGTGATGACCTGGTTCGTCTTGCCGGTGTACGAGAAGCGGAGGGGCTCGCTTCCCCCCGCGATGTCGCGATAGAGTTCCGCGCGGACCCGCAGCGAACCCGCCTGCTCTTCGGCGCTGCAGGCAAGGACGGCGCCGACGCCCGCGTCGGCCAGCATTTTGGCGGCCTCCGGCGCGGGCGGAGCCTCGGGTTGACCCCAGGCGGCGGACACCCGCGCGGCGTCATCCCGCGCGAGCGGGTCCCAGCCGGTCTGAGCGGCGATGAGCAGGCCGACCAGCACGTGCGGTCCATCCGCCAGCCAGTCGTACTGCGGCGATGTCACGGTGATTCGCCACGGCAGAACGGCGATGCGCCCCGCGGCGGCGGCCGGCTCCACCGTGACAAGGAGCAGGCCGAGTGCGACAAGGATGCCGAGTGCCTGAGAGAGCGGATTGCGGAATGCGCTTTTCGGAAGAACAGGCTGGGCAAAGGGGTGGCGCGAAGGGGAGGTCTCCAGCGGGTGAGCGAAGCGAGGTCGATGGAGGTCCGCAGCGACCACCCCGGCGGCGGGGTGGCAGGCAGGACCCCGAAGCCCGCACGGGAACGAACGGCTTCTTGAAGAAAGCACTTTTCAAGGTTCCGGAATCGCGAGCTTCTGTCCCTCGCGAATGCTGTTGGCGTCGGTGATCTGGTTCTTCTCCATCAGGGCCTGCACCCCGACCCCGTAGCGCGCGGCGATCATGGTCAAAGTCTCCCCGGCCCGGACGCTGTGCTGCCCGCCGCGAGCGGGTGCGGCCTTGCGGAGCGATT
The DNA here is from genome assembly GCA_031406795.1 of Candidatus Rokuibacteriota bacterium. Lineage (GTDB taxonomy): Bacteria > JAUVQV01 > JAUVQV01 > JAUVQV01 > DATDCY01 > DATDCY01. The sequence goes on from JANOHV010000208.1 coordinate 20,053, forward strand.
CCTGCCGTTTGACCAGGTCCTGGATCTGGCCCTGCGCTGCGGCCAAGCGCTGCGCGATCTGCTTCATCGGGTCGTGCAACTCTTCCAGCCCCTGCCGGGTTGCCGCCGACTCCTGGCGAACGGCGTCGAACTCGCCGCGGACCGCGGCGATCGAATGCATGAGTTGCTGGTTCTCCTGCCCGACTTCCTCGACCACGACTTTGAGTTGGCTCTGGAACTGCTCCTGCATCTTGGCGATCCGCTCCTCCTGCTTCTTCTCGAAGGCGCTCATCGCGACGAGATTGTCGTTGATCGCCTGGAAGCCCTTCTGCAGGTCCTTCTGCAGGCCGTCGATACGCGCGCCCAGACGGGAGAGCTGCTCCGCCGCGGCCTGGGCGCTTTCGCGCTGGAGCTTGTCGCGGGCGTCCAACTCCTCCTGGGTACGCTCGCTCAGGCGCTGAACCTGGAGCCCGACCGCCTTGGTCTGCCGGGCGCTCTCCTCGAGCAGGCGCTCCAGGCGGTTCTCGTCCTCGCGCAGCTCGCGGATCTGCTCGTAGACGCCGGCCTGACGCGCCTGGAGGCTCGACTCCATCTGCTGGACGTTGGTCTGAAGACTTTCGACATCCTGTCGGGCGGTCCGGTCGGCCGCCGCGCAGCCGTGCAGGATCGCGAGCGCCGCGCTGCACAAAACCGGCCCCACGCGGCGCGCGAGGCGCGCCGGTCGGCCGGGGGAGACTGCCCTCGAGAGGGGCATGAGGAAGCGCCCGGGCGCTACTGCGCGGAAACCTTGAACTCGGAGCGCCGGTTCTTCGACCAGGCGGCTTCGTCGCTTCCGGACACCGCCGGCTTCTCCTCGCCGTAGCTGATCGTGTGGACACGGTCGGAGGGAACGCCGAGAGCGACCAGGTAACGCCGCACCGCGAGAGCCCGCCGCTCGCCCAGAGCGAGGTTGTACTCGTCGGTGCCGCGCTCGTCGCAGTGGCCTTCGACGAGCAGTTGCGTCTGGCTCTTCTTGCCCATCCACTTCGCGATGTTTTCGAGCACCGGCTGGTATTCGGGCCGGATGTTCGACTTGTTGTACTCGAAGAAGATCGGCTTGAGCACAACCCGGTCCTCGGGGGTCGGTTCGAAGAACTCGATCGCCGGGCTCTCCTTGATCGGGATGTCCTCGCCGCGGCTGGCCAGCAACTGCGCGGTGCGCTGCTCGTCGGTCTGCCGGTCCGTCGGCTGCTTCGCGCCGGAGTCGCCGCCGGGCACGGTCGCGGGTGTGGGCCGCGTGACGCCGACCAGTTCGTTCACCCGCGGCTGCGGAGCAGTCCCCGGCTTGACGACCTTTTTCGGGCAACCGAGAAGCAGCGCGCTCACTGCCGGAACCACGAGAATCGCGAAAAACAACCCCGGTCCACGTTTCATGCCAGCACCTCCCTGATCGACTGATCGGAAAAAGCCCCTGTGTCTGCGGCCATCACGCTCGGCCACCAGCATAACCGGCCGCCGGAAAAAAGCAAGAGCGCCCGGGGCCGCTACGGGGACCAGGCCGGGGAGGTGAAGTTGCCCTTCTCGCGGGAAACCCGGAAGCGCTCGCCGGCCAGCGTGTCGACGATGACCAGGCGGTAGGCGCTGCCGCGCCCCTCGCTGTAAACGATGTGCCTCCCATTCGGCGCGAACGCGGGGTTCTCCTTGTGCTCCGCGTCGAACGTCAGCTGCTCCTGGTTGCCCGTGGCGGGGTCGAGGAGGACAAGTTGGAAGGTGCCTTCGATGAGCGCGGTGAAAACGATGCGGTCCCCGCGCGGGGACCAATCCGGTGAGGTCGCGTAATTGCCCATGAACGACACCCGCCGCATCCGCCCGCCGTTCGCGCCGAGCAGGTGGACCTGGGGGCCGCCTCCCTGGTCGGAGACCAGGGCGATCTGAGCCCCGTCGGGGGACCAGACGGGTGAGGTCTCCACGGCCGGCGTGAACGTCAGCCGTTTGAGCTCCGAGCCGTCGACGGCCATGCGGTAGACTTCGGGGTTGCCGTCGCGGCTCAGCACGAGGAGCAGTTGCCGGCCGTCCGGGGAAATCGCCGGCGAGGCGTTCAAGCCCGGGAAGAACGCCAGGCTGCGGACTTGTCCGGTCGTCACGTTCTGGGCCACGATCTCCGGGCGCCCCTGTCGATAGGTGACATAGGCCACCCGCGTGCCGTCGGGAAACCAGGCGGGGTGCAGGGCGAGCACGCCGTCGGCCGACAGCGGCCGCTGGTTGCGTCCGTCGTAGTCCATGATCACGACGCGCTTCGGGCTGGTGCCGTGCGACCAGGTCGCCGCGATGCGTGTCAGGGCGAGGCCCGGCCCGCCGGTGAGCGCCCGCACCACCGCGTCCGAGAGCCGGTGCGCCAGGCGCGGCGCTTCGGACAGAACGTCGGATTCCTCTCGTGCGAGCAGCTGGACCCGCGCACCGACGTCGAACAATGTGGCGCGCAGGTTCAGCCGGCCGCCCTGGCGCACGGCATCGACGCGCAGCAGGAGCTCCGCGCCGAACGCTCCCCACGCTGCGGGGTCGATCGGGGCGGCCCCCCGGTCCTTCTCGGCCTGAGCCAGCTGCGGCCCGCCGAGCGGCAGGAGGCGAAAATGGCCGGCGACGAGCAGGTCGTTTTCAAGGGTTTGGCGCAGGCTCAGCTCGTCGGGACCCTCCTGCGCCGCCAGCGGCGGCAGCGCGATGACGATCTTTCTGTCCGCGGCTTTCGAGACGTCGAGCCAGACCTCGGCCCCCCGCGCCGGCGCCGCCATGAGCGACACGAGCGCGCACAAGGCAGCCGCTGCGCAGATCCGACGGGAAAGCAGCCCGCGCGCGGACAGGCGGTTCCGCAGGTATTTTTTCAGCGATCGGCTACTTGAGGTTCTGGAAGCGGATGACGACATCGAGACTCTCCTCAGCGTATTGTTCGGGAAGTGGTGCCACCTGGCCCAGGCCCTGGAGAGCCGCCAGCGCAGACTTGTCGAAGCGGGCGGAGCCCGAACTCTCTTTCAGCGCGATGTCGCTGATTCTCCCGGCACGATCGATGTGGAAGGACACCAGGGCGGCCGGGGGGCGGCCGCTGTGGAAGAACTCGCTGGGAGGGGACCAGCGGGCGAAGATCTTCTCCTTGAGCACCGCGAGGTACCAGGTGTGCGGGAAGTACCCGACCGGCGAGATCGTCGCCGGTGTCGCCGCCGGGGCTCCCGGCGCGGGACGGTCGGGGCTCGGCGCGACGGCGACAGGTTCCGGCACCGGCAGATTCGCCACCGGGGGGGGGGCGATCTCCGTGCGGCGGCTCTCTGCGGGGGCGGCCGAGGCCAACCTGCGCGCCAGACGCTCGCTCAGGGCGGGGCGCGTCTCGGCCGGCGGCGTCGCGGACCGGGGCGGCGGTGCCGCCGGTTCCCGCACCGGAATCACGACGCGAGGCACCGCCACAGGTGCGGCTGCTGCGGCTGGTGCGGCGGGAGATTCCTCGGCCCGGATTTCGGTGGCTGGCGGTGCGGCGCGCGGAATTCCGGGGTTGACCGGAGCGGCGGCTCTCGGCCGGGGGACCGCTGCGGGCTCGAGATAGGTCACCAGTCGCACCGGACGGGCAATCTGCGGGATCGTCAGGGGTTGCCGGGTTGCCGAGAGCAGCAGGAACGAGATGATGAACGCCGCGTGCGCCGCGAGCGACCACGAGAGGGCGCGTCCCACCGCTCACCCTCCCGGGCTGCGGGTGGCGAGCCCGATGTTGGTCAGCCCGCTCCCCCGGACCAGGTCGAGGACGCGGATCAGTTCGCCGTAGGGAATGCCGGCGTCGCCGCGCAGGACCACCGGCGTCTCGGGGTTCGCCCGCGCGGCCTCGGTCAGCCGCGCCCGCAGCTGCGCCTCGGTGACCTGCTGATTGTTGAAGAACAGCGACCCCGCCTTCGCGAGGCTCACCAGAACCGGTTTGGTCGCGACCATCTTGTAGGGCTTGGCGACCGGCAGCTGCACGTCGATACCGTGCTCGAGGGTCGGGGAGACGAGCATGAAGATGATCAGCGTGACCAGCAGCACGTCGACGAGCGCGGTGACGTTCATGGTCGTGTTCGGCTCGAAGCCGAAGGCGCGACGTTTGCTCTGATAGAAGGCCATGTCCGGCGCCGCGCCGCTACGGGCGGTCCTCGCGGACGTAATCGCGTTCCACCAGGGCGAGAAAATCGGCGAGAAACGTGTCGGCCTCGCCGGCGAGCTCGCGAATGCGCGCGCCGATGATGTTATAGCCGAGCAGAGCAGGGATGGCCACGACGAGGCCGAAGGCCGTCGCGATCAGCGCCTCGGAGATGCCGGACCCGACGGCGGTGACGCCGGTGGCCCCCTGGCTGCCCATGGCCTGGAACGCCTCGAGAATTCCCCAGACCGTGCCGAGCAGGCCGAGGAAGGGGGCGGCGCTGATGGTCGTCGCGAGGATGATCAGCAGGTGTTCGAGATCGAGGAAGTACTTGTCTTCGACGGCCGTGACCGTGCGGGCCAGCGTCGCGAACTGGTGCGGCCCGATGCGGGTGCGCGCCGGCGCCCCCGACAGGCCCGGCTCGCGTCCGAGGAAGGCCTGCAGTTCCTCGCACCCGCGGGAGAACACGGCGACCAGGGGCGACTCGAGCCGCGCCTTTGCGCCGCCGATCTGCCGATAGAGCCCCGGGATGTCCCGGCGGCTCTTCCGGTAGAGATCGAGGAAGCTGCGGGTGGCCGAGGCGTTGCGGTGCAGCAGCAGGCCCTTGCGGATCATGATCGCCCAGGCGACGACCGAGAGGAGAAACAGCAGCAGATAGATCGCCTTGGCCACGATGCTGGCGGAGGCGAAATGGTGCAACCAGAAATGCATGTCCATCGGCGTTCGCGTCCTCCCGTTGTTCGCGGTAGTATAGCCGAATGGACGCCCGAACCGTCAACGCCTGCGCCCACAGCGCTTGTGCCTTGCCTCAATCTTCACGCTGCTCTGGAATGCTTCTCGCAAGATCCCCCATGAGCTTGCACGCGGATTTTGGTGTGGGGGACCCCTGATGGTGCAGACGAGCCGCGGCGCGGCGGCCGGACGCGTGACGCGAATCCTCGCGCTGCTCGAGCGTCACTACCCCGACGCCCGCTGCACCCTGACGTATTCCACGCCGCTGGAGCTGCTGGTGGCCACCATCCTCTCGGCGCAGTGCACGGACGAGCGCGTGAACAAGGTCACGCCGGCCCTGTTCGCCAGGTATGGGAGCGCCGCTGCTTACGCCGCCGCCGATCCCGCGGTATTCGCGCAGGAGATCCGTTCAACCGGCTTCTTCAGGAGCAAGGCGGCGAACATCATCGCCGCGGCAGGCAGGATGGTCGCCCGGCACGGAGGCGAGGTGCCCGGCACCCTCGAGGAGCTCACGGCGCTCCCCGGCGTCGGCAGGAAGACCGCGAACGTCGTCCTCGGGAATGCCTTCGGCATCCCCGGGATCGTGGTGGACACCCACGTCGGACGGGTTGCCGGGCGGCTCGGGCTCACCGAAGCGTTCGACCCGGTGAAAATCGAGTTCGACCTCATGGCGCTCATTCCCCGCGCGCGCTGGGTAAAGTTCTCCCACCAGCTCATCGCGCACGGTCGGGCGCTCTGCCGGGCTCCGCGGCCGCTCTGCGCGGCGTGCTTCCTCGACGCCCCGCTGTGCCCCGGTCGGATCGCGCCGCGGCTTGCCCCCGCTCCCTGAAAAGATGTATTCTCTTTCCGCTGCGGTCGCCCCCGGGATCCCACCCGGAGCGCCAGGAAGCCGCAGCCGACCGATTGCGATGCGGAAGGAGGTTCTCGCTGGAAATTATTGGCCAGAGTTCGGGGATCCGCCGCGTGAAGGAGCTGGTTTCCAAGGTGGCGCCGTCCGGCCACACCGTGCTCGTTCAGGGCGAGAGCGGCGTGGGCAAGGAACTGGTGGCGCGCTCGATCCACCAGTCCAGCCCCCGCCGTGACCGTCCGTACGTCGTGGTCGATTGCGGGATGCTCAACGAGAATCTGCTGCAGAACGAGCTGTTCGGCCATCAGAAGGGCGCCTTCACCGGCGCGACCGCGCTCAAGCATGGTCTCTTCGAGGTCGCCGACACCGGGACGCTCTTTCTCGACGAGATCGGCGAGGTCAGCCCGGTGCTGCAGGCGAAATTGCTGCGCGTGCTCGAAACCGGCAGTTTTCGGCGCCTCGGCAGCACGGTGGACCTGAAAGTGGACGTGCGGCTGGTGGCCGCGACCAACCGCGACCTGCTGCAGATGAGCCGCGAGGGCACCTTCCGGGAGGATCTCTTCTACCGTCTCAATGTCTTCCCCGTGCTCGTTCCGCCGCTGCGCGAGAGGCGCGACGACATCCCGCTGCTGGCGCGGCACTTCCTGCGACGGGCGAACCACCCGGGGGGCGAGAAGAAGCTTGCACCCGAGGCGCTGGAGCTGCTCAAGTCGTACGCGTGGCCGGGGAACATCCGCGAACTGCAGAACATGATCGAAAGCGCGGTGATCATTGCGGAGACCGCGGAGATTCAGGCGCGGGATCTCCCCGTGGTCGTGCGGGGACAGGACCCGCAGGCCGGGTTCGACCTGTCCGAAAACATGTCTCTCGAGGAGTTGGAGCGGCGCTACATCGGTCTGCTGCTCGAGCGCCTCGGCGGTCATCGCGCCAAGGTGGCCAAGGTGCTCCAGATCAGTGAACGCAACCTGTACCGGAAGCTCCGCGCCTATGAACTCGCCGACGCCAGCGTCGGCAGCCGGCGGCGCGCCCCGGTGGCCGGCACCCACTGACACCCCGTCAGAGCGCCGACTGACATCATGTCAGGGCGCCGGGGCCCCGGCGCGCCGGGACCCTCCTGCGTCTCCCGTCCCCCGCCGGAATCCCCGCTGAAGTCCGCATTATTGGCGACGTCGCACCGCGCTGTTGCTGTTGGTACAAGTTTTGCTTTCTTCTTGCGCGCAAGGAGGAAGGTACGTGCCGATCCCGAAAGTGCTGGTCTTTTCGCGCAAACCGCCGGAGGAGGGGGGGCTGAGCGCCATCCTCGCCGAGGAAGGCTTCCAGGTCGAGTGGACCGACAGCGGGCCATCGGCGATCTGTGAGGCGCTTTCGGGCAACCTCGCGGCCTGCATTATTTTCGTGAGCCGCAACGCCGAGCGCGAAGTCGATTACATCCCCTGCCTGAACCGGGTCGATCCGAAACTGCCGATCATCGTCATCAGCGAGCACGATTCGGTGGAGCTTCAGCGCAAAGTGCGCCGCCACCGCGTCTTCTACTACCTGCTGCTTCCCCTCGACCGGGAGGAAATCAGCGCGGTGCTGCGCAATGCCGTGCGCACGCCGGTGAAGAAACGCAAGCGCTCCTGAAGCCCCCGGCTCCTGCCATGCTGTCATCAGCGCCTGACAATTCGTCAGCGCCGACGCATCGTGAATGTGAGTGCAGTCACGAGGTGCGGGCACTCTCTGCAAAACCATGGCCTTAGCGCGGTTTTCGACTTTCCCGGCTGCTGGTATGTTTCTTGCTTTTTATTAGAGAGCGATTTGGAGGGGAGAGCATGGGACTGAGCGAGGCGCTGGCTGCGAAGCGGGAAGCGGTTCTGGAGCGGTGGTTCCAGGCCGTGCTCGCCACCTACCCCGAGGACACGGCGCGCTTTCTCGCGGGCGGCTCCGATCCCTTCGCCAACCCCGTCGGCCACACGGTCCGCGAGGGGCTCGGTCGGCTCTACGACCGTTTCGCCGCCGAAGTGCCGGTTGCCGAGCTCTCCGCCGCGATCGACGGAATCGTGAGGATCCGGGCGGTGCAGGAGTTCACCCCGTCGGCGGCCGTCAGCTTCGTCTACACCCTCAGGGGAATTCTCCGCGACGAGCTGACGGACGCTGCGCTCGATCGTCCGGCGCTGACCGCGCTGGAAAACGGCGTCGATCGTCTGGCGCTCGTCGCCTTCGACGTGTACATGCAGTGCCGCGAGAAAATCTTCGAGATCCGGGTGCGCGAGATCAAGGAGTCGCAACTCCTGGCCGCGCGCCTCGGGTGATGAAGCGTACCGGGCAGTTTCCCAGGGGCCAAAAGCGGGGGGAGGGCGAATGAAGCTACTGAGTGCTCTGGCAGCCGTGGTGATCCTCACGGCAATCGGGCTCGCGGGGGGTAGTTCCGGTGGGCTGCAGCCACTGTTCGGCATCTGGATCCCGTACCTCGCGGTTGCCATGTTCATCGGCGGCACCGTCATGGCGGTGATCCGCTGGGGACGGTCGCCGGTCCCGTTCCGCATCCCGACGACCTGCGGGCAGCAGCGGGCGCTGCCGTGGATCCCGAACGACTCGCTGGACAACCCGCATACGACGGGCGCGGTCCTCAAGCGGATGTTCCTCGAAGTCTTCCTGTTCCGCTCGCTCTTCCGCAACACCCGGATGAAGCTGCAGAACGGTAACCTGGTCTACGGATCGACGAAGTGGCTCTGGCTCGGCGCTCTGGCTTTCCATTACGCGTTCTTCACGATCCTGATCCGCCACCTGCGTTTCTTCCTCGAGCCGGTCCCCGCGCTTATCGCCGCGATGGACAAGGCGGACGGCTTCTTCCAGGTCGGCCTGCCCTCGATGTACCAGACTGACGCCGTGATCCTCGCGGCCCTCGGCTTCCTGCTCGCGCGCCGGCTGCTCGAGCCGCAGGTGCGCTACATCAGCTTCGCTTCCGACTTTTTCCCGCTGCTGTTGATCGGCGCGATCGCGGTCACCGGCGTGCTGATGCGCTACTTCGTGCGGGTCGACGTCACGGCCATCAAACAGCTCGCGATGAGCCTGGCCACCTTCTCGCCGGCCGTCCCCGCCGGGGTCGGCGCGCTCTTCTTCGCGCACCTGTTCCTGATCTGCGCGCTGCTCGCGTACTTCCCCTTCTCGAAGCTGCTGCACGCACCGGGGGTGTTCATGAGCCCGACGCGCAACCTCGCGAACAACAGCCGCGAGGTGCGCCACATCAACCCCTGGAATCCCGATGTCAAGGTGCACACCTACGAGGAGTGGGAGGAGGAGTTCCACGTGCCGATGAAGAAGGCCGGCTTCCCCCTCGAGAAGGAATACAAGGAGTAGACGATGGCGACGCCGAAACCGCAGGAACTCGTCAATACCGTCAAGAGCCAGCCCCCGGCGACGGAGTGGATGGACACGCCGCTGGACTTCCGGCCCGGCACTTTCTGCTATTCCGGTAAGGAGAAGTTCGTCGAGTACCTCGGCTTCCCCTTTCCGCGCGAGTGGCGGGCGCAGGAGGCCGACTGGAAGCTGCCGCCGAACTGGAAGGAGATCATCCTCGAGGGGATCCGCGAGCGGCTGCTGAAGTTCCGCTCCTTCCACCTGTTCATGGATATCTGCGTGCGCTGCGGCGCCTGCGCCGACAAATGCCACTTCTTCATCGGCTCCGGCGACCCGAAGAACATGCCGGTGCTGCGCGCCGAGCTGATGCGCTCGATCTACCGGCGCGAGTTCACGAAGGCCGGCAAGATCTTCGGCAAGATGGCCGGCGCGCGCGAGTTGACCCCCGAGGTCATCAAGGAGTGGTACCAGTACTTCTACCAGTGCACCGAGTGCCGGCGCTGCTCGGTGTACTGTCCCTACGGCATCGACACCGCCGAGGTCACGATGATGGGGCGTGAGTTGATGCACCTGATCGGCGTGAACATCAACTGGATTCTCGAGCCCGCCGCGAACTGCTTCCGGGTCGGCAACCACCTCGGCATCACGCCGCACGCGTTCAAGGGCAGCATCGAAGGCCTCGTCGACGACGTCGAGAGCGCGACCGGGATCCGCGTCAACCCGACCTTCAACCGCAAGGGCGCCGAGATCCTCTTCGTGACCCCGTCGGCCGATGCGTTCGCCGCGCCGGCGATCTTCACGCTGATGGGCTACCTGCTGCTCTTCCACCAGATGGGGATCGACTACACGTTCTCGGCGTACAACTCCGAAGGCGGCAACTTCGGGCTCTTCACGTCGAACGAGATGATGAAGCGGCTCAACGCCAAGATGTACGCCGAGTCCAAGCGCCTCGGCGTCAAGTGGATCCTCGGCGGCGAGTGCGGCCACATGTGGCGCGTGGTTCACCAGTACATGGACACGATGAACGGCCCGGCGAACCACCTCGAGGTGCCCAAGTCGCCGGTCACCGGGACTGTTTTCGAGCACGCCAAGTCGACGAAGATGGTGCACATCTGCGAGTTCACCGCGGACCTGATCCACAACAACAAGCTCAAGCTCGACCCGAGCCGCAACGACAAGTACCAGGTCACGTTCCACGACTCCTGCAACACTGCGCGCGGGATGGGGATGATGGAGGAGCCGCGCTACATCATCAACAGTGTGATGAACCCCGCCAACTTCCACGAGATGCCCGAGAACACGATCCGCGAACAGACCTACTGCTGCGGTTCCGGATCGGGATTGAACACCGACGAACTGATGGAGATGCGCATGCGCGGCGGCTTCCCCCGCGCGAATGCCCTCAAGTCCGTCGTCGACAAGCACGGCGTGAACCTGATGGCCACGATCTGCGCGATCGACAAGGCGACGCTCTCGTCGCTGGTGGACTACTGGAACCCCGGGGTCGAGATCGGCGGCGTGCACGAGTTGCTCGGCAACGCGCTGATCCTGGACGGCGAACCGGAACGCACGCAGAATCTGCGCGGCGAGCCGCTCAAGGAGGAGTAGACGATGATCTACGACAAGGGCAAGATCTTCGCCGGCCTGGCGATCTTCGTCGGCCTGGTCGCGTCGCCGTTCTGGTACAACCCGGTCTTCGGCACGGGGTCTGCCGCGCCGCCGGAAGTTCAACTGCCGGCGGCGCCCGCGAAATGCGTGCTGCCGCGCGACGAGATGCGGGCCTCGCACATGCAGGTCATCTACGACTGGCGCGAGAAGGTGGTGCGCGACGGGGCGCGGACGTACCCGCACCCGGACGGTGAGGACCGCCCGATGAGCCTCTCGAACACCTGTCTCGGCTGTCACGAGGGCAAGAAGAAGTTCTGCGACACCTGTCACGAATACCTCGCGGTCCAGCCGTTCTGCTGGGACTGCCACTTCGACCCGAAGGAGCATGTCTAATGGGCACGGATGAGGGGAAGGGGATGGACAGACGGGGATTCCTCAAGCTCGCGGGGCTCGGCGCCCTCGGGGCCGCCGGTCTGCCTGCCGGCTGGAGCCTGCTGCAGCCCGGCGAGGCGCTGGCGTCGGCCCCGGCGGCCGCGCGCGGCGGCAAACGCTGGGCGATGGTCGTCGACATGCGCAAGGGTTGCCCGGATGACTGCCGCAAGTGCACCACCGCCTGCCACCAGGAACACAACGTCCCGTCGTTCGCCGACGAGACCGATCCCAAGCGGCATGAGATCAAGTGGATCTGGAAGACGGCGTACCACAGCGCGTTTCCCGGCAACGAACAGCAGTTCGCCCGCGAAGACCTCGAGCACAAGGAGACCGTGGTCCTGTGCAATCACTGCGAGCACCCGCCCTGCGTGAAGGTCTGCCCGACCCAGGCGACCTACCAGCGGCCCGACGGGATCGTGATGATGGATTTCCACCGCTGCATCGGCTGCCGCTTCTGCATGGCCGGCTGCCCCTATGGCGCGCGCAGCTTCAACTGGCGCAATCCGCGCGCCGGCCTGCCCGCGAAGGTGCCGAACCCGGCGTACCCGACGCGGATGATGGGCGTCGTCGAGAAGTGCACGTTCTGCTCCGAGCGGCTGGACAAGAACCTGCAGCCGGCCTGCGTCGAAGCCTGCACCGAGAAGCTCCTGGCTTTCGGCGACCTGCAGGATGCGGCCGCGCCGGTGCGCGCGCTGCTCAAGGAGCACTTCACCATCCGTCGCAAGCCGAACCTGGGGACGCAGCCCCAGGTTTACTTCATCATCTAGGAGGAGGCGGGCCATGCTGGAAAAAGCGCTCACGGGTAGCACACGGTACCGCGCTTGGGTCGGCGGCCTCCTGCTGGTGATCCTGGTCGGCGTCGCCTGTTACGTCATGCAGTTCAACGAGGGACTGGGCATCACGGGCATGAGCCGGGATGTCACCTGGGGTTTCTACATCGCCCAGTTCACGTTCCTCGTCGGCGTCGCCGCCTCCGCGGTGATGCTCGTCATCCCCTACTACCTGCACCACTACAAGGCCTTCGGCAAAATCACGATCCTCGGGGAGTTCCTGGCGATCGGCGCGGTGACGATGTGCCTGCTTTTCATCCTCGCCGACCTCGGGCAGCCGATGCGCGCGATGAACGTGATCCTGCACCCGACGCCCGGCTCGATCCTGTTCTGGGACATGATCGTCCTCAACGGCTACCTGTTCCTGAACGTGCTGATCGGCTGGACGACGCTGACCGCCGAGAAGAAGGGGATCCCGTCGCCGAAGTGGATCAAGCCGTTCATCTACCTCTCCGTGCCCTGGGCGGTTTCGATCCACACCGTCACGGCCTTCCTCTACGCGGGCCTCCCCGGCCGCGGTTTCTGGCTGACGGCCGTCCTGGCGCCGCGATTCCTGACCTCGGCGTTCGCCGCCGGCCCCGCGCTGCTGATCCTGCTCGCGATGCTGGTGCGCAAGCTCTCGAAATTCGACCCGGGCCGGGAGCAGATCCAGACCCTCGCGAAGATCGTGGCCTATGCGCTGCCGCTGAATCTCTTCCTGCTCGGCTGCGAGGTCTTCACGGTCTTCTACAGCAACATCCCCGACCACAAGCTGCATTTTCAGTACCTCTACTTCGGGCTGGACGGGCATAATGCCCTGGTGCCCTGGATGTGGAGTTCGGTCGCCCTCGGGCTTGCGGCGGCCGTGCTGCTGGTGAATCCCGGGACGCGGCGCAACGAGACGATCCTGGCCTGGGCCTGCGGTATGACGTTCGTGGCCACCTGGATCGACAAGGGCCTCGGCATGATCTCGGGCGGGTTCGTCCCGAACCCCCTCGAAGAGATCACCGAGTACTGGCCGACGCTGCCGGAGGGGCTCATCGCCCTCGGCATCTGGGCGATCGGCGCGCTGATCGTCACCGTGCTCTACAGGGTGGCGATCTCGGTGCGAGAGCAGGAGGCGGCGTAACGCGGGCGGCAGCAGGCAACCGCGGGCCCCATTCGCCGGACGGCGGCGGCTGCGGCCCGCTTCACACGGAAGCACACGGGCAAACAACCCAAGAGGAGGAAGACGGCATGGCGCACATCGAAGTGAACGGCAAGCAGATCGAGGTCGACGAGGACGGCTACATTCAGCGGCTCGAGGACTGGACCGAAGACGTCGCCAAGTACATCGCGAACGTCGAGCAGGTCGAGTTGACCCCCGAGCACTGGGAGATCATCAACTTCCTGCGCAGCTACTACCAGGAGTACAAGATCGCGCCGATGATCCGGATCCTGACCAAGGAAATCGCCAAGAAGATGGGACCGGAGAAGGGCAACACCAAGTACCTGTACTCGCTGTTCCCCGCCGGCCCGGCCAAGCAGGCCTGCAAGATCGCCGGTCTGGCCAAGCCCGCCGGCTGCGTGTAGGGCGCGATCGCGGTGTTGGGGCTCCCGTGTCGACGTTGCGTCGCTCGGTTCGTGGCCACCTCGAGAGCGGGGATTACGCCCCGGTCCTCTCGCTGGTCGTTGCCGACCGGGGTGTCGTGCGCGCGCTGGTCTCCCTGCTCTGCGATCCCGACGAGCTGCTGCGGTGGCGGGCGGTGAGCGCTCTCGGCCAGCTGGCCGGGGCGCACCCGGATCTGGCGCAGCCGCTCGTGGCGCGGCTGTACTGGAGCCTCAACGACGAGTCCGGGGGCATCGGCTGGATGTCGGCGCCGGCCCTCGGCGAGATCGGCCGCTTCGCGCCGCAGTTGCTCAGCAAGTGCGTCCGGCCCCTCGTCCGCTACCTCGACGAGCCGTTCCTGCTCGCCGGGTCGCTCTGGGCGATCGGCCGGCTCGCGCCGGCGTACCCGGCGGAGACGCGGGAGGTTGTCCCCGAGGTTGCGCTTTGCTGCGCCTCGGCCGACCCGGCGGTGCGGGCCAGCGCGGCCTTCGCCCTCGGCGCGGTCGGGGACGGCCGGGCGCGCATCGCGCTCACGGGTCTTGCCGACGACCAAAGCCCGGCGCGGCTCTACGAGGAGGGACAGTTGGTGACCAAGCAGGTGCGGGAATGGGCCGGGGAAGCGCTCTCCCGGCTGCGGGCGGCGTAGACTCCGCGCCAACGAACCACACACTCCCCGCCGCTGGTGGCGGGGCGATCTGAAAGGGAGGATGTACAGATGGCGGATCACGTTCACAAGTACAAGACCCCGATGCTCGACGAGCTCGAGAAGGGGCCGTGGCCGAGCTTCGTGAAGGAGATCAAGCGGGCGGCCGCAAAGAGACCGATGGCCGAAGGTCTTCTCGGGCAGCTCGAGCGGTCTTACAAGGACAAGCAGACCTACTGGAAGCACGGCGGTCTCGTCGGCATCCAGGGTTACGGCGCCGGCATCATCGGCCGCTACTCGGCCCTCGGGACGGAGTTCCCCGAGGTTGCCGCCTTCCACACGGTGCGTATCAACCAGCCCGCCGGCTGGTTCTACACCTCGAAGGCCCTGCGCACGCTGTGCGACATCTGGGACAAGCACGGCTCGGGTCTGCTCAACGTGCACGGCTCCACCGGCGACTTCGTGCTGCTCGGAACGACATCGGAGAAGCTCGAGGATTGCTTCACGGACTACTCGAACGCGGGCTGGGACCTCGGCGGGTCTTCCTCCGACATGCGGACCCCCTCCTGCTGCAACGGCATGGCGCGCTGCGAGTTCGCCTGCTTCGACACGATGGCGCTCTGCCACGACCTGACCATGACCTACCAGGACGAGCTGCATCGTCCGGCCTTCCCGTACAAATTCAAGATCAAGATCGCCGGCTGCCCGAACGACTGCGTGGCGTCGATCGCCCGCTCCGACCTCTCCATCATGGGCACCTGGAAAGACGAGATCCGTATCGACCAGGCCGAGTGCCAGGCCTACATCAAGGCCGGGATGGACATCGTCGCCGAGATCACCGGGATGTGTCCGACCGCCTGCATGACGTGGGACGGCAAGACGATGAAGATCAACAACCACGAGTGCAACCGCTGCATGCACTGCATCAACTTCATGCCCAAGGCCCTGCGCCACGGCAAGGAGACGGGTGCCACGATCCTCGTCGGCGGCAAGGCCCCGATCCTCGAGGGCGCGCAGTTGGCATCCGTGGTCGTGCCCTTCATGCCGATGAAGGCGCCCTTCTCGGAGATCAAGGAGTTCATTCAGAAGCTCTGGGACGTCTGGGGCGAGAACGGCAACAACCGCGAGCGCATCGGCGAGTTCATGCTCCGCGTCGGGGTCGGCAACTTCATGGAGTCCATCGGCGAGGCGCCGAACCCGAACATGGTCATGCACCCCCGCGAGAACCCCTACATCTTCTACGAAGAGTACTTCGAGGAAGAGTAGCTTCCGGCGCTTGTTGCGGAAATCAAACCAACGACGGCCTAACGGCAGGAGGATACAGAAAACATGGCAGCTGCCAAGCGTGAGACGGACATCGGCCCGCCCCACTATGAACAGTTTCTGCACCCGGTCATCAAGAAGAACTACGGCACCTGGAAGTACCACGAGACCCTCAAGCCCGGCGTGATGGTCCACGTGGCCGAGAGCGGCGACAAGATCTTCACCGTGCGCGCCGCCTCGCCCCGCCTCGTGAGCACCGACTTCATCCGCGACCTGGCGTCCCTCGCGGACAAGCACTGCGAAGGGCACCTGCGCTTCACGAGCCGCAACAACTGCGAGTTCATGACCGGCGAGCAGAAGAACATCGACCCGCTGATCGCGGACCTCGCCAAGCTCGGGATCCCGGTCGGGGGCCTGAACAACTCGATCTCGAACATCGTCCACACCCAGGGCTGGGTCCACTGCCACACCCCGGCGACGGATGCCTCCGGCGTCGTCAAGGTGCTCATGGACGACCTGATCGACTACTTCACGCACGAGAAGCTCCCCGCGAAGCTGCGCGTCGCGCTCGCCTGCTGCCTGAACATGTGCGGCGCGGTGCACTGCTCCGACATCGCGGTCCTCGGCATCCACCGGCGGCCGCCGAAGGTCAACAACGCCCGCGTCACCGATCTCTGCGAGATCCCGACGACGGTCTCGTCCTGCCCGACGGCGGCCATCCGCCCTGCGATGGTCGACGGCAAGCAGACCGTGACGGTCGACGAGTCGCGCTGCATGTACTGCGGCAACTGCTACACCTCCTGCCCGGCGATGCCGCTCGCGAACCCGATCAACGACGGTGTCTCGATCTGGGTCGGCGGCAAGGTCTCCAACGCCCGCAGCATGCCGATGTTCTCGAAGCTGGCGATCCCCTACCTCCCGAACAACCCGCCGCGCTGGCCCGAGGTCACCGACGCCGTGCGCAAGCTGGTCGAGGTCTACGCCAAGCACGCCATCAAGCACGAGCGTTTCGGCGAGTGGGCGAACCGGATCGGCTGGCCGCGGTTCTTCGAGCTCACCGGTCTGGAGTTCACCAAGTACCACATCGACGACTACAAGCTGGCGCAGAAGACCCTGCGCTCCACCGCGCAGATCAAGTTCTAGGCGAAGGAGACGACGACAATGGCCGTTCCCCACGCAGACCTGGCAGAGGGCATCTTCAAGATGGTCGAGGCCGACGCGGGCAAGATGCGCTACAAGCCGCGTGACCTGGAGAAGGGCATGACCAAGAAGTTCGGCGAGGGCTCGTTCTCGAAGGAAGAGTTCAAGGCCGCGCTCAAGGACCTGATGGACAACGGGCGCCTGATCTACGGGTACTACGGCGGCGTTTCGGTGGAGTTGCCGCATCAGGAAGGCTCCGCGAAGTAGTCTTTCCGGCAGCAGACGGCAAGACACCCGGCGGGCGGGCGGGCTTCCCCCGTTTCGTCCGCCGGTTTACGTTGCAGGGTTCGTAGGAGAGGGGTTCAGCCCCTCCCGCAACAGCCGGGCCATGATGAGCGGCCTACCAGAATGAGAAGGAGCACGGCACTATGGCGGAGATGAAAGTCGTCAAGAAGGTCATGAAGCTCGGCGGCCGCGGCGCGGCCGGCGGCAAGAACGAAGATACCGGGCTGCGGCCGTACTATGTCGAGAAGCTCCCGCCGTGCACCTTCATGTGCCCGAGCGCGGAGGACATCCGCGGGTACCTGACGTTTATCGCACAGGCGGAAAAGTACGGTCGGAGCGCCTCCGATTCCTTCACCGAGGGCTGGCACATCATCACGAACCGCAATCCCTTCCCGGCGACGATGGGCCGCATTTGCCCGCACCCCTGCGAAGGCGCCTGCAACCGCGGCAAGCTCGATACGCCGGTGGCGATCAACAACATGGAGCGCTGGGTCGGTGACTGGGGCATCAAGCACCAGCTGCGCGCCCGCAAGATCTCCGACGAGAAGCGGCCGGAGAAGGTCGCGGTCGTCGGCGGCGGACCCGCCGGACTCTCCGCCGCCTACCAGCTGGCGCGCCGCTGCTACGCGGTGACGGTGTTCGAGGGAGCCGTGAAGGCCGGCGGCATGCTGCGCTACGGCATCCCGAGCTACCGCCTCCCGGATGAAGTGCTCGACGCCGAGATTCAGGCGATCCTCGACCTGGGCGTCGAACTGCGCACCGGCGTGCAGATCGGCCGCGACATTGCGATGGAGGACCTGCGGCGCGACTTCCAGGTCGTGTACCTGGCGATCGGCGCGCAGAAAGGCGTCAACCTCGGCCTCCCTGGCGAGGACGCGCCGAACTGCTTCTCCGGCGTCGACTTCCTGCAGCGCGTCCGGATCGGCGAGAACATCGACGTCGGCGACAAGGTCATCGTCATCGGCGGCGGCAACACGGCGATCGACGCCGCGCGCACCTCGCGCCGGCTCGGCGCGCACGTGACGCTGCTGTATCGGCGCACCCGCAAGGAAATGCCGGCGATCGAGCACGAGATCACCGAGGCCGAACACGAGGGCGTGGTGTACGAGTTCCTGTCGGCGCCGCAGGAAATTGTCGTCAAGGACGGCCGCGCCGTCGCGGTGAAGTGCCTGCGCATGGAGCTCTGCGAGCCCGATGCCAGCGGCCGGCGCCGTCCGGTCCCGGTGCCGGGGTCGGATTACGAGGTCCCCTGCACCGCGGTGATCGCTGGCATCAGCCAGACCCCGGTCTGGACCGGCATCGAGGAGTTCCGCGGGGAGAAGGGCTGGATCGACGTCAACGAGGTCCACGAGACGTCGGTCCCGGGCGTGTTCGCCGGCGGGGATGTCACCGTGGGTCTGGGCATCGCGACCCAGGCGATCGGGCTTGGCCGCCAGGCCGCGGAGGTCATCGACCGGAAGTTCCAGAACCTCAACGCCCCCGAGCCCGACACGCGCAAAATCATCCGCGCCGACCAGATCATCGGCCTGCAGCTCAACGAGAAGAAGCCGCGGATAGAACGCCGCCAGATCCCGGTGGCCGAGCGTCTGATGGACTTCCGGGAGTGCGACACGACCTACGAGGAGTCCGAGGCGGTCACCGAGAGCAAGCGCTGCCTCTCCTGCGGGCTGTGCTGCGACTGCGACAACTGTTTCATGTACTGCCAGGCAAAGGCGATCGAGCGGCTCGACAAGAGCCTGCCGATCGGCCAGCACTACAAGGCGATTTTCGAGAAGTGCATCGGCTGCAAGAAGTGCGCGGAAGCGTGCCTCTGCGGCTACATCGACATCCGCTAGTACCACCTCAAGCACGACACGGCGGGGGGCCTGCGGGCCTCCCGCCGTATTTATTTCGGGAAGAATCGTTCCAGGGTGCGAGGCGGTGGGGGATCCCCTTCGGTCGTGCGTCTGCGCCGCCGGCCCGGAGCCGTGCCCGGTGCTCGCGGACTCGTAACTCGCCTTCGGCTCAAACAACGAGCCCGCGTCCCTGCGGGACCGTCCCGGTCACGGCTCCGGGCTGATCGGCGGCTCCGCGCATCTTCCCTCAGTGGATCCCCAACCGCCTCGTCGATGCATGGTACGAAGAGGCTGATCAAAAGGGTCCAGGTGCAAGGCAGCTCCCCGAAGCTGCGACTGAGGCGGGCTGGTGCCCGCCGCAGGGAGCCGCGAGGAGGGCAACGCCGCAGATGGGCCGTTTTCAGCGGCCGTCACGGTAGCGGAGAGGCTGATCAAAAGGGTCCAGGTGCAAGGCAGCCCCCCGAAGCTGCGACTGAGGCGGGCTGGTGCCCGCCTCAGGGAGCCGCGAGGAGGGCAACGCAGCAGATGGGCCCTTTTCAGCGGCCGTCACGGTATACGAGCCAGTCGCCGTTGGCGATGCGCGGATGGCGGTCGGTGCCCGCCCAGAGATAGGTCCACGCGAGCTGATCGGCTGCCTCCGCGGTCGTCACCTTGATCAGCGCGCGCCGGAACAGCGCGCGCGCGGCCTCGAAACCCTCGAAGCCTTCCACGCCGTCGAGGTGCGTCAAGGCCAGGGGTACATCGCGCAGGCCGACCAGTTCGCCGTGAACGACCCCGTCGGTGCCAGCAAGCATCCCGGGGAACGCGCCGCAATCGAGAATGACGCCTCTTGCTGTGGCCGGGAGGGCGCTTGCGGCGCCGCCGCAGCGCTCGAACTCGCCGTGCCGGCTGCCGCCGCGCAGCAGCGTGCCGTAGACGAAGAGCCCGGTCACGAGAAATGGCGCGTGTTCGCCGCGCGCCGCGGCCCGGAGCATGCGGTCGTCGTGACCGAAGGCGGCGAGGCCCGCGGCGACGATGTCGACGTACGCCGCCGCCGGTTCGACCGGTGCCGGCTGGCGGTATTCGGGAGTGACCTCGTACGCCCGCGCCATGACCTCCCGCCCGTCGGCGAGGAGCACCCGCTTCTCGACCTGGTGGTAAATCAGCGGCACACCCTCCTTGAGGTCGAGCGTCCGCATGTCCTCCTCGGTCACCTCGAAGAGCGCGCCGGTCACGATCCTGCCGACACCCGGCCGCAGATCGAGAACGCCCCCCTTGCGCGACGAGGAGGTGCAGTCGAACACCAGTTCGTGATCCGGCAGGTACGCCGCCACGCCGGCTCGCACCATCAGCGCGGGGGGGCGCCCCAGCCGCTGGCACCAGAGCTCGAGATCCCTGAGGTTCAGATTCGACCCGTACGCGAAGCACCGATCCATTGCATCCCTCCCCGGATTACTAGTCCGCCGCTAGCATACCAAGAATCACTCCCGGCGCGAACCAGCGAAGTGAGGCGACGCAGGACGCGGACATCGTGCGGCGTCGGGCGGCATTGCGGTACAATAAGAAGATGGGATACTACCCCTTATTCATGGACCTGGCCGGCAGACCCTGTCTTGTCGTGGGGGCCGGCGCGGTTGCGGCGCGCAAGGCTCGCTCGCTGCTCGATTGCGGTGCGCTGGTGACCGTCGTCGGCGTCCAGCCGGCGGCGGCGTTCCGGGCGCTCGAGCGGCGGGGGCTTACGCTGCGGCAGCGGCGCTTTCGCGCGAGCGATGTCGGATCCCAGGCGCTGGTCATCGCGGCAACCGACGATCGCGCCGTGAACGCCGCGGTGTCGGCGGCGGCGCGGCGCAAGGGAATCCCCGTGAACGCGGTCGACGACCCCGGGAATTGCACCTTTATCGTCCCGGCGGTTGTGACGCGCGGTGATCTGACGGTGGCGATCTCGACGGGTGGAAAGAGCCCTGCCGCCGCGCGGCTCGTGAAGGAGCGGATCGGGGAGTTGCTCGGGGAGGAATACGCCGCGCTCGTTCGTCTGCTCGGTGCGCACCGCGGGAAGATGAAGGAGGCGGTCGCGGGGCAGGGGTCGCGCGCCCGCTCCTGGAAGCGGATGCTCGATGAAGGTGTGCTGGAATCCCTGCGTTGCGGCGACAAGGCCGGCGCGGCGGGCACGGTCCGCCGCTGCCTCGACGAGGCTGCCTCCGGCACCAGCACGGCAGGACCGGGAAAAGCGACAACAACCGAGGCTTCACGGAGGTAAGGCATGTCCAAAGGCAAGGTCTATATCGTCGGCGCGGGACCCGGTGACCCGGGGCTGCTGACGCTGCGTGCCGTCGAGTTGCTGCGCACGGCGGATGTCATCTTCTACGACTACCTGTGCGGCGAAGGCTTCATGGCTTACCGCAACCCGGCGGCCGAGTGCATTTACATCGGCAAGCGCGGACACCGCCACCACACGCCTCAGGAGCAGATCAACCGCATGCTCGTCGAGGCCAACCGCGCCGGCAAGCAGGTCGTGCGGCTGAAGGGCGGCGACCCCTTTGTCTTCGGACGCGGCGGCGAGGAGGCGGAATTTCTCGCCGACCACGGCATTGCCTTCGAGGTCGTGCCGGGCGTGACCTCGGCGGTGGCAGCCCCCGCGTATGCGGGCATCCCGGTGACCCACCGCACCTACGCCGCCTCGGTTGCCTTCGTCACGGGGCATCGCAAGGCCGAGGGGGGGGAGGAGGAGATTCCGGTGCCGACTGCGGACACGCTGGTCTACCTGATGGGGGTGACCCACATCAGGGGGATCGGCGAGAAGCTCCTCGCGGCCGGCCGCGATCCGGCGACCCCCGCGGCGGTCGTGCAGTGGGGAACCCGGCCGACGCAGCGCACCGTGACCGGGACCATCGCGACGATCGCCGATGTCGTCGAGCGCGAGCACATCCACCCGCCGGCCGTGCTCGTCGTCGGCGAGGTCGTGCGGCTGCGCGAGAAGCTCAACTGGTTCGAGAGCGGGCGGGACGCCGACGCCGCGGCGCTGGGGGTGCGCTGGGAGGCCGACGAGTGACGCTGCCGCGGCTGCTGGTTGCGGCGCCATCGCGCGGATCCGGCAAGAGCACGGTCGCGATCGGCATCGCGGCGGCGCTGCGCGCCCGCGGGCGGACGGTTCAGGCGTTCAAGAAAGGCCCCGACTTCATCGACCCGATGTGGCTCTCCGCCGCCTCGGGGCGCCGCTGCCGGAACCTGGATTTCTTCATGATGGGACGCGACCGGATCGCGGCCGCGTTTCCGAAGCGGGCCGCGGGCGCCGACCTCGCGCTGGTTGAAGCGAATCACGGACTCCACGACGGCCTCGACCCGCAGGGCGCGGACAGCGGCGCGGCGCTGGCCCGCCTGCTCGGCCTGCCCGTGCTGCTCGTGGTGAGCGCCCAGCGCCTGGGCCGTGGCGTAGCGCCGCTGGTTCAGGGGCAGACGGCCTTCGACCCCGAGGTCAATGTGGCCGGGGTCATCCTCAACCGTGTACGCGGCGCGCGGCATGAGGGAAAACTGCGCGACGCCGTGGAGCGCTACTGCCGGGTCGAGGTGCTCGGCGTGCTCCCTGACCTTCCGGAACTGGAGATCGCCGAGCGTCACCTCGGTCTGATACCTCTGGCGGAAGCACCCGATCTCGCGCCGCTGGTCGGGCGCATCGGCGCGGCGGTGACACGTTACCTCGATCTGGACCGCATCGAGGCAATCGCCCGAACCGCACCGTCACTCCAGGTCGCCTTGCTTATGCATGAGAAATCGGCGTTTGTAGGACACGGGAGCGGCGAAGGGGTGGCGCGAAGGGGAGGTCTCCATGGCGCGGACCGGAGGGAGCGCAATGGAGGTCCGCAGCGACAGGACCCCGCAGCCGGGAACGGTCCCTCCGGACAATCAGATCGCTTCAGTGATCCTGGATCGCACGCCCGGGTCCGCATCGGCATCGCGATGGACCGCGCCTTCACGTTCTACTACCCCGAAAACCTCGAGGCGCTGATCGCCGCCGGCGCCGAGCTGGTCCCGTTCTCGCCGCTCGAGGACCCGCGCCTGCCGCCCGTCGGCGGGCTGTACATCGGCGGCGGCTTCCCGGAGGTTTTCATGGAGCGGCTCGAGGCTAACGTGACGATGCGCGAGGACGTCCGCCGCGCGATCGCCGCCGGCGTCCCCGCCTGGGCGGAGTGTGGCGGCCTGATGTACCTCTCGCAGCGGATCTCCTGGCGCGGCCGCAGCGCCGCGATGGCCGGCGCGTTCGACTGCTCGGTGGAGATGGAGGACCGGCCGGCGGGCCACGGGTACGTCCTGCTCGAAGAGACGGAGAATGGCAGCTGGCCGCACGCCGGGCGGCAGCTGCGGGGGCACGAATTCCACCACTCGCGGCTCGCGGGCCTGAGCGGCGGGGAAACCTACGCCTATCGCACGCTGCGCGGCAACGGGGTCGTCAAGGGCTTCGACGGCCTGGTCCGGGGCGCGTGCGTGGCAGGGTACACGCACCTGCACGCGGATGGCGCGCCATGGTGGGCAGCCGATTTCGTGGCGGTGGTCCGCCGGAGCGGACGCTCGACCTAGCGCGCGGGGGCGGCGGGCCGGGCAGCGGTCTGCGGAAGGGCGGTGCGGGTTACTGCGGGCCGGGAGCGCCCGTAGCTGTGCGCACCAGGCTTTCGATGCGAGCGTGGAATTCCGGGTCGCGCAGCGGCGGGACCCCTCTGACGACCTCCAGCACCTTCAGATCCGGCCCGATGAGGACGCTCGTCGGGAGCTGGCGGATCGCCTTGCCCCCGAAGTCGCTCAGACTCACGCTCTTCCGGGCGGTGTCGGCGAGGGTGAAGTTCGGAGCCACCGGAGCCGTGCCGATCGAGCGGATGAGCAGTTTGCTACGCCGGTCGTCCCCTATTTCTTGAAGAGCCGTTCGAGTGCGGCGCGCGCCTCATCCGCGGGCCGCGAGGAGGGAGCCCGCGGAACGGCGGCAGCCGGGGCATTCGAGGCCTGACCCAACTCCTTGACGACGATCGTGCGCCCGGTGAAGAGCAGGCAGCGGTTGGCCGCGGCCTTCTTGCCGATGCGCTCCTTGATCGTCTGGGTGCACTGGAAACGCGCGGCGGAGTCGAAGTGCTTGCAGTTGCGGCAGGTGTGCAGGTCCGCGTTGCACTTGGGGCAGAGGCTGTCCATCTGGATGTCGAAAGCAGTCGAGAGATCCTGCCCGCACTCGGCGCAACGCACGGTTTCCTTGTAGGCGGTGATGACGGGCACACGTTTGCCCTCCGGGGAAAACCCCTGGGAGGACCGGGAGGGACGTTGCTCACTCTCCTGGTAGCCGCGCTGGTTGTATCTGCGATCGTCGGGCATGGAATTGCTCACACTCTATACCCTCGCCGGCGCTGACGCAAGGCCTTACTCATACGGGCCCTTTTCAGCGAGAAAGTGCACGGTAGCGGAGATGCTGAGTCAAAAGGGTCCAGGTGCAAGGCGCCCCACGATCGGCGCATGAGGCGGGCTGGTGCCCGCCGCAGTAAGCCGGGAGGAGGGCAACGCCGCAGATGGGCCCTTTTCAGCGGCCGTCACGGTTAATCGGCGATTGACGTGTGGCGGATGTCCTTGCCTTTGACCATGAAGATCACCATCTCCGCGATGTTCGTCGCGTGGTCTGCCATGCGCTCCAGCGACTTGCCGATGAAGAGCAGGCGCGTGGCCCGCGAAATCGTCTTCGGGTCCTCGATCATGAAACTCAGCAACTCGCGGAAGACCTGCACGTTGAGCTGGTCGACGCTGTCGTCGCGCCTCGTCACCTCCGCCGCCAGCGCCGCGTCGCCGTGCAGGAAGGCTTCGAGCGCGTCGACGATCATCCCCTCGGCGGCCTCGGCCATCTTCGGCAGGTCGAGATAGGGCTTGAGCTGCGGCTCCTCGTTGAGTTCGAGCGTGCGTTCGGCGATGTTCACGCACAGATCGCCGATGCGCTCCAGGTCGGTCGAGACCTTGAGCGCGAGCGTGATGAAGCGCAGGTCGCTCGCCGCCGGCTGGCGCAGCGCGATGATGTTGAGCGAGAGCTCGTCGATCGCCACCTCCTGACGGTTGATCTCGTGGTCGTAGTCGATCATCCGCTTCGCGGCCGCCGAGTCGCGCTCGACGAGGGCGCGCATCGTCTCCTTGATCATGCCGACCAGATTGCTGCCCATGGCGAGGATGCGCTCGCGCAGCCGCTCCAGATCCTGGTCGTAGCGTCTGCTGATGTGAACCGTCTCGCCGGGGTGTCCCGGCTGTCCCGCTGGCGTTTCCATGCTGCCTCTCCTTCCGGGGCGCCCCTAGCCGAAGCGGCCGGTGACGTAATCCTCGGTCCGCTTCTCGGCGGGGTTGGTGAACAGCGTCGGCGTGCGGTTGTATTCCACGAGCTGGCCGAGGTAGAAAAAGCCGCACTCGTCCGAGATCCGCGCCGCCTGCTGCATGTTGTGGGTCACGATGACGATCGTGTAGTTCTCCTTGAGTTCGAGCATCAGCTCCTCGACGCGCATCGTCGAGACCGGGTCGAGCGCCGAGCAGGGCTCGTCCATCAGCAGCACCTCGGGCTCCACCGCCACCAGGCGCGCGATGCACAGCCGCTGCTGCTGCTCGGTCGGGAGTTCGAGCGCGGGCCGGCGCAGCTTGTCCTTGAGCGGCTCCCAGAGGTTGACCGCGCGCAGGCTCTTCTCGACCGCCGCCTCGAGCACGTCGCGCCGGCTCTCCCCGTGCACCCGCGGCCCGTAGGTCACGTTGTCGTTGATCGAGAGCGGGAAGGGGTTCGGGCGCTGAAAGACCATGCCGACGCGCTTGCGCAGCAGCGCCAGACTCTGCCCGGGCCGGTAGATGTCCTCGCCGTCGAGCAGCACCGTGCCCTCGACGCGCGCGCTCTCGACCAGGTCGATCATCCGGTCGAGGGTCTTGAGCAGCGTCGTCTTGCCGCAGCCGGAGGGGCCGATGAAGGCCGTGATCCGGTTCGCCGGGATGGTCAGGTTCACGTCCTGCAGGGCGTGGAACGCGCCGTAGTAGAGATTCAGCGCGCGCACGTCGATCTTGCCTTCGCCGGCCATCACCCGAACCTCCCGGAGATGTAGTCGTCGGTGCGCCGGTCCCGGGGGACGGTGAAGATCTGCTGCGCGGCGCCGTGCTCGACCAGCTCACCCATCAGGAAGTAGGCCACCTCGTCCGAGACGCGCGCGGCCTGCTTGGTGTTGTTGGTCACCAGCACGATCGTGTAGCGCTCCTTGAGTTCGGAGAGCGCCTCCTCGATCTTGAGCGTCGAAATCGGGTCGAGACCGGAGCAGGGCTCGTCGAGCAGGATCACCTCGGGGTCCAGCGCGATCGTGCGGGCGATGCACAGGCGCTGCTGCTGCCCCCCCGAGAGGCGCAGCGCCGAGGTCTCGAGCCGGTCCTTGACCTCGTCCCAGAGGATCGCGGCCTTGAGCGAGGACTCCACGAGCTCGTCCAGGCGCGAGCGCTCGCGCACGCCGTGCAGCCGCGGGCCGTAGGCGATGTTGTCGTAGATGCTGCGCGGCAACGGCACCGGGGTGTCGAAGACCATGCCGACGCGCCGGCGCAGGTGCGGCGGTTCGACCGCCGGCCCGTGGATGTCCTCGCCGTCGAGCAGGATCCGCCCGGTGTGTCGCGTGCCGTGCACGAAGTCCGACATGCGGTTCAGGCAGCGCAGCAGCGTGCTCTTGCCGCTGGAGGAGGGGCCGACGATGCCGAGGATGCTGTTGCGGGCGATCGCCAGCGTGATGTCGCGCAGCGCCGCGTGCCCCCCGGGGTAGAAGTAGCTGAACGCCTCGATGCTGACCTTCGTCCCGGCGTCGGGCGCGGACGCGGGGGCGCTCACGAAAACCTCCGCATCATCCGGTGCATCAGACCGTAGGCCGTGACGTTGATCGCGAGGATCGAGATCATCAGCACCGCCGCCGTGCCGTAGGCCATTTCGGCGGAGATCCCCTCGCGGGCCAGGATGTAGAAGTGCACGCCGAGCGTGCGCCCGGAGTCCAGCACGGTTGTCGGGGGCATCAGGCTCGAGCCCGCGGTGAAGATCACGGCGGCGGTCTCGCCGATGCAGCGCCCGATGCTGAGCATGATCCCGGTGACGATCCCCGGCAGCGCCCCGGGGAGCACGACGAGGGTCACCGTCTGCCAGCGCGTGCCGCCGAGCGAGTAGCTGACCTCGCGCTGGGCGTGCGGCACCGCGAGGATCGCCTCCTCGCTGGTGCGGATGATCGTCGGCAGCACCATGATCGCCATCGTCAGGCCGCCGGAGATGATCGACCAGCCCAGGTGCAGGTAGAGCACGAAGGTCACGAACCCGAAGAGCCCGAGGATGATCGAGGGGACGCCGGCGAGGCACTCCGCCGCGAAGCGGATGATGCGCGTCAGGCGCCCCTCGCGTGTGTATTCGGTCAGATAGATCGCCGTGCCGACGCCGAGCGGCGTGGCGATCGCGAGCGCCACGGCCGAGAGGAAGATCGTGCTGACGATGAAGGGGAAAATGCCGCCGGAGCGGCCCATGTCGATCGCGTGCCCGCTGAAAAACTCCCAGCTGAAGACCGGCACCCCTTTGAGCAGCAGGTAGGTGATGATGAAGATCAGGATCGAGAGCGTGAGCGCCGTCACGAGGATCAGCAGCGCCTTGATGATTTGCTGCGCGAAGTCCGGGTGGATCAGCCGTTTCATCGCGCGCGCCGCCGTGAGGTCGCCGTGGCGGCGAGGTTCAGGATCATGATCATCACGAAGAGGATGACCCCGGTCGCGAAGAGGGCCTTCTGGTGCTTGCCCGAGGCGTAGCCGAGTTCCAGCGCGATGTTGGAGGTCAGCGTCCGGATCGGGGCGAGCGGGGAGTCGGGCAGATCGAGAGCGTTGCCGGTAACCATGATCACGGCCATCGTCTCCCCGATCGCGCGTCCCATGCCGAGGATCACCGCGGTGACGATCCCGGAGCGGGCCGCCGGGATGACCACGTGAGTCACCGTCTGCGCCGTGGTCGCCCCGAGCGCGAGCGAACCCTCGCGGTACGAGCGCGGCACCGCCTCCAGCGCGTCGATCGAGATGCTGATCACCGTCGGCAGGATCATGATGCCGAGGATGAGCGCCCCGGCAAGCAGCGAGAGCCCCGGGCCGCCGAGATAGATGCGGATCAGCGGCACGAGAAAGACCACGCCGAGAAAGCCGTAGACGACCGACGGGATGCCGGCGAGCAGTTCGATCGCGGGCTTGAGGATCCTGCGCACGCGCGGCTTGGAAAATTCGACGAGGAAGATGGCGCAGGAGAGCCCGAGCGGGACGCCGAGCGCCAGCGCCCCGCCGGTGGCGAGGAGCGAGCCGACGATCATCGGCAGCAGCCCGAACTTTCCCTTCGTCGGCGCCCAGTCGAGCGCCCCGAGCATCTTGCCCGGGCCGACCTCGATGATGAATGGCAGCCCCTCCTTGAAGATGAAGAAGGTGATGATGAACAGGATGGCGATCGAGGAGACGGCGATGAGGGTGAGCGCCAGTTCGATGGCGCTCTCGCCGCGGCGCTTCAGGTTCACGGCTGCACCACGGGGATCAGGCCCTCGAGGCCGAGCAGGCGCTGGCCGTCCGCGCCGAGCACGTAGTCGATGAAGGCTCGCGCGGGCCCGGCGGGCTCTTCGCGGGAGAGGAAGAGGAAGGGCCGGACGACCGCGTAGCGCTTGGCGAGGATCGTGTCGTAGGTCGGCAGCACATCGTCGACCGCGACGGCGCGCACCCGCCGGTCGACCAGGCCGAGCGAGATGTACCCGAGCGCGTCGGGGTCGCTCGCGACGATCTCGCGCACCGCGCCGTTGGAGTCCTGCACCAGCGCCCGGGGCGCGATTTCCCTCTTCCCCATCACCATCTCCTCGAAGGCGCCGCGGGTGCCCGAGCCCTCCTCGCGGCTGACGAAGTGGATAGGCCGGTCAGGTCCGCCCACCGCGCTCCACCGGGGGATCTCGCCGGCGAAAATTGCGGCGATCTGCCCCCTCGTGAGGCCGGCGACGGGGTTGGCGGCATTGACGATGATCGCGATGCCGTCGAGGGCGATGGTGACCTGGTGGAGCGCCTCCTCGCTGCCTTTCAGATGGCGCGAGGACATGCCGATCTGGGCCGCGCCGGTCTCGGCCGCGCGGACGCCCGCGGTGGAGCCCCCGCCCTGGACGTTGATCGCGAGGCCGGGGTGCGCCGCCATGTAAGTTTCGGCGAGTTTCTCGGCGAAAGGCTGCACCGAGGTCGAGCCGGCGACCGTAAGCGTCGATCCGTCGCCCCCCGCCGGGCGACACCCCGGCGTGACGAGCAAGAATGCAATGAAAACAAGAGGGAAGAGGCTTCCCGTTCCGCGAATCTTTCTCGCAGGGCGGCTGTCAGGATTCACGATCATGAGACGGCAGGGATGGTAGCATCGAGTGAGGGCGATGTCAAAATTGGCGCCGGAGCGGCAGGCGGTCGAACGGGCGTTTCGCCGCGGTTTGGATCGGGAACTTGACACCGTCCGGCTGCGTGGGGGATGATCGGCGTGACCGCGCTCAGAACCTATGGAAGACAAAACAGGCATCTACGTCGTCGGGCTGGTCGTCTGCCTCGCGCTCTCGGCGTTCTTCAACGCCGCGGAGACCTCCCTGGTTTCGCTCGGCAAGGTGCGGCTGCGCCGACTCAAGGAGCGGCACCCGCGCGTGGGGGCCGTGGTCGAGCGGTTGACCGACAACCCCGACCGGCTGCTCAGCACGCTGCTCATCGGCAACAACCTCGCCAACACCGCGGCATCAGCGGCGGGAACCGCGCTCGCGATCGAATTCGTCCCAGGGCATCCGGTGCTGGCCGCCACGGCGGCGGTCACCGTCATCCTGCTGCTGTTCGCCGAGATCACGCCGAAGGTACTCGCGGCGAGCTTCGCCGAGCCGGTCGCCCTCGCGGTCGCGCGGCCGCTCGATCTCATCGCGCGCGTCGCCATGCCGCTGATCAAGGTCCTCTCTCTGCCGCCCCGTGCGCTGCTCTGGCTGCTCGGGGGGGGGGCGCAGCAGCATGACGAGACGATCTCCGAGGACATCAAGACGATGGCGATGCTCGGGCGCGAGGAGGGGAGCCTCGGCCAGGACGAACAGGAGATGATCCATAGCCTCGTCGAGTTCGGGGCGCTCAATGCGGGCCAGATTATGGTCTCGCGAGTCGACATTCTGAGTCTCGACCTGGACCTGCCGCGGGAGGCGGAGATCGACCTGGTGATCGAGAGCGGCCACTCGCGCATCCCGGTCTACCGCGGGTCGAAGGATCACATCAACGGCGTGCTGCAAGCGCGGGACTTTCTGGTGGCCTGGCGGCGCGGGGAGGCGGACGGGATCGAGCGGTTCGTGCGGCCGCCGTTCTTCATCCCCGAGTCGATGCTGGTCAGCACGTTGTTCCGCGAATTCCGCACGCGCAACGAGCGGATGGCGGTCGTGGTCGACGAGTACGGCGGCACGGCGGGGATCGTCACGCTCGAGGACGTGCTCGGGGAGATCGTCGGGGAGATCGTCGACGAGGACCGCGACGTGGCGCTGCTCGCGCCGCGGCGCGACGGGTCGGTCACGGTCAGCGGCCAGATCGCGCTGGATGACCTGAACGCCAAAGCCAACCTGGCGCTGCCGGACGAGGAGTTCCAGACGCTCAGCGGGTTGCTGGTGAACCATCTTGGGCGGGTGCCTTACCCGGGCGAGGAGATCGCGCTGCCGGGGGTGGTCTTCCAGGTGCTCGACGCCGATCAGCGCCGCATCTACCGCCTGGCAATGAAAAAGCAGGCCCCGTCGAGCTGAGCGGTTGTGCGGTTCGGGAGGGGGTGAACCCCTCCCCTACAACCGAGGACGGTGGTGGGCGGTTGACGGGTTATTCCCCCGCGTGGTGACGGTGGCGCCTTAGGGGCGAGGTTGATCCCCGCCCAAACGTTCGCACGTCAACATCGTAAGGGCGGGGTTGATCCTCACCCAAACGTTCGCACGTCAACATCGTAGGGGCGGGGTTGATCCCCGCCCGGCAGGGAACGGGATAGTGTGATGCCATGCGGCGTCACAGCGGATAGGCGCGCTCGGCGATCTTTGCCAGACAGTGCTCGATCGGCCGCGTCGTGTCCACACGCTCGGCCTCGGGCCAGGGATCGAACGTGCGCCGCATCGACCGATAGACTTCCCAGCCGGCGTCGGAGGGCCCCGCGTAGCCGGGCAGTGAGCGGGATTTCAGCCGCTCGCGTGCGACTTTCACGGGGCAGCCGCACTCCACGGCGACCAGCACTCCTCCCACGGCCCGCGCCAGCCCCGCGGCGCGCCGGCGGTCCGCCGCCCGGCCGAAGGTCGCATCGAGCACGACGCTGTGCCCGGCGCGCAGCTGCCGTTCGGCCTGAACGAATAGCTCGCGATAGGTCAAATCGGTCATGCCGGCGGCGTAGATCCCGGCGCCGACCGCCGCGGGGCGCCGCTCCCCCGGGTCGGCTCCGGCCAGGCCCTTGCGCAACAGATCCGAGGCGATGCAGTCGGCGCCGATGCGCCCGGCCAGCGCGTGGGCGATCGTGCTCTTGCCGCTGCCCGGCAGGCCGCCGACGATGATCAGCCGCGGCCGCGCGTCGCGTCGAGCCAGCTCGCGCGCGAGGCGGAAATAGCTCCTCGCGCGGCGCGCGGCCGTCCGCTTGTGCGCCGCCGGTATGCCCGGGTCGGCGAGCCGGAAGCTCTCGACCTTCTCGCGCACGACCGCGCGGTAGCAGGCGTAGAACGGGACGAGCAGCCGCACCTCCCAGTCGCCGGTGCGGCGCAGGTACTCGTCCATCAGGGCCGTCGCCAGGTCCGGGCGCCGGTGGTGGAGCAGGTCCATGTACAGAAAGGCGATGTCGGCGGCCACGTCGCACTGGCGCAGACGATCGGAGAACTCGATGCAGTCGTAGATCCGCACCCGCGAGCGCTCGATGCTGACGTGCTCGGCGTGCAGGTCGCCGTGCCCGTCGCGGATGCGCCCCTCGCGTGTCCGCTTCTCCAGCAGCGCGCGCCGGCGCTCGAGGAAGTCGTGGTTGTAGTCCCAGACCAGCAGGTAGTCCCCGCCGCTCACGGTTCTTTCAAGGAAGGGGAGTGTCTCCCGGAAGTTCTCCCGCAGGTTCTCGGCGAGCACCGCGACCCGCCGCCAGCGCGGCGCCGCCGGCGCCGCTCGCGCGTGAAACGCGGCGATCCGCCGCGCGACCCGGCGCAGATCGGCGGCATCCGCCGCGCCCCGGGCCAGCAGTGACGTGAGCAGACGCGCTTGCGGCAGCAGGCGCATGACGACCGCGTAGTCGACGATTTGGCCGGGCGGGGTCAGGGAGAATCCTCCTCGTCCGGGGACAGATTTCAAATCTGTACCCTTTGCGTAGACGGGGACAGTTCCCAGGTACAACCCCGGCGCCAGCCGGCGATTCAACGTGATCTCCCGGCGGCAGGCCTGCGCGCGCTTGCGCAGCGTCGAGAAGTCGAGAAAGCCGAAGTTCACTGGTTTCTTGACCTTGTAGACCCGGTCCCCTGCGATGAAGACCCACGAGACGTGCGTCTGCACCAACCGCACGCGGCCGGGCCGGCGCGGATAAAACTCCGGCCGGAGCATCGCGCGCACAAGGGGCTGCGGCTGTTCGGGTCGGGTCTGCGGTGCGCTGACCATGTACCCTCCGTTGACGCCTGTATGATACATTCTACCCCAGCACGGGGGATTTCTCCCCCCCAGAGCACTGCAGTCGTGTGGAGGATGCGCCCGATGACGCTCGTCAAGAAATCCCAGCCGAAGGAGCGGCCGTGCCTCATCTGCGGCAAGCCCTCGTTCCAGACGATCTGCCCGAGCTGCCAGGCGCGCATCCAGGGAGAGGCGATCGAGAAGAAGACCGTAATCGAGAAGAAGGGGCGGACGGAGCAGGGACGGCAGTAAGGCGTGCGCCGCGCGTCGGCGGGGTCGCCGTCCGGACGATCTCGCAACCCTCCTGCCCGACATCAGGTATATAAATGTGAAGTTGTTGAGTTTTCTTCAGCGCCGGGGTGCTGAGAAACGGCGGAAGCGCGGTGGAGTTTGGACTTCGAATGGATGGAAGTACTCGATGACGGACGTCTGGGCCTGCCCGCCCGCATGATTCCGGGCAGAGGGCCCGGCGATCAGGCAGGGGCCACCCTTGTGGAGATCGGGGTCGTCCTCGCGGTGCTGGGGGTGCTCTTGTCCCTGGGCCTGCCTTCCCTGAAGGGGTGGAAGGAGTCGATGGACTTGCGGAACGCGGCAGCCGAAGTATCGGACGTCATGCTCGCGTCGAGGACGAAAGCCATCGTCGAACGGCGGACGTACACCGTGAGCGCGGATGAGACCGCGGACACCCTCGCCGTCGCACCTGCCGGACGGACCGACCATTTGCCGGGCTCCGTCGATCTCTACATCGACAACAGCGATCCCGACTGTCTTTCGCTGTCCTCCCGGAACATCGATTTCCGGCCGAACAGCACGGCCGACGCCGTCGGATTCGAGGCCGTCTACCTCAGGAGCAAGAGCGCAAGGGTTCAGGTGCGCTACCGGATCAAAGTCCTCGGCGCGGCGGCCAAGGTCAGCGTGGAGCGGTGGTTGGGGGGAGCATGGGTCGGCGCGTACTGAGGTCGCGGGGTCTCCCGGGCGAGTCACAGCGCGGGTTCACCATGATCGAGATCATGATCGCGATGGTGATCACGATCACGGTGATGCTGGCCAACTTCTACCTGTTCGACATCTCCCGGAAGAACCTCGCCCGGAGCCGGGCCCTGACCGCCGCGACGAACCTGGCCACGAACAAGCT
>JANOHV010000244.1:0-49592 GCA_031406795.1 Candidatus Rokuibacteriota bacterium
GCGGGGGGGCGGGTTAACCCCTTGGATTGCCTACAGACCTACCTCGGCAAATTTCTAGTTGCGGAACCGCTGGGGCGCCCCGTGCATCTGCGCGAGGAATACGTGCTTGTAGTGCTCGCGATGGTCGACGAAATCCTTGAAGAGCAGGGTGGGGTGCATGAGCGATTGCAGGCTGTTCGTCCTGTGCAGAAGCGACCCGCGTTTTTGGCGAATGAAATGCACGGTTCCGGGGACAATCTTGTGGAGCGCGCCCCACCTGATGGCCTCGGCGTTCCAGCACCAGTCCTCGTAGCCGAGCTGTTTGTCCAGGTGGGAGGACGGATACGGATGGGCGCGGCAGAACTCCCGACGGGCAAAGCACAGCGCTGTCCAGTAGTTGCTCGTCGTCAGAGTCAGGAGGTCGAACGCGGGGTCCTCCATGTCGATATGCGTGAAGATATGCGGCTCATGTCCGAAGTAAAGATTTGCTTCCGGGTGCCAGATGACCTCCCGCTGCTCCGCCGTTGCCGCCTTGTGGCTGGCCACAAGCCAGTTGGGACTCCAGATGTCGTCTGCGTCAAGAAAGGCTATCCATTGCCCCCGCGCCTCCTCGACGCCCGCATTGCGGGACTGGCCGAGATCATCGGGTGAGATGGTGAGCAAAGTGAGATCGGGAACGTTGCAGGCTTTGAAGTATTCCGCAGTTTCGCGGGTTGGCAGGTCTTGCATGACGAGGATTTCCACCGTCAATCCGGCCTGCGCGGCTTGCGACCTGGCCTGCGCCACGCCCAGGACGGTCGGGTGGGCCAGTATGCCCTCGCTGTGAGCGTTCAAGACCACCGTAATATCGATTTTGCTCATGTGGGTCCTCGGTGAGGGTCAATCAATGAAGGAAGGGCTCTGGGACAGACAAGCCATATAGCTCTCCCAGGAATGCCTCGTGGCGATGCGTTGACGGAGAACCCTGGCCTTCTCACTCGACCGGGTTGGGTCGCTCTGGATACGTTCGAGCGCCTCGGCGTAGCCGTCGGCGGCGACGAAGTTGTGAACTGGCCAGCCAGTCGTATCGTCGATCAACTCCACGATGGCGTCCAGACCCGAGGCGACGACGGGAACCTCCAACGTCCCCGCAGCGATCAGTGCATTGGGCAGGTCATCCTGGAGAGAGGTATACAGAAACGCCTGGTAATTGGCGACCGGGATGGCTCCCATGTCGCTGCACGGTCCCTTCACCAGCACATTTGGCGGAGCCTCTTCGCTCATCATGCTCTTAAACTTTTTGTCGCAGGTTCCGTAAACATCGAAAGTGAAGCCAGGACATCTGCGGGCAATCTCGAGAAGCAGCTGCGGATTCCTCTGATGGCAGATGCGCCCGGCCCAGAACACACGAAATGTGCCGTCTTCTGGCGGCGGAGGGTATGGTTTGCAGCCAGCGGGCAGCATCGTCGTCTCCCAAGGCTGGTACAACGTGTCGAGCTTGGGGAAGTACATCGGGGGGATGCCGAACCGCTGCTTCAAATCGCACAAGAAAGCGGCATTGTCCGTATAGATTCTCCTCAGATGCGGTAGACAGTCGCGAAAGAACTCCGCCGCATAGCCGCCAAACCCGCTTTCCGAGTCGGCGTCGTGCTGG
This sequence comes from Candidatus Rokuibacteriota bacterium, assembly GCA_031406795.1. Classification (GTDB taxonomy): domain Bacteria; phylum JAUVQV01; class JAUVQV01; order JAUVQV01; family DATDCY01; genus DATDCY01. The sequence continues at coordinate 1,613 of JANOHV010000244.1, forward strand.
AAAAGCATCGCGTAGAGATCGGTGGTATGGGAGAGAGGAGCGCCGAACAGCATGAAGACTTCCCAGCACGCCCGGCTGTTCACGTTGAGCACGGCTTTGGGCCACAGGGTCTGGATGAGGGTTCTCACGATCATCATCCGGGCCCAGGGGCTGAGATCCCGATCATGGGCCGAGAGCGTCCTGAGATGGGTGCCGGCGGGCAGCCAATGCTTCAGGGGGAGCAGATCCTGGTCGGTGATCACGAGCAGAACGGCGTCGGTGCCATGGCGTTCCTGGGCCGCACGAAGAGCATGGATGGCCTCAAGGTCCGCCTCTTCGTGGGTCAGTCCGCGGATGAAGACGATATGGTCAAAGCTGTGATCGAGGGAGAGAAACAGCTTCCTGAAGGCAGGATAGTAAGGCGGCAGGCCCTGGTCGCGCGCGTCGACCCTCAAGACGGACAACTGATCGGGAGTGATCTGCTGAAGCAGCGGTTCGGCCCACTTCACCTTTTCGAGCGCCGCGATGACCGTATGCCGCTTCTTCTGGATCGCCTTCAGATAATGTGCGAGAGGATTCGTTCCGAGTGCGGCGACGTCGGGGTATGCCGTCAGATACTTGGCGGTATCGAAGTGCGGGCCGGGATTGCGTCGCTCGGCAACGCCCCACCTCACATAGTGCTCGAGAGGATTGACCCCGCTGGTGACGACATCCGGGTAGGAGGACAAGTACCAGTCCGTGTCAAACAGGGGATTGGGGTCACGTCCTTCGGCGGCGCCGCTTCGCAGGTAGTGTGACAGCGGATTCACCCCGGCGGCGGCGACATCCGGATACATGGACAAGTACCAATCCGTGTCAAACAGGGGATGGGGGTCGCGTCCTTCAGCGGCGCCTTGTCGCAGGTAGTGCAAGAGCGGATTCGTCCCGGCAACGGCGACCTCCGGATTCGTGGACAAGTACCAGGCTGCGTCAAACAGGGGATGGGGGTCGCAGCCTTCGGCGGCTCCTTGTCGCAGGTAGTGGGACAGCGGATTCATCCCGGCGGCGGCGACATCCGGATACCTGGACAAGTACCAATCCGTGTCAAACAGAGGATGGGGGTCGCGTCCTTCAGCGGCGCCGCTTCGCAGGTAGTGTAACAGCGGATCCACCCCGGCGGCGGCGACATCCGGATACGTGAACAAGTACCAGGCCGTGCCAAACAGGGGGTTGGGGTCGCGTCCCTCGGAGACTCCGAGCGCGAGGTAGTGAGACAGCGGGTCCGTTCCGGTCGGTGCGACGTCAGGGTAGTGGGACAGATACCACGTCCCGTCAAAAAGGCCTGACTCCACAATGGCGGTGGCCTGTTGTTTTCGGCTGCCCCTCCAGGGAAACAAACCGGTCCACCCCAGATGACGTCCCCCTGGCGCCGGCTTATCCGATGGTAACGTCATGTTTTCGTTCTTCCTCAAGCAGTTCAGGCTCGAAGTTACCCACGTTTGTGGACGAGCAATGGCTATTTTCAATGAACACAACATACCTCCTTTCGCGCTCGGGGTGGCGATGAATCTCCGGCCTGCGGCATCTGGCCGTTCGGCCTTTTCTCCGGAGGGCCCTTGCCCGGATACCGGCGGAAGCGACGGGTGCACCTGCCGGTGCGTCTGGAAGAAAGGGGCGTTTCTTGTTATGATCAACGACGTGGAACATGAGCGTTTACCGGGGTTTGAGGGTGATTCAACGGAGCAACACCACGCGGGGCGGTCGGATCGCGCGTCGGCAGCGCTGCCCGCCGGGCGTGAGAAGCAGCCACGGTGGCGCAGCTACGTCAACAGGATCATCTCTTCCGAAATTTCAGCCATTTCCCGCTACTACGATCGATTGTTCCAGCTCGCGCCTCGTCCCGAGGACACCGGGTACCTGCTCTCGCTGGTCGATTGCCCGAACAAGGGCGTGGTCGCCACGCTCGAGGATCTTCCCTCCCTGCGCGACGAGAGCCGCACCCGTTCCGCCATTCTGCTGAACGGCAACTTCAATTACAGCTTCGACATTCAAGGCACTCTCGAGCAGTTGCATGATCGGCTTTGCCGCACCTCCCGCGTGCTGGTTGTCGCCTACAACCCGTATCTGCGGCATCTCTACTGGCTCGCCAATCTGCTGGGATTGCGCAAAGGCGCACTGTCCGATACGTTCGTGACGCAGACCGACCTGGAGAACATCGCCGAAATCAGCGGATTCGAACTCGTCCGCTACCGATTCATGGGGTATTGCCCCTTTTCCCTTCTCGGCCTCGGGACTGCGCTGAACAGGATTCTCCCGGCAGTTCCGCTGCTGCGCTGGTTCCATCTCGCCGCCCTGGTGGTGCTGCGGCCGCGGATCCCGAGCCCGGAGAAGCCATCGCTGTCGATCGTGATTCCCTGCCGCAACGAACGCGGAAATATCGAGCCGGCCCTGCAACGGCTGCCGGAATTTGCCGGGACCGCGGTCGAGGTGATCTTCGTCGAAGGCCACTCGAACGACGGGACCTGGCAGGAGATCCAGCGACTCCTGCCGCTGGCTTCCGGGGCCTTCACCGTACGCGCCGCTCAACAAACCGGCAAGGGCAAGGTCGACGCGGTTCGCCTGGGCTTTTCGCTGGCCTCCGGGGACCTATTGACGATCCTCGACGCCGACCTGACGATGCCGCCGGAGTTGCTCCCCCGTTTCTACGAGGCCTGGCGGCAGGGCCACGCCGACTTCATCAACGGCAGCCGGCTCGTCTACCCCATGGAAGGCGAGGCCATGCGCTTTCTCAACCGGCTCGGGAACATCTTCTTCTCCAAGGCGCTCAGCCACGTGCTCGGCAGGAGACTCGGCGACTCCCTCTGCGGCACGAAGCTGCTCGCTCGCCACGACTATCAGCGGATCTGTCGCTGGCGCGACGATTTTGGCGACTTCGACCCCTTCGGCGACTACGAACTCCTGTTCCCCGCCGCGGCGATCGGTCTGGGCATCGTGGACATCCCGATCCGCTACCGGGCGCGCTCCTACGGTTCCACGAATATCAGTCGGTTCAGGCACGGATTGATGCTGTTGCGCATGACGGCCTTCGGCTTCATACACCTCTCCCTCGGCCAGAGCCTTCGAACTCGCGCGGCCTCCGAAGACCGAACCGCTTCATGACCGGGGATCATGCCCGACGGCCCGCGGGCGCTGCCGTCCTGCCTGGTTCGTTCGCTCCGACCGACCCGGACTCCGCGCTGGTCACCGAGGCGCATCGGGGCCTGATCAGAAGCAAGTCCTTCCTGCGGCGCATCTACCTCGAGCACTACCGCTTTTTCGCGGACGAAATCGCCTCGGTCCCCCCGGGGGCGATCATCGAACTCGGGAGCGGCGGCGGCTTCGCGGGCGACATCATCCCCGGGATCGTCACGACGGACGTCGTGCCCCTGTCGACGATCCAGGCCGTGCTGTCGGCCGTCCAACTGCCCTTCAGGGACCGGTCGGTGAGCGCGCTGGTGATGATCAACGTCCTGCACCACATCCAGGATGTCGAGCGATTCTTCTCCGAGGCCGCGCGCTGCCTGGTTCCCGGCGGCAAGATCGTCATGGTCGAACCGGCGAATACCCGGTTTTCGCGTTTCTTCTACACCCGTCTTCATCACGAGCCCTTCGACCCTGGCATGGAAGGGTGGCGACTGCCGGCAGGCGGCAGGTTGTCGGCGGCGAACGACGCCCTGCCCAGCATCATCTTCGAACGCGATGCCGCCCTGTTCCGAGAGCGCTTCCCCGAGTTGACGATCGAGCGCTACGAACCCACGCTGCCGTTCAGCTATATCATCAGCGGCGGGGTCTCCCGCTGGGCGCTTCTGCCGGGGTGCGCCTACAACTTCGTCCGCACCCTGGAGCGGTCGTTCGGATCACTGAACGCATGCTGCGGCATGTTCGTCAAGATCGTTCTGCGGCGCACGAACATCGTCCGAGCAGGCTTTACCAAACCCGGTGTTGGTGTTACAACCTGACGACAAAAGCAGACGGACGATGCTCATGACAAACGAGGATAATCTGGAAATCACGGTCAGGCCGGGCTTTTGGCGCTCCGGATTGCGCATTCTGGGGTCGTGGTTCGCCAACCGCCAGCTGGCGGCGGCTTTGATCCGGCGCGAGATCCTGACGCGCTATCGCGGCTCGGTGCTCGGCATGCTCTGGTCCATCCTCAGCCCGCTGGTGCTGCTGTTGACCTACACGCTGGTGTTTTCCGTGTTCTTCCGCAGCAAGTGGGGCGAGGGTCTCGACTGGCCGGGTTCGTTCACCGTGATGCTCTTCTGCGGCATGATTCCGTTCAATTTCTTCAGTGATGTGATCTCCCGCTCGCCGACGCTCATCCTCGGCTCGCCCAATTATGTCAAGCGCGTCGCCTTCCCCGTGGAACTGCTGCCGATCGTCGGCATCGCCGCCGCCCTCTTCAATGCCGTGATCAGCACCATCCTGCTCCTGGCCGCCATCCTGCTGCTGAAAGGTTCGTGGCCGCTCACCCTGGCGGCGATGCCGCTGATCTGGCTGCCGCTGATCGTGTTCACCCTCGCCGTCTCGCTGGTGCTGGCGGCGGCTTCGGTGTTCCTGCGGGATCTCCAGCACACGGTCGGCCTGCTGCTGAACGTGCTCTTCTTCCTGACGCCGGTCTTCTACTCGGAGACGCTGATCCCCGTAAAGCTGCGGTTCCTGCTCTACGTCAACCCGATGGCCTACGTCGCGGTGCACTCGCGCCGGATCGCCGTGTTGGGGATCTGGCCGGACATGCTGCGGCTGGCGGTGTTCACGGCGCTCTGCCTGCTGCTGCTCTGGCTCGCCGCCTCCTGGTTCGCCTCGGTCCGACGGAGATTCGCCGATGTCCTCTGAGCCCGCGGTGCAGCCGGCAATCAGGGTCGAGCACGTCGGCAAGTTCTATCCCGCCTCCTCGCCGCGCAGCCTGCTGCGCTATCTCTGGCCGGGGCGGATCGTGCGCCGGCCGACCGACTTTCAGGCGCTCAGCGACATTTCGTTCGAGGTGCGGCCAGGGCAGGTTTTCGGCCTGATCGGCGCCAACGGCAGCGGCAAGTCGACCCTGCTGCAGATCATCGCCGGCCTGCTGGAGCCGTCGACGGGCGGCGTGTGGACCGCGGGCAAGGTCGTGGCCCTGCTGGAACTCGGGGCCGGGTTCAACCCGGAATTCACCGGCCGCGAAAACGTCCGGCTCGCTGGCTCGATCTTCGGATTCTCGAACGAGGAGATCCAGGCTCGGCTCGGGGATATCGTGGATTTCGCGGCCATCGGCGAGCATCTGGATCACCCGGTCAAGACGTATTCCTCGGGGATGTTCGCGCGTCTGGCGTTTTCGGTGTCCGTGCACATCGATCCGCGGATCCTGCTCGTGGACGAGATCCTGTCGGTCGGCGACGTCGGCTTCCAGGCGCGCTGTTTCCGGCGCATCGAGCGGATGAAGGAGAGCGGCACGACCATCGTTCTTGTCTCGCACGACGTCAATACCGTGCAGATGCTCTGCGACGAGGCGATCCTGCTCGAGGGCGGCCGCCTCCGGCAGCAGGGACGGCCGAAAGAGGTCGTTGAAAGCTATTTGAACCTGATGTCGGATCAGGCGTTCAGCGTCCACGGCGCCGTCGAGGAACCTGGCCCCCGGCCGCAGGTGCACATCGGCCCGGTCGGCATGTTCGATGCTCGGGGCAACCCGGCCAGTCGACTGCGCGCCGGCGAACCGTGCCACGTCGGCTGCACGATCACGTTCGAGCACCCGGTCGCGGAAGCGGTGATCAGCATGCAGGTCAAGAACCTGTTGGGGATCGTCGTGTATGACCTGACTACGCAATACCTCGGCCGCCACCTCCCCCCGGCGCGTGCCGGCGAGCAGTGGAGCCTCGCGTTTCCGATGATGCTGAACCTCTGCCCCGGGCCGTACCGTTTCGGGATCGGGGTCTCGGCGTTGATCAACGATCTGCCGGTCGCGCTGAGCGGCACCGAGGCGCTGGCATTCGAGGTCATCTCGGACCGTCCGGCGTTCGGCCTGGCCGATCTGCGGGGTGATATCGTCCTCACGCCCGGCGGGGGTGTGCGCTGAACGGGGGGGGCGAGCCGACGCGCGCTGCCGCACCGCGCGTCTCGATCATCGTGCCGGCGCACAACTGCCCCGAGCTGACCGAGGCCTGCCTGCTCTCCGTCGCGCGCCACACGTTCATCCCTCACGAGGTGCTGCTCGTCGACGACGCCAGCGACGAGCCGGCGGCCGCGGTGTTCCGGCGGCTGGCAGTCGGGCCGGTGCGCCTGCTGCACAACGAGGTGCGCCGCAGCTTCAGCGCGAACAACAACCTCGCCGCTCGCGAGGCCCGCGGCGAGTACCTGTGCCTGCTCAACAACGACACGCTCGTCACGCCGGGGTGGCTCGAGGCGCTGATCGCGGTGCTCGAGCGCGAACCGGACATCGGCGTGCTCGGCAACAAGCAGCTCTTCCCGGACCGTCCCGGGCTGCACCACGCGGGGATGGCCTTCGATCAGCGCGGCTTCCCGATTCACCTGCACCCGCACTCGGATGCCGCCGCCCCTGCCGTGAACTACCAGCGCGACGTGCCGTGCGTGACGTTTGCGTGCGTGGCGATACCGGCTGCGGTCTATCGTCGCCTCGACGGGCTCGACGAAACTTACCGGAACGGCTTCGAGGACTGCGATTTCTGCCTGCGCGCGCGCCGCTCCGGCCTGCGGGTGAGCTACACGCCGGCGAGCGTCATCAGCCACTACGGCCAGAAATCGCCGAACCGCACGCAGTTCGACGACGAGAACTGGCAGTTGTTCCAGAAGCGGCACCCGGAGCGCGAACGGGGTTCTCTGGAGCGGATCACCGGCGAGGACCAGGCCTACAACGCGCTGGTGCGCAGCCGGCCGCGCCGGTCGCCCGCCGCGCCGGAGGGCCTGCATTTCGCGGTCGATTTCACCGCGGGCAACGCGTTCGCCTGGGCCACGGTCTCGCTGATCGAGGCCTTGCAGGCCACGGATCCCGGCGTCGCCCTCAGTGTGCCGTGGAGTCCGAGGGTTTCGCCCTCGATCCCGGCGGCGCAGCGGCGCCTGCTGCAGGGCCTGATGAAGAAGCAGCCGTGCGGCACCTGGCACGTGAAGTGGTCCCACTACTGGGCCGCCCACCTCAAGCAGGAGCTCTTCGGCGAAGTGAATGCGGAATTCTTCTGCACGAACTACCGCTGCGGCCCGGGGCGGCACGGGCTGGATGCCTGGCTGCGCAACGTCCAGGTCAACGGCTACCACAAGCTGCCGGTTTCCCGCTTCAACCTCGAGGCCTTGCAGGACATCGGCGTGCCCGAGCGCGATTGCGCCGTCATGCCGCTCGGCTATTCGCCGGAGATCGACCGCTGGGACCCGCAGCACTCGCGGTCTCCCGAGCGTCGCAAGAAGCAGCTGCTGCTGGTCACCAACTCTCACGATCTCTACCGCTACGGCACGGATCTGGCGCTCGCCGCGCTCGGCGCGGCCTTCGGACCCGACGACCCGGTGGTGCTGCACATCAAGGATTACGGCGCCGCCTCCGGCAGCCACCAGCTGCGCGCCTGGATCGCCGAGCAGCAGCGGTTCCCGCGGGTCGTCTGGCACAGCACTTTCCTGCCCAAGGAGGAGCTGATCCGCCTGTACGCGGGCATGGACGCGCTGCTTGCGCCGTATCGCGGCGAAGGGTTTTCGATGAAGGTGCTCGACGCCATGGCGCTGGGCCTGCCGGTCTTCATGCCGGCCTTCGGTGGTCCGACGGAGTTCGCCGTGCCCGGCAGTTTCCTCGAGATCCCGTGGCGGCGCACGCCCGTGGGGCCGTGCCTCGACCGCGACCAGTTCTACCTCGGCGACGACGCGTGGTGGTGCGAACCGGATGCCACGGCGCTGGCCGAACAGCTGCGCGCCTGGGCGGCGGACGACGGTGCAGCGAGGCGGGCCGGCGCGGCGGCTGCGCAGCACGTCCGCGGCCGGTACACCTGGGCGAACGCGGCGCAGCGGTTGCTCGACACCCTGCGCGGTTGGCGTTCGCGCCAGCTCGTGAGTGTCAGTCTGCGCCGCCAGCCCGACGAGCGGCCGCTGAGCGTCGTGATCCCGACGAAGGAGCGCAACGACACGCTGGTCAAGACGCTCGAGGCCTATGCACGGCAGTCTCTGCCGGCGCAGGATTACGAGCTGATCATCGTCAACGACCATGCGCCGCGCGATCCCCTGGCGGCGGCTGTCGAACCCTTCCGCGAGCGGCTGCCGCTGCGCGTGCTGGACAATCCCGGTCCCGGAGGGCCGGCCGCCGCGCGCAATGCCGGCATCGAGCTGGCGCGCGGCGCGATCGTGCTGATCACCGGCGACGACATCGTGCCGGACCCGGAATTTCTGAAAGTCCACGTCGAGGCGCACCGGCGCTTCCCGCAACTGGAGACCGGCATGATCGGGCTGAACAAATGGCACCCGGATCTCCCGCTGACGACGTTCATGGACCACATCACGGGAAAGGGCGGCCAGCAATTCAATTACCGCGGGCTCGAGGACAACGGGCCGGCGGGATTCGACCGCTTCTATACCTCGAACTGCTCGCTCAAGCGCGCTTTTCTGCTCGAAGAGGCCGGTCTGTTCAGCACAGCGTACAGCCTGGCCGCGTACGAGGACGTGGAATTCGCGTACCGGCTGCATCTGCGGGGATTCACGCTGCGCTATCTGGCGGGCGCAATCGGCTACCACGACCATGCGATGGCGCCGAAGAGCTTCCTCGAGCGGCAGGTGCGCACGGGCCGGATGCTCGCGCTGCTATCGGTGCAGCGGCCGTCCTACGTCCCCGATGAGCACCTGGCGTTTCTGCGCGCGATGGACTTCGCCCTGCGGCAGTTCCGCGCGGGGCGCCGCCCGGCGCAGGCGCTGCCCCCGCCCCTGGGCGAGCCGCTTCTGGCCATCTACGAGTGGCTGCTCGCTCTCGAGCAGGTCAACGCCGGCCCGGATCCCGAGGCCCCGGCACTGCTGCATCAGGACGCCGCCGCGTGGGCGCCGTTCATGCGCGCTGGGGCCAACCGCGTCTGGGAGGCGGCCAACGTGCTTGCGCTGCGTCGGGGGATGGCGGAGGAGTGGGCGCAAAACGACGAAGACCGACGCTTCCTCGCGGCGTGGCTGGAGGCGGTCTCGGCGGCGCGCCTGCTCGGCGAGAACGACCTCTTCTGGCGGCTGCCGCACGTCTGCGGGCCAGGAGGCGGTGGCGCGCTCTTCCCCTCCTCGCCGCTGATCTACCACGCCAGCCGGTTCCTGCGTTCCGCGCCGGGGGTCGGGCGGCTGGTTGCCCGGCTGGAGAAGAGTCAGGCCGGCCGCAAGGTGCGCGACCTGGCCATGCGGGTGCTCAAGCGCGGATGAGAACGGCCAGCGCCGTCATCCCGAGCGTCGGCACGCGCGACTCCCTCGACGATATCATCGCGGTCCTGCGCGGCGAGCGCTGTCTCCGCGAGATCATCATCGCCTGGGATCTTCCCGCCATTCCGGCGCGGATTCCCGGCTCTTCGCCCGGCCCGGGGGCCGGCGACGCCTCCCGCCCGGACGCTCCCCCGGTGCGTTGCGTCTGCACGGGCGGGGGTCGCGGACCGGGAGCCGCCCGCAACGCCGGCGCCGCTGCCGCCCGCGGGGACCTGCTGGTATTCATCGACGACGACGTGATCCCGGCGGTCGGCGCGATCGACGCGCTGGCAGGGGCGTCCGTCGGGGGAGACACATCGGCGGTCGGCTGCATAGTCCGGCATCCTCGCGTCGCGGACACGCTTTACACCCGATTCGCCTACGCCGGCGCCGTGCACACGGCAGCGTCCGCGACGGAGCATCCCGATCCCGTCGAGTTCTGCTCCGCGCTGGCTGCCGTGCCTCGCGAGGCCTTCCGGGCGGCGGGGGGATTCGACGAGACGCTCCGGATCTACTACGAGGACACCGAGCTGGCCTGGCGTCTTGTGCAACACGGAACAGCCTTGCGGTGGTGCCGGCAGGCGACCGGCCTGCACCTGCGCGAAATGGACCGGGAGTGGTTTCTCGAACGCTGCCGCAACCTTGGCCGGCAGTTGCGGCTGCTGCGCGAGGTCCGACCGGAATTCGCGCGCACGCTGCGGGTGGTTCCCCCTCGCCTCAACCGACTGGCTCCGGCGTTGGCGGCGGCCTGGCCGCTGCTGAAGCTTGCGCTGCCGCTCGCGGAGCGGGCCCCGGTGAATGTCGCGCTTCCGGCTCTCAAGCTGATCTATGCAGCTGGTGTCCTCTTCCACCGCAGGTGACCCTTCCGCCCCCAGGGGCATCGCGCCCGCCGTCGGGCGTGATCGCAGTCACTTGAAATGTCCCGGCGATAACCTATTTTCCCTATGCAGGTATAATAGTGCGGTGCCATGGGCAAGGCACGGAGATGGCGGGCAATGGAATTTTTTGGTGGCGTGAAGCCGCTCGGTCGGTCGAAGAAGGTCCGGATGGAAGTCGCCTCCTGGCTGTTTGTGGCGCTGGTGGCGGGCGGTCTGACGCTTGGTGTGTCCCCGTCGCAGGGGGCAGGGGTGTCGGTTCCGAGTGCGGCCTACCCGACCATCCAGTCGGCGCTCGACCTCGCTCCGGACAACAGTCTGGTGGTTGTCGCCCCCGGGGTCTACGCGGAGGCGCTGCGGGCGGTTTCGCTCGGCAGGTCCCTCTACTTCAAGTCCTCGGGCGGAGCGGCCGTCACCGCGATCGACGGCGGGACCGTCCGCTCCCTGCTGCAGGTCATCAATGGCGCCGGCGCCAATGAGTTGAAAAACCTCACCTTTGACGGCTTCACCTTCAGGCGGGGGAAGGGCACCGGAGCAACCTCACCGGTCCTGATCGCGGACGCGAGCCCGCAGTTCATCAACTGCACCTTTCTCGACAATACTTCAACGGACAAGGGTGGCGCGGTGCTGGCGTACAGCGCGGCCGGCATCAGAACCGCCCCGCTGTTCGTCAATTGCCTCTTCCAGAACAATCACTCCGACCAGTGGGGCGGTGCGGCGCTGATCGGCAACGGCGGGGTGATGACGACGCAGCACGTCCAGGCCTCCTTCAAGGACTGCCGATTCTTGAGCAACTCCGCCACCCGGGTCGGGGGGGGCACGAGCCAGGGCGGCGCGCTCGCCTTCGCCACGGCGAGCGGGAAGATCAGCAACTGCGAGTTCAACGGGAACGTCGCCACCTACGCCGGGGGGGCGATTTCCGCATTCACAACTTTTGCCGACGGTACGGGTGTGCTCAACGCCGCCGACACGCTGGAGGTGCAGGGGTCGGTCTTCACGAACAACCACTGCGACGGGGTGGGCGCGCCGCCGACGGAAGGCGGCGCGATCCATGCCGAGTCAAACCTCACCGTCAAGGTCAGCGGCAGCGTCTTCACGGGCAATTTCGCCCAGGCCTCCGGCGCTCTGAACAGCTATCGCGCCAACCTGGAAGTCATGAACAGCGTTTTCGACGGCAACCGGGCCACAGGGACCGGGGGGCTCGGGTTCGCCGGGGCGATCGGGGTGAACAATAACGACGACGTCGACGCGGACCGCCGGGAGGCGAGTCTGACGGTCACCGACACCCTGATTCGCAATTCCGTCGCGCCGGTCGGCGGGGGGATCTATTTCTCGGGCGACCTCAGATACAACAAGCTCGGTGCCGTCACGCTGACCAACACCACGATTGAAAATTGCCGGGCGACCACCGCCGGCGGCAGCTTCGGCCATGGCGGCGGGCTCTTCCTCGACCGGGCGTCCAGTTCGAATTCGAAGCTGTTCCTGCTCAACAACACCGCCGAAGGGTTTGGCGGCGCTCTCGTCATCGTCTCGGGCACCCAGTTGGCCCTGAACAATTCCTATGTCATCGGCAACAATGCGGCGATAGATCCCTACCTCCACAACCCGACTGCGCTCCCGGTTCAGGCACCCGGCACCACCATTGCGTACAGCAACGGTTCTCCGAGCGCCAACCTGGCGGTGATCGCGGCCATCCCCCTCATCACCCTCCAGGGAGTCGATTACCTGACGTATGTGGTCGCTCCGTACAGGAATCCGGCCCCCGCGATCGACAATGGGGTCGGGCCGCTTCCCATCAGGGGGAGCAATCCGAATACTTTCGCGGCCGGAACCTCGATAGCCGGCAGGCTCGCCGATACCACCTTCACCCTGACTTCTTCGGGACAGCCGGCTCAGACTGCCTTCGTCGAATTCGTGCCGAACGGGATCAAGGGCGTCCCCTACGCCGGGGCGGCGGTGGCCCTCCCCGGGCGGGTGGAAGCCGAGAAGTTCGACAACGGCGGTGAGGCGGTGGCGTATCACGATCTCGATGCGGCCAACAACGGCGGCGGGTACCGCCTCGGGGAGAGCGTCGACATCTTTCCCGACGCCGCCGGCGCCAGCAACGGATTCGGCGTCGGTTGGGTCAATGCCGGAGAATGGCTGGAGTACTCCGTGAAAGTGACGCTCCCGGGCTGCTATCAGCTGGGTGTCCGCGCGGCAACGCCCTTCGGCGGGAGCCTTTCGCTGCAGGTAGGCGGCGTTGACGTCGGCAGCGAGTTGGTGGTTCCGAGCACCGGCGGCTTTGCCTCCTGGCAGACGTTCCCCGTGTCGGGGGTCGGGCTGGGTCAGGGGTCAACCCGACTGCGGCTGACCGCCCTGACGGATGGCGTGAATCTCGACTATCTGGAGTTCACGGCGCTCGGCAACGGCAATCCAGTCGCCCGGGCCGGCGGTCCCTACACGACCGTTCGGAATATCGCCCGGACTCTGCGGGCGTCCCAGTCCACCGACCCCGACCAGGCGTGCGGGGATGCGGTCGCGAAGTATGAATGGGATCTCAATAACGACGGCGTGTTCGGCGTTTTTGCGGCCGACGAGAAACTGTCCTGGCTGCGGATCGTGACCGAGATCTGCGGCGGCAACTGCATCGAGGGGGTTTCGTATCCCCTGACCCTGCGCGTAACGGACGGTTCCGGCTTGACGGGCACGGACGTCACGACGTTCACGGTGGTGGCGAAACTCCCCGCGCCGAACGATTTCGACGGAGACGGCAAGTCCGATTTCGGGGCCTACGATCCGCCGTCCGGGGGTTGGACGCTCTACAAGTCGACCGAGGTCGGCCCCTGGACGACGAGCTTCGGCTTCCCCGGGACCTACCCCGTGTCGGGGGACTTCGACGGCGACGGGAAAGGGGATTTCGGCTGCTATTACCCGCCACAGGGCAAGTGGTACCTGTTCCAGAGCCAGGTCGGGTTCTGGGAGACGGCGTTCGGGTATGACGGCACGATCCCGGTGGTCGGCGACTTCGACGGCGACGGCCGCACGGACTTCGGCTGCTATTACCCGCCGCTGGGGAAGTGGTACCTTTTCCAGAGCCAGAGCGGGTTCCAGGAGACGGCGTTCGGGTATGAAGGCACCATCCCGGTGGTCGGCGACTTCGATGGTGACGGCCGCACGGACTTCGGCTGCTATTACCCGCCGCTCGGGAAATGGTACCTGTTCAGGAGTTCTCTCGGGTTCTTGGAGACGGCGTTCGGGTATGAGGGCACCATTCCGATCGTCGGGGATTTCGACGGGGATGGCAAGGCGGACTTCGGCTGCTACTACCCGCCGCTCGGGAAATGGTATTTCTATGCCAGCTCCGAGGGCTTTTCGGAGACCCAGTTCGGCTTCGATGGAACGGAGCCGGTCATCGGGGATTTCGATGGCGACGGTCAATCCGATTTTGCGGTCTTTCATGGCAAGACCGGCAATCTCTACCTCTTCCAGAGCAGCGCCGGATTCCGCCAGTCGACGCTTGGCTTTATCGGCGACTACCCCCTCGGGGGAAGGGCCATCCATTAAGGCCAGCACGGTGGGAAAGCGCGGCTGAATCGGGGCGACATCTCCGCAATCCAACCAGAGAAAGAGGTGTGCGCGGATGAAGAGGAATTCTGTTGCGATCGTTCTCACGGCACTGCTGCTGGCTGCGGGATCGCCGGGCGGCGCAGTGATGCGCTCCCTGTCGACTGAGGAGTTGGCGAGATCCGCCGACGCGGTCGTGGAAGGCGATGTGGCGGATGTCGCCTCGTTCTGGACTGCCGACGGCAAGGCGATCGTCAGCAGAGCCACGGTTGTCGTGACCGATGTCGTGCGCGGCTTCCCGGTGCAGAAGACCCTGACGGTCGAGTTCGAGGGCGGCGAGGTCGGGGATGTCGGCATGGGCGTTTCGGACATGGCGACTGTCTCTCGAGGACAGAGAATCCTGGTCTTTCTCCAGAAGAAGCGCGCATCCCGGGATGCGGGTCATTATGAAATCATCGGCAGAGCCCAGGGGGTCTACAAGGTCGGCGGAGACCGGGTCGCCAGGAAGAGTGGTTTCTCTCTGGCGCCGGGCAGCGGCGCCGATATCGACAACGACCTCGACGTGGATCTGCTGAAACAGAAGATCAGAGGTGCGCGGTGAAACGGCCTGCGGGGGGGGGGCACGCCGGGCGGGTGGGCGTCCTTCTGGCGCTGCTCGCGGCTCCGCTTCTGTGCTCCGACGCCACCGCCTTCCAGGTGACGAGATCGCTCGGTGGCAGAGAGCTTAAGTGGGCTGCGCCTGGCGCGGGCGTCTCGATCAATGAGTCGGGGGGGCCCGCGGGAGCCGCGGCGGCCATCGTCGCCGGATTCGCGACGTGGACGAATGTCTTCTCGTCCAACTTCGAATTCACGTATCGGGGAGCCACGGCAACCACGCAATTCGCCGCCAACGACGGCAGCAACAACGTCGGTTTCGGGCTGATCGCGCGGCCGGGCGTGCTGGCCGAGAATACGTATTGGTATACCCCGTCGACCGGGGTGCTGCTGGACAGCGACATCAAGTTCAACACCGGGGTCACTTGGTCAACCTCCGGCGCACCGGGCGCCTACGACCTGCAAAGCATCGCCACCCACGAGTTGGGTCACTCGTTGAGCCTGGCGGATCTCTTCGCCGTGAGCGACGCGCAGAAGACGATGTACGGCTTCGCGTTCCAGGGGGAGACGAAACAGAGAACGCTCGATCGGGACGACATCGACGGCATCACCCATCTGTATCCGGCGCCGCTCGCCGTGCCGGTGGCGGGGGATATCGACGGCGACGGCCGCGCGGACCTGGGCCGCTACACCGCCGAAACCGGCAACTGGATCTGGCTGCGGAGTTCGCTCGGACTCTTTTCGACGCAATTCGGCTTCGCCGGCACGGTACCGGTGACCGGCGATTTCGACGGCGATGCCCGGGCGGACTTCGGGGTGTACTTCGCGCCCTTCGGCCAGTGGGACCTCTTCAAGAGCACCGAGGGCTTCTTCGAGACGCATTTCGGCTATTCGGGCACGGTGCCGGTGACCGGCGATTTCGACGGGGACGGCCGGACGGACTTCGGGGCGTATTATGCGCCGCTCGGGAAGTGGTACCTCTTCAAGAGCACGGAAGGCTTCTTCGAGACGGCCTTCGGTTACGAGGGCACGGTGCCGGTGACCGGCGATTTCGACGGCGACGGCCGGACTGATTTCGGGGCGTACTATGCGCCGCTGGGGAAGTGGTACCTCTTCAAGAGCACGGAAGGTTTTTTCGAGACGGCCTTCGGCTTCGAAGGGACGGTGCCGCTGGTCGGCGATTTCGACGGGGACGGCCGGACCGATTTCGGGGCGTATTACGCGCCGCTGGGGAAGTGGTATCTCTTCCAGAGCACCGTGGGCTTCTTCGAGACGCAGTTCGGTTACGCGGGCACCATCCCTGTCGTCGGCGATTTCGACGGCGACGGCCGGGACGACTTCGGCGTGAACGATCCCCTCACCGGCGACTGGTATCTCTTCAAGAGCGCGGAAGGGTTCCTGCAACTCACCTTCTAGCCGGCGGCGCGGCCCGTCACTTGCGGCAGAGAAAGAAGCCGCGGCCCTGACGCTGGTGGCCTTCGGGGGTGAGCATGCCCTGGGGGGCCTTCCAGACGAAACCGCAGAACTTGACGTCGCGAAAACCCGCGGCGCGAGCCATGCGCTCGAGGCACTTGGGACCGTAGATCCACCAGTTCGAAGTGTCGGCGCCGTAGGCACCCTCGATGAACCAGGCGTGTTCATCGAACTTGGGATCGGTGAGCATCTCCGATTCCAGAATCATCATCTGGCGGGTGACGGCGGCGACCTTGCAGAGAAAGTCCATCGGGTTCTGGAGGTGGTAGACGACGCCGGTGTTGATGACGACGTCGAACTTTTCGCCATCGGGGGAGAGCGCGTGGCCGTCGTCGGTGCGGAATTCGATTTCCGATTCGGAGAGGCCCAGGACGCGGCGGACGAAGAGCGCGTGGGCGATATAGTGGGGCTGAACGTCGATGCCGAGCGCGCGGGTGGCGCCTCTGAGTTTCGCAATGGTGGTGTAGAAGCCGGCGTTGCAGCCGATGTCGAGGACAGATTGGCCGGCGAAACTGGCGGGGAACCCGTGGGCGTCAAGCACCTTGATAACGTCCGTGGTCATGTGTTGACCGGGGGTCGAGATCGACTTGCCGGCGCGGTCGCGGATGATGATCTTCTGGTAGTAGCCGTGTTTCTCGATGGCGAGGATCTCGGCCTGGAGAGCCTTGTGCTCGGCGTCGGTCCAGGTGACATCCACTTCGAATCCCTGAGGGGTCCATGTACATTTCATGCGCCGCGTTCTCCTTGTCGCGAGGTCGTGAGCCCGAAAACAGCTTCTGCGCCCCTGGTTCGTCGCGCCAGCGGGCAGCTGCTCACAAGGGCCGTACAGCCCCCGATGCGTGGGATTGTTGACGCTAGCCGGTGATGTGTCAAGGCCTTTTGCCGCGTCAACTGTTTCGGGACAAGGGCTGCTCTTCAGGTTGTGGGCTGCGCTATTACCTGGATGACGGCATCCGGCCACCAGTCGTTCAGCTCCTTGGCGGTGGCGAAATTCGTGCCTTTGGACAACTCGGTATAACGGTACGGGAACTGGGCGAGCTGGCGAAGAACGACTTGCGCGGCGCCGATACCATGAAGCTCAAGAATAAGAGTCGGTCTCAGTAGCGCAATTGTCTTGAGTAAACCGGCTACAACTGCCCCCTCGGCGCCTTCGACATCAATCTTGATGACATCCGGGCGTCGGAGATTATAGTCACTCATGAGGTCATCGATCGGAGCGGCTCGAACGCCGATCACGTGTCCCGGCTTCAGACAGAAGTAGTCTGATGTTTTGCCAATTCCAACCGCCAGGTTTCCGTAGTTGAGCTTGAAGTCGAGAGAGCCGACCTTGTCTGATGCTGCAAATGGCAGAACGCTGCAGTTTGAGATCCGATTCTCTTTCAGGTTCTGAGTGAGAAAGTACCCACAGAGGGGATTTGGCTCGAAACAGTAGACGTGACCCTTTGACCCGGTCAACTGCGAGAAAACAATGGCGTAGAGACCGATGTTCGCGCCAACATCGTACACAACAGAACCGGGCTTCACGACTTCCGGGAGTCTCAGCATCAGCTCCTTCTCGTGTGTAACCGCGCTCGCGGACTCCCACGGACTGCTCGTCCACATCCGGACGTTCGGACTCACCTCAACAAGTCGCGGTCCACCCCCGGTACAACCTTCCAGAATGACCTCGAAGGCGGTTTCCGCCCAAGTCACTTCCCCGCCGGGAGCGAGTGCGCGAACTGCGAGGGCGTAGATTCCGGGAGCCTCCGGGAAGATGCGGACGGTGGAACCTGATATTTCCAGCGGCTCTGACGAGAGTAGGTAATCAAACCAAAGATGGCATTGGATGGATCCATCGTATCCCTCGATGAGAAACTCGCAGGTTTCACCGAGCTGCATCTTGCCCGATGGGTGCGACACGGATCGAATCTTCACAGGAAATCTCCCTTGCGCGTTGCCCGCGCGTCGTTACTGCGGGAAGTATTTCGGATTGCCGAGCCACGGATCCTCAAGGCCTCGGCGGTAAATGACAGTAATTGCAGCCCCTCGCCGCGAAGTTCCAAACTCGACAGATCCTCTAGCGGGTGACACGGCCCCGCAAATTTCCGCGATTGTTGACCCAAGGCGGAGATGTGTCAAGGCCTTTCCCCCGGCCGGAACGCGCCGACGGTCAGGACGGCGGCCGCCAGTGGTAGCTGTGGAGGCTGATCCGCCGCAACAGCCAGCCGGGGAGGTGGTCCGCCAGGTGGCCGGTGAGGGTCGCCGCGGTCTTGGTGGCGGTGTACAGGAAGAAATAGGGCAGCCACAACGGGTGTCGCCGCAGGATGAAGAGCGTTTCCCGGGCGAGGTACTTCAGCCCCATGGAGGCGCTCGTCCCGACCGTGTGGGTCGAGAAGATCCCCTGGAGCGAATACACGCTGTCGAAGTAGCGGCGGAACACGTTCGCCAGCGTGTAGCGATGCGAGTGGATGACCACCGACGAGGGCTGGTAGACGACGGCGTACCCGGCGGCGAGCAGGTCGCGGGAAAGCTGTTGGTCCTCGCTCATGATGAGCGTCTCGTCGAACGGGTGACGCTGCAGGGCGTCGCGCCGCACCGCCGAACTGACGTTCGAGAAGAAGACCTTTTCGAGATCGAGCGGCTCCCCCGCCGCGGCGCTGCGCCGGATCGGCTCCCCGGGCGGGAAGCGCGAGTGCAGAAAAAAACACTCCATCGGCATCGCGTCGCTGCGGGGGATCTGCCGCGAATAGGTGGCGGCAACGGTCGGATCCGCGAAGGGCGCGACCAGCGCGGCCAGCCAGGAGTCGTCCGCCGGAACGGCGTCCTGGGAGAGAAAGACGACGATCTCGCCGGCGGCGTGCGCGGCGCCGAGGTTCCGGGAGCGGCCATGGGAAAAATCGGCGATCGGGACGACCTTGGCGATCGGGCAGGTCGCCCCCACCTCCCGCGTCCGGTCGCTCGAATTCGAATCGACGAGGATGATCTCCCGGGGCGGGGCGGGCTTCTGGGCGAGCAGCGCGGCGAACAGCACGGGAAGGAAGGGCTCCGCGTTGAGCACCGGGATCGCGACCGAGACGGAGGGCAGTGCGGCCGCCACGGCGCCCTCTTCGCTCAGCGCCGGCCGGGCCGGAACCGGCGCCAGTCGATGCCGAGCCGGGCGATCCGCAGGCCGACGAGACGCTCGGTGGTGCCGAGGGCGCGCGCCGCCTTGGCCTTGTTCCCCCGCGAGGTCTTCAGCGCGTCGATGATCAGGTCGCGCTCGAGCGAGTCGAGGGTCTCCTGCAGGGACCCGTGGTGAACGGTGCCCGAGGACTCGGCGGACTGCAGCGACGGCGGCAGGTGGTGCGCGTGGATCACCTCGCCGTCGGCCAGCAGCACCGCGCGCTCGATGCAGTTCTCCAGCTCGCGCACGTTGCCCGGCCAGTGGTAGCTCATCAGCAGGTCGATCGCCGGCGTGGCGATGCGCCGCACCGTCTTGTGGGTGTTCTTCGCGTACTTGTCGATGAAGTGGTCCGCGAGCAGCAGGATGTCGGCCTTGCGCTCGCGCAGCGCCGGGACGTGGATCGGGAAGACGTTGAGGCGGTAGTAGAGGTCCTGGCGGAACCTCCCGTCGACGAAGAGCGCCTCGAGATCGCGGTTGGTCGCGGCGATGATGCGCACGTCGATGCGGATGGTCTGATTGCCGCCGACGCGCTCGAACTCCCGCTCCTGGATCACGCGCAGCAGTTTGACCTGGGTCGTCGGCGAGAGGTCGCCGATCTCGTCGAGGAAGATCGTGCCCGTGTGCGCCAGTTCGAAGCGGCCCTTGCGCTGCGCCAGCGCGCCGGTGAACGCCCCCTTCTCGTGGCCGAAGAGTTCGCTCTCGATGATCGTCTCGGGGAGCGCCGCGAGGTTGACCTTGATGAAGGGCAGCGCGGAGCGGCGGCTGTTGTAGTGGATCGCCGCGGCGACGAGTTCCTTGCCGACGCCGCTCTCGCCGCGGATCAGCGCCGTGGCGTCGCTCTTGGAGACCTGGGCGATCAGGTCGTACACCGCCTGCATCGGCTTGGAGTTGCCGATGATGTTCGAGGGGCGGAAGCGGTCCTGGAGCTCCTCCTGAAGCCGCTGGTTCTCCTCGAGGAGCCGCTGGCGCTCCTCCTGGGCGGCCTGGCGCAGGCGCACGGCCTGGGCGATCATCGAGGCGACGATCGTCAGCAGCCGGACATCTTCGGAGAGGTCGATCTCCTCGGCGAAGAGCCGGTCGATCGAGAGGGCGCCGATCACCTCGTTGCCGAGTTTGATCGGCACGCAGATGAAGGAGATGTCGCCCTTCTTGAGACCCTTGCGGGCGCCGGTGCGGTCGAGGAAAAGCGGGTCCTGGGAGATGCGGGGCACGACCGCCGGCTCGCCGGTCTGCACGACCTTGCCGGTGACCCCTTCGCCGAGGCGGTAGCGCCCGCGCTCTTTCTGGCTGGGCGAGAGGCCATAGGCCGCCTCGATGGAGATCTCGCCGGTGTCGCGGTTGAGCAGTGTCAGACTGCCGCGCAGCATCCCCATGTGGTCGGCCATCGCCTTGAGCACCGGGTGGACGCTCTCGCGCAGATCGAGACTGCGGTCGAGCACCTGGCTGATCTCGAAGAGCAGCGAGAGTTCCTGCACCTCGCGGCGGATCTCGGGTGCGGCAGTTCGTTCGGGCACGTCATCCCTCCCGGGGATTCAAGGCATTAATAGTAATCGTTTCAAGCGAATCATACCAAACTGTATGGCAATTCGCAGTTTTGGTCAATGAACACCGCCTGATCTCACTCGAACCAGCCATTCGCGTCCAGGCTGCGGGGTCCTGCCTGCCACCCCGCCGCTGGGGTGGTCGCTGCGGACCTCCATCGGCTTCGCTTCGCTCCGCCGCTGGAGACCTCCCCTCCGCGCCACCCCTCCGCTGTCACGGTGACGAGCGAGGCGCCCCCATCGCCTCGTGCATGCAACGTGTTCCATCCGACAAGTCTTGCACGCCACTAGCACACGGCTCATGGCTGTCATAAGATGAATGCATCATGATCATCGGCGTCCCGCAGGAGCTGAAAGTCGGCGAGAACCGCGTCGCCGTGGTGCCCGCGGGCGCGCAGGCGCTCGTCGACGCTGGCAATCGCGTGCTGGTGCAAGCCGGCGCCGGCGCGGGCAGCGGCATTTCAGACGAGGCCTTTCGCACTGCCGGCGCCGAGATCGTCCCGGACGCCGCGGCCGTTTGGGGCGGCGCCGATCTGGTCGTCAAGGTCAAGGAGCCGATCGCGGCGGAGTTCGGTCTGCTGCGCCCGGGGCTCGTGCTGTTCACCTACCTGCACCTTGCGGCGGCGCGCGAGTTGACGCTCGCGCTGCTCGAGCGTGAAGTGACCGCGATCGCCTACGAGACCATCGAAGCGGCCGACGGGTCGCTCCCGCTGCTGGCGCCGATGAGCGAGGTCGCCGGGAGGCTGGCGACGCAGATCGGCGCGACCCTGCTGCAAAAGGACCGCGGCGGGCCGGGGATCCTGCTCGGCGGCGTCCCGGGCGTGCGCCACGGACGGGTGACGGTTCTCGGCGGCGGCGCGGTCGGGGTGAACGCAGCGCGCGTCGCGGTCGGCATGGGCGCCGAGGTGACCCTGATCGACATCGATCTCAAGCGCCTTGCCCTGATCGATGAGCACTTCTCGGGCAAGATCGAGACGCTGATGTCGAACCGGGCGAACATCGAAGAGGCGGCGCTGGCCTCCGACCTGCTCGTCGGCGCGGTGCTGGTGCCGGGGGCGCGCGCGCCGGTGCTCGTGTCGGAGGAGACGGTGCGAGGGATGCGCCCGGGGTCGGTGATCGTCGACGTGGCGGTCGACCAGGGCGGCTGCATCGCGACGATCCACCCGACCACCCATGCGGAGACGACCTATGTTCTCCACGGGGTGATCCACTACGGCGTGACCAACATCCCGGCGCTCGTGCCGCGCACCGCGACGTTCGCGCTGACCAACGCAACGCTCCCGTACACGCTGCGGCTCGCCCGGGGCGTGGATGCCGCGCTCGCCGCGGACCCGGGGTTTGCAAAGGGATTGAACACAGCCGGCGGGAGGGTCGTGCACCAGGCGGTGGCTGCGGCGCATGGACTCCCGATCCGCTGAACCGTGGTCCTCCGCCGCCCCGGCGCGGACCTGCATTACGATGCCGCAGCGTCACGCGGAACTGCACAATGACCTGAAAAGAGGTCGGGTGAAACGCACCATACGGGAGCTGTCGATTGTGCTGGTCGGAGCGTGCCTGCTCGCAGCGAGTGCTTCCCCCGCGCTCTCGGCCGAGGGGGAGATGTGTCCGATGGGTGGTGCGCTGGTCGTCACCGAGGTCGTCAAGGACAAAGCGCTGGCGTGGGCCGCCGGGCTGAAGCAGAAGGACGTCAGTGGAGCGGACACCGCCGACTGGACCGTGCTGGCGCTGAGCCGCACGGACAACGATATCGCCATCCTGGTCGGCCCGGGGTCTGTCTTTTTCGGTGTGGCGGGCCGGGGCGGCGAGGTCTACCCGCGGGACATTGAAAAAGCTTTCGGGAAAGAGTTCGGGAAACTCCGCGAGACGCTCAGGAAGACCATGACGGACCTCTGGAAGGCGGGCGCGGTGAAAATCGCCGGCGCCGACGTGCAGAAGCTCTCGGACGCCGCGGGGCTCGGGAGCCTCGAGAAGGCGGGAAACGGCTGGGTGCTGAAGACCCGTGACTGCCAGGCCGTCGACCTGCACGCCTCCGGCCTGTAGGATCGGGATCGGCTGACCGGCTACGGATGGAAGTCCGTGGCGAGGATCTTCCACGCCACGATCGCGGCCAGCAAGACCCAAAGAACGCAGGGCGCCGCGACGAGCCGCCGTTGCAGGCGCGGAATCGCCCGCCCGTCCAGCCGGATCCGTCCCGCGGTCGGCTTCGCCATGCAGCCGACGAGGGAGAGCAGCGTGGTCTTGCCGGAGCCGCTCGGCCCCTTGAGCACGGTCACTTTCGCATCGCCCAATGCCAGGCTCACGCCGTCGAGGGCGACGAACTCGTTCGCCCCGCGCTCATTGAAGACCTTGCGGACACCCTCCAGCTCGATCATCGGCGCCTCAGGACCTCATCACGGCATCCGGGTCCACGGTCGCGGCGCGCCAGGTGGGGAGCACGGTCGCCGCAGCGTAGGGCAGGACGGTCAGCACCATCAGCGTCGCGACCTGATAGGGGTCGACGGCGGGGACGAGCCGGAAATCGGGGTAGAGCGCCGACCACCCCTTCATGACCCGGGCGAAGAGCGTAGCCGAAGCAAAGAAGACGTGGGCGTAAGCGAGCAGCGTTCCCGCGAGGAAGGCGGTGAGCGAGACTGCGGCACCCTCCCAGGTCTGGAGCAGGATGATGTCCGAGGTCTCCCAGCCCACGGCCTTGAGGATGCCGATCTCGCGGCGTTCCTCCGCGGAGAGGCCCGAGGCGCGGTCCCAGGTGAGGATGACGAACGCGAACAGCGCGCCGGCCAGCAGCACCGTCACCATGCCGCCCCGCCAGCCGAAGACGGCGTCGTACGTGCGGAGCACATCCTCGCGCAGGACGCTGCGGGTGTCGGGCAGCTCCCTCGCGATCTTGGCGGCTACCGTGCCGCGCTCGCGCTCGCTCGGTACGCCGAGCACGAGGTCCGTCGCGCTGCCGGCCGGGATGCCGGTGATCGCCCTGAAATCGGCCTCGGAGAGCAGCAGCAGGTCGGCCGAGACGAGTTCCGACTCGCTCGAGAGGATCCAGGCGACCGTCAGGCTTCGCGTCGACCCGTCGTGCGTCTGGAAGGGGAGGTGCCGGCCGACGGCCGTCCCCTTGAGGCGCGCGGCGGCGCCGCCGAGAACGACCATCCCCTCTTTCGGCGTGGTCTCCATCGGCACCATCAGCGTGAAGGTCGCCTTGCGGGTGGCGTCATAGTGGTAGCCCCACAGGCGCGGTCGCACGTGGCGTACGCCGTGCAAGCCCCGCAGCCGGTCTGCGTAGGACACGGGGACGAGGTCCATGCGCCCGGCGACGAGGCGCTGCACGACGACGTCCGGGGCGTCCGCGAGAACGAGCGCGGCTTCCCGCCGCAGCGCCGTGAGCAGGAACATCGTGGAGGCAAGCAGGAAGACCACGGCAGTGTAGACGGCGAGCAGCGCGATGTTCCTTTCCGCGCGCCGCAGCAGCGAGGAGAGCGCGAAGTCCAGGATGCTGCGCTGCCGCTCCACCCAGGCGCCCACGCGCTACCTCCCGCGCCTTTCCGGGGGGCCGGCGAGGGAACCCGCCGGGAAATGCTCGAAGGACACGGGGTGCTCCTGGAAGGGCGCGTGCCCATCCGCGAGCGCGAGGTGGCGCGTGTACGAGGCGTCCGTGAAGAGACAGAGGTCCGTCAGGCCCAGGGTCTTCACCGTCGCGGCCATCCGCGTCACGGCGGGCCGCGCCGCCTCGTCCGCGCTTGCGGCGTGCAGGAAGCAGAGCCCGAGGAGCGCTGCCTGCACGAGCGTGACCGCGAGGAACAGCGATGACCTGCGCACCCCGGCGATCTCGCGAACCAAGGTCTTCTCAGGCATCGGCCGCCGACCGCTCCGCAGGCCGCGCGAGGCGCGGCTTCAGGTGCAGGTGCCACCGCCACGTCTGGTAGACGGCCGGATAGACGAGCAGTTCGAGAAGAAAGGAGGTGAGGATGCCGCCGACCATCGGGGCGGCGATCCGCTTCATCGTGTCCGCTCCGGCGCCGATAGCCCACATGATCGGCACGAGCCCGATGAACGTTGTCGTCACGGTCATGAACTTCGGTCGCAGCCGCTTCACGGCGCCCTCCATGATCGCGGCCCGCAACTCCTCGATGTTCCGCAGGCGCCCTTCCTTCTTCGCCTGCTCGTAAGCCAGATCGAGGTAGAGCAGCATGAACACGCCCGTCTCCGCGTCCACGCCGAGCAGCGCGATCAGGCCCACCCAGACGCCGACGCTCATGTTGTACCCGAGCAGGTGCAGGAACCAGACCGCGCCGATCGCCGAGAACGGCACCGCGAGCAGCACGATGAAGGTCTTCACCACGGAGCGGGTGTTGAGGTAGAGCAGCAGCAGGATGAGCGCGAGGGTCACCGGGATCACGACCTTCAGGCGCTCGCGCACCCGCTCCATCGCCTCGTATTGGCCGCTCCAGGAGACGGCGTAGCCGGGCGGCAGCTTGAGCTTGCCGCGGAGCAGCGCGTCCGCCTCGCGCACGAAGCTCTGCGGGTCGCGCCCCGCGAGGTCCACGTAAACGTAGCCGGTGAGCAACCCGTCCTCGTTGCGAATCATCCCCGGGCCGCTCTTGATCTCGATCGCGGCGAGCCGGCCGAGCGGGACCTGCACCTTCCCCTCGCCGACGGGCACCAGGACATCGCCGATCGAGCCGACGTCGGCCCGGAAATCCGGCAGGTAGCGCACGTTCACGCTGTAGCGCTCGCGCCCCTCGATCGTGGTCGTCACGCTCTCCCCGCCCACCGCCGCGGCGAGCACGTCCTGGGCCTCCTGCACGGAGAGCCCGTAGCGCGCCAGCTCGCGCCGCTTCCAGACGACGTCGAGGAAGTACCCGCCCGCGGTGCGCTCGGCGAACACGCTGCGGGCGCCGCGCACCCCCTTGAGCACCTGTTCGGCCTCGGCGCCGACCCGCTCGATCCCGGCGAGGTCGGAGCCGGAGATCTTCAGGCCGACCGGGGTGCGGATGCCGGTGGCCAGCATGTCGATGCGCCCCTTGATCGGCATCGTCCAGGCGTTCGAGAGCCCCGGGAGCCGCAACGCCTCGTTCATCTCCTCGATGAGCCGCTCCTGGGAGATCGTGTCGGGGGTGATGCGCCGCAGCGGTCCCTTCAGCCACTCCGGCGCCCAGGGGGAGTACCAGGTGTCGACCTTGCGCCACGCGGACTTCGGCTTGAGCGTGACGACGGTCTCGAGCATCGAGAGCGGCGCCGGGTCGGTGGAGGTGCCGGCGCGCCCCGCCTTGCCGAGGACGCGCTCGACCTCCGGGAAGGATTTGATGATCCGGTCCGTCACCTGCAGCAGCCGGCCGGCCTCGGTTGCCGAGATGCCGGGCATCGTGGTCGGCATGTAGAAGAGTGAGCCCTCCTCGAGCGGCGGCATGAACTCCGTGCCGAGCCGGAAGAACGCCGGGACGGTGACCGCGACGAGCAGCAGCGCCGTCCCGAAGACGACCCACGTGCGCCGCAGCGTCCAGGCCGCGATCGGCGCGTAGATCCGCATCAGCACGCGGCTCACCGGGTGGCGCTCCTCCTGGCGGATGGTGCCGACGAACAGCGTGTTGGCGGTGCGGCGGAGCCAGACCGGCCGGAAGGCGAAGGGCTGCGGCCGCGTCAGCAGCATCCGCAGCGCGGGGTCGAGGGTGACCGCGAGGACCGCCGCGACGAGCATCGCGAGCGTTTTCGTGTAGGCGAGCGGCTTGAAGAGCCGCCCCTCCTGCGCCTCGAGGGCGAGTACCGGGATGAACGAGACGCCGATCACGAGCAGCGAGAAGAAGCTCGGGCCGGCGACCTGCGTGATCGCCTTCTGCACGACGAGCCGGTAATCCCCGACGCGCCCCCCGCGCTCCCACTCCTCGAGCTTCTTGTGCGTCTGCTCGACGACGACGATCGCGGCATCGTCGAGTGCGCCGATCGCGATCGCTATCCCGCCGAGGCTCATGATGTTCGCGGTCAGCCCGAGGCCGCCGAAGGGGATGAAGGCGATCAGCACCGCCAGCGGGATCGTGATCACCGGGATCAGCGCGCTCGGCAGGTGCCAGAGGAAGAGCATGATGATCACCGAGATCGTGACGATGACCTCGAGGATCGAAGAGGTCAGCGTGCGGATTGCCCGGCGGATCAGGTCCGAGCGGTCGTAGGCCGTGACAAGCCGCACCCCGTCGGGGAGCCCCGGGCCGATCTCGACCAGCTTCTTCTTGACGCGGTCGATCACCTCGAGCGCATTTTGCCCCTGGCGCATCACGACGATGCCGGAGACGACCTCGCCGCGGCCGTCGAGTTCGGCGATCCCACGGCGCAGGTCGGGGCCGACGGTCACCTGGCCGATGTCGCGCACCCGGATCGGCGAGCCGCTCTCGCTCGGCGATACGACGATTTCCTCGAAGTCCTCGAGCGTGCGGGCGTAGCCGCGGCCGCGCACCATGTACTCGGTCCCGCCGAACTCGATGAGGCGCGCGCCGGTCTCGACGTTGCCGCCGCGCACCGCCTCCGCCACCCGCTGGATCGGGATCCCGTAGGCGCGCAGGCGCGCCGGGTCGACGCTCACCTGGTACTGCTTCTGGTAGCCGCCGACCGCCGCGACTTCCGCCACGCCGGGGACGGCCCTCAAGTGGTAGCGCAGATACCAGTCCTGCAGCGAGCGCAGGTCGGCGAGGCTGCGCTTGCCCGTCTCGTCCACGAGCGCGTACTGGAAGACCCAGCCGAGCCCGAGCGCGTCCGGGCCGAGTTCGGTCTTGACCCCGGCGGGGAGAGACGGGATGACCGGCGAGAGGTACTCGAGCGTCCGCGAGCGCGCCCAGTAGATGTCGGTCCCCTCCTCGAAGATCACGTAGACGAAGGAGTAGCCGAAGTCCGAGAAGCCGCGCACCGCCCGCACCCCGGGGGCGCCGAGCATCGCGGTCACGATCGGGTAAGTGACCTGGTTCTCGACGAGGTCCGGCGAGCGGTCCCAGCGGGAGTAGACGATGACCTGGGTGTCGGAGAGGTCGGGGATGGCATCGAGCGGCATCCGCCCGATGGACCACCACCCGGCGACCGCGGCGGCGATGACGGCGACGAAGACGACTGCCTTGTTACGGATGGAAAAGTCGACGACCCGGTCGATCATCGGCTCGTCTGCACGTAGGTGCCGGGGTCCTTCTCGAACTCCTGCCTGCACTCCGGCGCGCAGAAGAACCAGCTCTTCCCGCCGTGCTCGCTCACGAGCCCCGCGGCGAGCGCCCGGGCCTCATTCACCTCCATGCCGCACACGGGGTCCACCGGGACCGGCATGAGCTTCCCCCTGGCCGCCCAGTCCCGCTTGAAACGGGCGTCTTCCATGCGCCCGGCCGCGTGCAGCTCGCGGGGCGCGTGCTCCGGAAGGCCGCCGGGGACCCGGTCGTGGACCGTGCCGTGGCCGATCTCGTGCGGCGGGGCGGTCGCGCGCTCCCGGGACCCCGAGGCCTTCCCCGCTGCCGCCCGCGGGTCGCGGTCGAACGCCCGTTTGCAGCCGGGCGCGCAGAAGAACCAGACGGACCCGCCGTGCTCGCTGACCAGCCCCCGGGAGCGCGCCGCGGCTTCCTGGACCTTCATGCCGCAGATCGGGTCGATCGTCGTGTCGGCAGCGGCCGGGGGGCCGGCCGTGCGCATGCGGCTCTCCGAGTCGAGGAGGAAGTTCCCCGAGGTGACCGCCGTCTCCCCCGCCATCAGGCCGGCGACGATTTCCACCAACTCGCCGAGGCGCCGGCCCGTCCGGACCTCGCGGGGCACGAAGACCCCCGGCTCCTGCTCGACGAAGACCGTCTTCCGGGTGCCGGAGTCGAGCACGGCCTCCTTCGGCAGGAAGATCCCCGGCCCGACCTCGACGGGAAGCTCGACGTCGACGAACACGCCCGGGCGCAGCGTGAACCCCGGGTTGGCCGCCGTCAGGCGGATCTTCAGGGTGCGGGTCGCCGGGTCGAAGCGGGGCAGCACGTCGCTGACCTCCGCGGTGAGCGCGCGTTCGTCGCCGGGGAGCGACGCCGTCGCCCGCATGCCGGGACGGAAGAACCGTTCCTGTCCCTCGAACGCGTCCGCGAGTATCCAGACGCGAGCGAGGTCGGCGATCGCGTAGAGCTCATCGCCGACGTCAACGGACTGCCCGAGGGAAACGTTCCGGGTGGTGATGAAGCCCGCGGCCGGGGCGCGAATCTGCACGAGCGACGCGGCCTGGCCGTGCCTGCCGATCTCCTCGATCTGCTCGTCCGACATGCCAAGGTTTACCAGCAACTGGCGGGTAGTGTGGAGGTTCCTCTCGTACGTGGCCAGCTGGCCGCCCCCCTGCAGGTTGTCGTAGGGGTTGCTGCCGTTTGTCTTCAGCGATTGGTAGGTCTGGAGGAGGCGGATGTAGTTCTGCTGGGGTACGGACACCTCCTGGGTGTAGTAGGCGCCGAGAACCTCGCCCTTCGCGACCAGGGTTCCGGTGGCGGCCGGACCCATCTCGCGGATGCGGCCACCGGTCGCCGCAGTGATCCGGAAGAGCCGCGTCTCGTCCGGGGCGATCGACCCGACCAGGCGCAGCGTGTGCCGCAGCACCCGTGGACTGACCGTCTCGCGGACAACGCCGATCAGTTGCAGCCGGTCGGCGCGAACCGGCACGGCGCCCGGAGGGGCCGAGCCGGGCGACGGGCCGTCGGAGAAGACCGGCTCGAGGGGCATCCCGCAGGGTGCGGTGCCGGGTGCCGGGGAGCGGAACGACGGATTCATCGGGTCCACCCAGTAGAGGGCCTGCCGCTTGCCGGAACCGCCGGCACCGGCGGGGGTGCGGCCCGCGAACCGGCCGGCGACGAACGCGAGCGGGAGCAGGGCGGCGAGGCCAATGAGCAGCGTGCGCTGGCGCATGACGAACCTTTATCCCAGAAACACCGCGACCGCGCAACGGCAGAGGACAAGAAGAGAGGGCCGCGCGGGCGGCCCTCTCCCTGCTGGTGCGCCGGCGGCGAGTCTAGTAGCCGCCGATCCCCTGCACGAAGTTCCGCGGGACAGGGGCGTTCGCATTGGAGAACACGCTGAAGGGCCGCATCATCTCGTTGTCCTCGTGGTCGATGATGTGGCAGTGCCAGACGTAGCCGTGCCCGTGGTTCGGGTCGAATTCATACCAGGCGTCTGCCGGCGCGGTGGTGATCGGCAGGCCTGTCGGGGCGAAGCGCACGATCAGGCGCAGCACCTCTCCGGGGTAGGAAATCGCGGTGTCCTTCCAGCCCTGCTCGGCCGGAAGCGGCGGCATGATCATGCCGCTCAGGAAGGGCGTGACGTCGGGGTTGCCGCCCAGGACGCAGCCGGCGGGCAGGGCACCGGGGCCGGGGACGCCGGGGGCGCAGGCGGGGTTACCCGAGGTGTTGTAGTCCAGCGGCGGACCGTAGCCGGGCATGTAGACACCCGCCGGGAAGGGCAGTCCCGTCGCCGGGTCGAACCCGCCGCCGGGGAACGCGGCGTTGTAAGCGGCGTCGTACGCCAGGAAGTTGAAAGTCTCACGGTTCAGGATCTGGAAGGCCACCAGGTGCGGGTGGATCGGGTGCGCGTCGGCCGTGATGTTGACGATCTCCCAGATCTCCGTCTCACCTTCGTACGGCAGCTCGCTGTAGTAGGTCGTGTTCCACTTCGAGGTGATCCCGGTGAAGTCCGGCCGCGCGGCGGCCCCGGCCTCGGCGCCGAGGTACGTCGTATTGTTGACGAGCACCTCCAGCGGGCCGCCGGCGCCGACGAACTCGTTGACGGTCAGCTGCCGGGTCTTCTGGACAGTGGCCAGGGGCTGCCCGGTGAGCGGGTCGGCCAGACGGACGATCCTGAGGCCGGCAGGGCGCAGCGTCGCGCCGGGGCGGGCCGGGTTGAAGCTGACGTCACCTGCGCCGCAGAAGCCGCTCGTGCAGGCGGAGACCTGGAACCGGACGATCTTGCCGGTGGTGGAGCCTTTCACGGGTATGCCGCCCGGGTAGGGGGTCTGCGCGGTGTTCCGCAGCTCGAGGGTCGTCCCCGGAGCCAGGCCGGCGAAGTCGACGATGATCTCGTAGCGTTCGCCCGGCATCACGGTCAGCTTGTTGTTCGGCTTCTTGGCCTTCGGGCTGATCGCGACGGGGGCGTCCAGGTAGCCCTGGTCGTTGCCGATGACCCAGATCGCGGGCCCCTTCACGCCGGTGACCGGGTTGACGAGGAAGAGCTCGTAGGCCCGGGCGTTGGAGCCGTTCAGCACGAGGAAGCGGTAGCGCTTCGGCTCGACCGTCACCTTCGGCCAGGCCTTGCCGTTGACGACGATCACGTCGCCGACGAACTCCGGCACCCAGAGGGGGTGCTCGGGGTTGAGGCCGACGTTCGGGAAGAGGAGTTGGCCGCTGGTGTCGAACATGCGGTCCTGGATCACCAGCGGGATGAGCAGTTCGGCGCTCGGGGGGCCGAG
Organism: Candidatus Rokuibacteriota bacterium; assembly: GCA_031406795.1. Classification (GTDB taxonomy): domain Bacteria; phylum JAUVQV01; class JAUVQV01; order JAUVQV01; family DATDCY01; genus DATDCY01. The sequence continues at coordinate 32,597 of JANOHV010000244.1, forward strand.
CGGCACTGCGCTGGCCCCGTTCATCATGCCGACCGGGTGCCCCGTCGGGTTCATGGCGGGGTCGATCTGGTAGTAGGCGCCGGCGATGCCCGCGTACACGTTCAGGCGCGTGGCGCCGAGGACGTGGTCGTGGAACCAGGTCGGCGCAGCGTCCTGCACGTTCGGGTAGGTGTAGACGGCCTTCCCGAGCAGCGCGTCACCGGTGCCGCCCTTCGAGTAATACCCGTGGCCGAAGATGCCGTTGGACGTCCACCAGGCGTCAGGCCCGCCGTCGAGCGCGGCCGGGATCTCGCCGCCGTGCAGGTGCGGGGCGGCCGGGATCGGGGCCATCGTGGCGTACGGCACGCGACCCAGGGCGGCGTCGACGAGGAAGCCGTAGTTGTCGGCGCAGGGGGCCGGCAGCAGCGCGCCGAATGCCAGGGTCTTGGCCGCGAGGTTGCAGTCGTTGACCTCGAAGGTGTCGAGAGCCCACGGGGGACCGACGGGGATCCCCGGGTAGGGGTTCAGGAACATCCCGTCCCTCTGGAGCGAGAAGGGATCGGCCCACCGCAGGGTCTGGTCGGTCGACTGCTGATAGGCGAGCACTTTGCTCGTGGCGGCGTCGCCGAGGAGGTTGGTGTATGTGACTTCGGTCGGCGTCCCCCGGGTGGCGAGGACCACCGGGCCGATGTAGGAGCCTCCCGGCGTGGCGCAGGCCGGGCTGTTCTGGTACCCCCAGACCCACGTCTTCGGAGCCACGCCCGGGACCGCGCCGACGACCGGAGTTCCGGGCGGCAGGATCCCGGCCTGGAACTCGCACATGCTGATGTCCACCGCGGCACCGGTGACGACCGGGATGCCGCTGGTTGCAGCGCCGCCCGGGAGGACCAGGCGCGGCAACTCCTGCACGAACTGCGGGATCAATGTGTCCTTCAGCGGCACCTGAGCGACGATAGGAGCTTGCGCAAAGGCCGTCGCGCTCGCGGTGAGCACAGCGGCAAAAGCCCAAGCACAGACCTTCAAACACCTCTTCATGATTCCCCCCCTTTCCTGGGTTGCTGGAGCGTACCCTCCAAGAGACCTTCATGTGAAATGCATAACACATGCCACGGCCAGCCGTTTCTTGTGATGTAAGTACTTGATATATATATATAAAAAAATAGTGATAATCAGAGAGAATTAGTCATGAAGCGCGGAAGTGTAATAGTGTAATGAGAATTTACGTTTCTCCAGGGTACCTGATCCTGCGCGAGGACGACCTCGTCGCCGTGATCGAGAAGGAGTCCGGCGCCCGTTTCAACAACGGCTGAATCTTCAGAGGAGGAGAGAAAAGACATGGCCAGGATACTCAAGCACGACGAGGGCGGGCGCCCCGCGATCCTCCGGGCGTGAACCAGCTGAGGAGACCCACAACCGGACGGTCCGTAGGCCTGAGCGCAGGGCCGTAGCCGACTTGCTTGCGGTGAACGAGGCTGTCGACCGGGTCAGGGCCGGCGCTGGTAGGTCCCTATCAACTCTGCTTCGGCGAGGATATGGTCCTCCATGACCGTGAGCAGCTGCGATTTCGTCGGCTGGTCAAGGTCCCGAAACGCCTTGTCGAGGGCGTAGAGCTTGTGGAAGTACCGGTGCCGCCCGATCGGCGGGCAGGGGCCGCCGTAACCGGTGCGGCCCCAGTCGTTGCGTCCCTCCAGCGTGCCGGCAGGAAGATTCGCCTGCCGGATCGCCTCGGCGAGGCCGGAGGCGTCTGGCGGGATGTTGTAGAGCACCCAGTGGACGTAGACCAGCTTCGGGGCCTTCGGGTCGGGCGCGTCGGGATCGTCGACGATCAGGGCGAGACTCTTCGCGCCGGCCGGCACCCCCGACCACGCCAGAGGCGGGGAGAGATCTTCGCCGTCGCAGGTGTGCTTTCGCGGGATGTCCCCCTGGTGAACAAACGCGGCAGATCGCAGTTCCATGGTCGTTACTCCTTGACTCGGAAGGTGCTCATGAGTGGTGCGGGCGCTCGCGGACCACGGCCACGGCCTGCGCGAGCCCCTGCCCGATTTCGTGGCGGATGAAATCCTCGTAGTTCGCCTGGTAGCTTTCGCGCCCGCCGTAGGAGACGCCGTATTTCGGCGGGTAGCGGTTGAGGGCGATGGCGAGCGTGTCGGCCTGACACTGGTCGCATGCGCACGCGGAGGACGCGGGGGAGAGGATCGCCCCCACCAGCGAGGCGCCGATCTTCTGCGCGTAATTCTCCAGACGGATGTCATCGACCCGTGACGGCGGCCTTCCGGGACGATGCTTCGGACGCCGGCTCACCTTGCGGACGGCCTGTTCGACGGCATTCCGGACGTCCCTGGCGAGTCCCTGCGAGGTCGTGCAGCCGAAATTCTTTTCGTGGCAGTACCGCGGCGGGAGGCGGTTCAACGCCAGGGCGAGGACATCCACCTCGCAGAGAGTACACCAACAGGCGTCGTCTCCCTTCCCGGCATGGCCACGCCGTCGCTCTGTTTCCGATCTGACGTGGTACTCCATGTCGTTCTTGATCGCCATGCCCGTCTCCCTGGATTCACGCGCTTCGCATCGTTCAGCAAATGTACCTCCCGGGCGCCAAAAAGCAACCGGCGGGCGGGTTTCTCCATGGTAGGATGCCGGCGATGAAGATCGCGCGAATGTCGGCCGCCGCCGCTGCGGCGCTCATTGTTTTCCTGGTGTTGCTGGCGCCCGTGGCCGGTGCGACTGAAAGCCCGTGGCTGGCGCTCGGCGGCGGTCTTGAGCTGGGACGATTTCCCCTGGCCGTCATCGGTGTCCCGACCGCCCAGGTTCAAGTCCTCCGTGTCGATCCGAGGCGCTGGGAATTGACGCTGCATGGACTCCCGAGCGGCGAGTCCGTCGGCTACACCGCGCGCGAGTGGTCGCGCCGGGAGGGCCTGGTGGCCGCGATCAATGCCGGCATGTACCAGGCGGACTACCGGACCCACTCGGGGTACATGCGCGCCGACGGCACGGTTTTCAGCCGCGGGACGAACGGGTATCTCTCCGCGGCCGCATTCGACCCCGTCAATCCGCAGGACCCGCCGTTCCGCATCTTCGACCTCGACGAGGACCCCCTGGCGGCGGTATTCGCGCGCTATCGTCGTGTCGTGCAGAATCTGCGTCTGGTGAAGCGCCCCGGCGAGAACCGCTGGTCGTCCCAGGAGCGGCGCTGGAGCGAGGCCGCTCTCGGTGAAGACCGCGAAGGCCGGGCGCTCCTGATCTTCTGCGGGACGCCGCTGCCGCTCGACCGGCTGATTTCGGCGCTGCTCTCCCTGCCGCTCGGGCTCGTGGCGGCGCAGCACCTCGAGGGCGGTACGCAGGCGCAGTTCTATGTCGCCGCGGGGGGGCAGACTGTCGAGTTGGCGGGGGGGTACGAGTGGGTCTTTCCCGCGCCTGATTCGCAGGGCGCGGCCTGGCCAATACCAAACGTGATCGGAGTTCGGGCGCGGACTGCGCCCGCGGGGCGCTAAAGGGCCGATCCGCGGTGCGGGAGGGGGTGAACCCCTCCCCTACGAAGGACCCGGATCCGTCAGTAGCGTTGGGGCGGGGTTGATCCCCGCCCCCGGAGCGGCATGAGAACAATCGAGGTCCGCAGCGTCAGGACCCCGCAGCCCGCACGGGAACAGGAACTCCCTTGAGACAACGCCTGCACCAGCGGCGCGCGCCGAAGTGAAACGGTCGGCGCCGGCCCGCATCATATCAATATATGTTTATATGTTTATGTGTTAACGGGGAGGGACAGCCGTGATCGATGCGATGGTGAAGTGCCTGCGGGCGCTGGGGGACGAAAACCGCCTCCGGATCCTGATGCTGCTGCGCGAGCGGGAACTCTGCGTCCTCGAGGTCGTCGGGGCGCTGGGGATCTCGCAGCCGCTGGCCTCGAGCCACCTCGCGGTGCTGCGCGAAGCCGGGCTGGCGACGGCGCGCCGGGAAGGGCGCCGGATTCGCTACAGCCTCTCGGAAGAGGCCAAGCGCGGCGGCAAACACCGGCTTCTCCAGCAAGTTTCGGCGGCGATCGCCGCAGAGCCGCTGATCGCGGCGGATCGCGAGCGTCTCGCCGAGTGCGCGGCGTTCCGCGGGGACGCCGTCTGCGACAAGAAGACTCTCGCCAGCTTTCGTACCAGGGGGAAACAATCGTGAATCGAACCGTACGCCTGACCTTTGCCGGACTCACGATGATTCTGGCCGCGTCCCTGCTTGCGGCGGCGCCGGCACCCGCGCAGCAGCGGCTGACGCTCGCCGAGGCGACGGCCGAGGCGCTCGCCAAGAGCGACCTGCTGCGGGTTGAAGACGCCCGCGTTGCCGGCGCAGACGCTGCGGTTCGCGCGGCCCGGGGCAATCTGCTGCCGACGATAACGTTCGAGGAACGGTTTATCGTCACCGACAACCCCGCGTACGACTTCTCGATGAAGATCAACCAGGGCAATTTCACCCCATCCGACCTGCAGGGTGCGCCGGAGACGTTCAACAGCCCCGCCCCTATCAACGATTTCCAGTCGAGCGTTACGCTTACCCAGCCGCTGTATTCGCGCCGCGCTTACCTTGGCGTCGCGATGGCGCGCGCGGAGGCGGGTGCCGTGGCTCTCGACCGGGAACGCCGCCGCGAGGAGGTCGCCCACCAGGTGCTGCAGGCCTGGCTCGGCGCTCAGGCGGCGGAAGCGTACCGCGAAACGGCGATTCGCGCGGAAAAAGATGCGGTCGAACACCTGCGCCTGGCCGGTGTTGCCGAGTCGGCCGGGACCGGGCTTGCCGCCGACCGTCTGCGTGCCGAGGTGGCGCTGGCCGAGGCGCGCAGGATGCGCCTGGGCGTGGAAAACGACCTCGAGATCGCCCGTCGCGGCCTCGGGCTCGCGGTCGGGCGGGAGGAAGCGCTGGCCCCGGCGGCGGCAGGATTCACCCTGTCCGAGCCCGATCTCCAAACGCTGTCCGCGGGGGCCGGTCAGCGCGCCGACCTGCGGGCGCTGGAGACTCGGGTCTCGAACGCGCGTCGCGCCGCAAAGCTGGCGTCGGCCGCGCGCCTCCCGGAGTTGGGACTTACGGGCTCGCTGCAGTCGAACGTACCGGATGCCCCGTTCGGCAGCGGGGGCACCAGCTATATGGTCGGCATCGGTCTGACGTGGCGGCTGTTCGATGGATTTCGCACGCGGGCAGCAGAGGCGCAGGCGGAGGCCGGGGCGCGGCAGGCGGAAAGCTACCTGGCCGCGCTGACCAGGGAAGCCCGCTTCCGCGTGCACGAGGCCTGGTTGCGGATGAAGGAGTCCCAGGCGGGAATCGCCATTGCGGAGAGCGCGCTGGCCGCGGCGGAAGAGGGCGTGCGGCTGGTGCGCGTGCGCTATGAAAACGGGTTGGCCCCGATGGTGACACTGTTGGACGCCCAGAGCGCGCTCAACCGGGCGCGCTCCGATGCGGCCCGGGCCCAGGCGGGGGTGGCTTCGGCACTGGGCGAACTGCTGTTCCGCGCCGGGGTGGGCCCTGCCGGCCGGCCGGGCGCTGGTGGACGTTCATGACGGCGAGGATCGACATGGGTACGGATGAGCTACGAGGAGACCAGGCAATGAATAAGAGATTTCTGGTGTCGGGTGTGGCAGCGGCGGCCGTCCTCGCGCTGTTGGCCGGGTGCGGAGCCGGGGATGGCGGGCACGGCACGGGAACGAAAGAGGCTGCTCCGATCGTCGTCTCCGGGGTGCAACTCGCCGAAGTCGCCAGAGAAGCGGTGCCGCAGGTGCGCGAGCTGGCCGGCGGCGTGCAGGCGACGGTGGTGAGCCGGGTCTCCTCGCGGATCATGGCGCAGGTGCTCGCCGTGACGGCAGCCGAGGGCGATGTGGTCGGGAAGGGCCAGCTGCTCCTCAGGCTCGATGACCGGGAGCTGCGGGCGAAGGTGCTCCAGGCGGAAGCCGGGTTGCGCCAGACAGAAGCCGGCTTGCAGCAAGCGGCTGCCGGGAAACGTCAGGCGGAAGCGGGACTGCGCCAGGCCGAAGCGCAGCGCGAGTTGGCGACGGCGACCCACGAGCGATTCCGGGCGCTGCTTGCGGAAAAGGCGGTCTCCCGACAGGAGTACGAGCAGGTTGCCGCCCAGGAGCGCGTGGCAGCCGGGGCGGTCGCCCAGGCCGAAGGCGCGATCGCCCAGGCCGGAGGCGGCGAGGTGCAGGCCGAAAGCGCGGTCGCGCAGGCTGCGAGCGCCGTCGAGGAGGCGCGCACCTGGCTCGCCTTCGCCGAGGTTCGCGCGCCGGCCGCGGGCCGTGTAATCGCCAGGAACATCGATGCCGGATCGATGGCCAATCCGGGGGCGCCGTTGTTCTCGATCGAACAGGAGGGGCACCTGCGCCTGGAGCTGCCGGTGGACAGCGCGCTCTCGGGATCGGTGGTGCGTGGCACGCCGCTGGCGGTGAGCATCGAGGCGGCGGGGTTCACGGGCACGGTGCCGGTGACCGAGGTCGTTGCCGCGGGCGATCCGGTGTCGCGGACCTTCCTTGTCAGGGCCGACCTGCCGGTGAGCCCGGGGCTGCGTTCGGGGCAATACGCGCGGGTGACGCTCGCGCTCGGCGCGCGCGACGCGGTGACGGTCCCCGAGACGGCCCTCGTGCGCCGCGGCCAGCTCGACGGCGTCTTCGTGGTCGAAACCGGGGAGCGCCTCGCCTACCGCATCGTGCAGACGGGCCGCGAAACGGCGCCGGGCCGCCGTGAAATCCTCTCGGGGCTCTCGGCCGGCGAGCGCATCGCCGTCGGCGGTCTCGAGCGCGTCAGCGACGGCGTTCGCGTCGCGCGCGCAATGGAGGAGGCGATCCGATGAAGGAGACGGTCGGAATCTCGGGGCGCATCGCCCGCGCCTTTCTCACCTCGAAGCTGACGCCGATCCTCGTTCTCGCCTCCCTGCTGCTCGGGGCGCTCGCGGTCGCGATCACCTCCCGCGAGGAGGAGCCGCAGATCGTCGTGCCGATGATGGACATCTTCGTGGCCTACCCCGGCGCCACCGCGCACGAAGTCGAGGAGCGCGTCACCAAACCGATGGAGCGCAAGCTCTGGGAGATCGACGGCGTGGAGTACGTCTACTCGATCACCCGCCCCGGGATGTCGATGGCGATCGTGCGCTACCGCGTCGGCGAGGACCAGGAGAAGAGCATCGTCAAGCTCTACAACAAACTGATGGCGAACGCGGACATCATCCCCGCGGGGGTGATGCAGCCGCTGGTGAAGCCGCGCTCGATCGACGATGTCCCGACGCTCGCCGTCACCCTGTGGTCCGGGCGGCTCTCCGCTTACGAGCTGCGGCGCATCGCCGTCGAGGCCGTCGAGGAAGTCAACAGCATCAACGAGGTCTCGGAAACCACGATCATCGGCGGCGAACGACGCCAGGTGCGCGTCGTGCTCGACGCGGCGCGCCTGCGGGGCAGCGGTCTTTCGGCACTGCAGGTGCTCGGCGCGCTGCGCGCCGCGAACGTCCTGCTGCCATCCGGCAGCGTGAACGAAGACGGGCGGGAGACCCTGGTCGAGACCGGGAGCTTCCTGCGCAGCAGCGAGGAGGTCGGCGGCGTCGTGGCGGGTGTCTTCCAGGGGCGCCCGGTCTACCTGCGGGACGTCGCGCAGATCGAGGACGGCCCGGCCGAACCCTCGTCGTACGTGCTCATGGGTCTCGGGCCCGGCGCCGAGAACGTTGCGGCGGCCGTGAACCGCTCCCGGGAGTACCCGGCAGTCACGATCGCGATCGCCAAGAAGGCCGGGACCAACGCGAGCACCGTCTCGGCCACGGCGCTGCGCCGTATCGAAGGGCTGCGCGGAACGGTCATCCCGAAGGATGTCGAACTGACCGTGACGCGCAACTACGGCGAGACCGCGCAGGAGAAGTCGGACGAACTGCTCAAGCACATGCTGCTCGCGACGGTCTCCGTGATCATTCTCGTGGTGTTCGCCCTCGGCTGGCGCGAGGCGGTCGTCGTGGCGGTCGCCGTGCCGGTGACGCTCGCGCTGACGCTGCTGATCAACTATCTCTACGGCTACACGCTCAATCGGGTGACGCTCTTCGCGCTGATCTTCTCGATCGGGATCCTTGTCGACGACGCGATCGTGGTCGTCGAGAATATCCACCGCCACTTCAAGAAGATCGGCGGCGGCTCGCGCTCGAAGCTCGCGGCGATCCTCGCGGTGGACGAGGTGGGCAACCCGACGATCCTCGCGACCTTTACCGTCATCGCGGCGCTGATGCCGCTGGCGTTCGTGCGCGGGCTGATGGGCCCGTACATGCGGCCGATCCCGGTCGGCGCGGCGGCGGCGATGGTGTTCTCGCTGCTGGTCGCCTTCATCGTCACCCCCTGGCTCGGCTACCTGCTGCTGCGCCGCGTCGGCGAAGGGCAGGGGCACGAGGAGCAGCAGAAGCGGGGGATGGAACGCTGGTATGGCGCTCTACTGCGTCCGCTGCTCCAGAGCCGCACCAAGCGGCTGGCCGCGCTCGGCGGCGTGGTGATCCTGCTCGCCGGGGCGGTGGCGCTGATCCCGCTCAGGAAGGTCACCGTCAAGATGCTGCCATTCGATAACAAGAGCGAGCTGCAGGTGGTCATCGACCTGCCCGAGGGCACGCCGCTCCAGCAGACGGTGCGTGTCGGCACCGAGATCGGCCGCTACCTGGCCACGGTGCCGGAGGTCGCGAACTGGCAGCTTTACGCCGGCGCGGCCTCCCCGTACAACTTCAACGGCCTGGTCCGCCACTACTTTCTGCGCTCGGCGCCCCACGAGGCCGACGTGCAGCTCAATCTCGTGCCGAAAGGCGAACGCAAGGCCCAGAGCCACGACATCGCCAAGCGCATCCGCGCCGGGGTCGACGCCATCGGCCGGCGCCATGGCGCGCGCGTCAAGATCGCCGAGATCCCGCCGGGCCCGCCCGTGCTCTCGACGCTCGTGGCCGAGATCTACGGGCCGGATCCCGTGCGGCGCCGCGAGATCGCCCGGCAGATCCGCGGCATCTTCGAAGGGACGGATGGCGTCGTTGACGTCGACTGGTTCGTCGAGGACGACCAGGAGAAGGTCACCTTCGAAGTCGACCGCACGAAGGCCGCGCTCAGCGGCATCTCGGCGGAACAGGTCTCGCAATCGCTCGCGGTGGCGCTCGGCGGGCTCTCGGCCGGTCAGGTGCACCTGCCGCGGGAAAAGGAGCCGGTCGAGCTCGTGCTCCGACTGCCGGTTGCCGGCCGCGCCGGTCTCGAATCGCTGGCGGGGGTCACGGTCCCCTCGCCGACCGGCGCGCAGGTGTCGCTGGCCGAACTGGTGGCGGTGCGCCGCGGCCTCGAGGAAAAGACGATCTACCACAAGAACCTTCAGCCCGTGGACTACGTTGTCGGCGATGTCGCCGGCAGCGCCGAGAGCCCGGTCTACGCCATACTCGCGATGAAGAAGAAGATCATGGGGCTCAAGCTCCCCGAGGGCTACGAGCTGCAGCAGTTCTCCGCGCAGATGCCTGAGCGTACCGACCGCTATGCGATGAAGTGGGACGGCGAGTGGCAGATCACCTACGAGGTCTTCCGCGACATGGGCCTGGCCTTCGCGGCGGTGCTCGTGCTGATCTACATTCTCGTGGTCGCCTGGTTCCGCAGCTTCGTGGTGCCGCTGGTGATCATGGCGCCGATCCCGCTGACGCTCGTCGGCATCCTCCCCGGCCACTGGGCGCTCGGGGCGTTCTTCACGGCGACCTCGATGATCGGTTTTATCGCGCTTGCCGGCATTGTCGTGCGCAATTCGATTCTGCTGGTCGATTTCGCGCAGTCCGAGCAGCGCGAGACCGGGGATTTGAAGGAGGCGCTGGTGCAGGCGGGAGCCGTGCGCTTCCGCCCGATCGCCCTGACGGCGGCGGCGGTGGTCGTGGCCTCCCTGGTGATGCTCTTCGACCCGATCTTTCAGGGACTGGCGATTTCGATGATGTTCGGCGCCGTCGGGGCGACGGCGTTGACGCTGATCGCCGTACCGCTCCTCTACCTCGAACTCGTCCGCCCTGCCCGTGACGGGGGTTGAAAAGGGCCCATCTGCGGCGTGGGAGGGGGTGAACCCCTCCCCTACGAAGGACCTGGATCCGTCAGGTAGGTGAACCCCTCCCCTACGAAGGATCTGAATCCGTCAGGTAGGTAGGGGCGGGGTTGATCCCCGCCCGGCATCCGCTTGGCGGGCGCCTTGCAGCTGAGCCCTTTTGAACCTCCTCCCCGCTACCGTGACGGGGGTTGAAAAGGGCCCATCTGCGACGTTGCGTTTCTCCCGGCTCCCTGCGGCGTTTTGCTCGTACGCCTCAGTCACCGACGATCGGTTATACTATAATAATCACATAGCTGACAATTTCACTTTGGAGGAGACCGCCAGATGCGCAAGATGCTGCTCGGCATTAACGACAAGAATTGCTCCCTGCGCGCGGTGTCCTACGTGATGAAGCAATACCCGCACGCGCAGGAACTCGAGGTGACTCTCGTGCACGTCTTCCCGAACTTGCCGGCAATGTACTGGGACGACGGGCACCTGCTGAACAGCAAAGAGAAGCAGGAGCGCAAGAAGGTGATTGAGACCTGGATGTCGAGGGAGCGGGACTTCATCGAGCCGATCATCGAGGGGGCGATGAACGAGCTGGTCAAGAAAGGCTTCGCCAAAGAGCGGGTCCACATGAGGTTCGTCCTCGGTTCGGCCGACATCGCCGATACCCTGCTCGACGAGGCGGCCGAGGGAAAGTACGACACCATTGTCGTCGGCCGCTGCGGTATCGCCGACGGCAAGCATCTTATCTCGGGGGGCATCGTCAGCGAGCTCATTCACAAGGCCGCCGGGATCGCCGTCTGCGTCGTTCAGTAAGCCCGCACGGCGTCGAGGATGCCGCAGGCCTCGAGAGGCTGATTCGCGTTGCGCGCCGGGCGCCGCCGGAAGGAGTATCATAGCGACGTCATGACTGCGCCGAACCGTCTGGCCCGTGAGAAGAGCCCGTACCTGCTCTCGCACGCCCGCAATCCGGTCGACTGGTACCCGTGGGGCGAGGAGGCCTTCGCGGCGGCGCGCGAGCGCAACGTGCCGCTGTTCGTCTCGATCGGCTACTCCGCGTGCCACTGGTGCCACGTGATGGAGCGCGAGAGCTTCGAGGATGCGGACGTGGCCCGCCTGATGAACGAGAACCTCGTCGCGGTGAAGGTCGACCGCGAGGAGTTGCCGGCCGTCGACCACCTTTTCATGGCGTACTGCCAGGGGATGACCGGCAGCGGCGGCTGGCCGCTGTCGGTGGTTCTGACCCCGGCGGGCCAGCCCTTCTTCGCGGGCACCTATTTCCCGAAGGAGTCGGGGTTCGGGCGGCCGGGCATGATGGAGCTGGCGCCGCTGCTCGGCCGCCTCTGGCGCGACGAGCGCGAAAAAGTGCTCGGCACGGCCGGGCAGCTGGAACGCGCGCTCGCGGAGCAGGTCCGGCCGGCGGCCGGAGCGCTCCCGGGGCAGGATGTCATCGACCGGGTGAAGGGTGAACTGGCCCGCCTCTACGATTCGCGCTGGGGCGGGTTCGGCAAGGCGCCCAAATTCCCGACCGTTCCGTGGCTGCTCTTCTTGCTGCGCTACGCCGAGAAGCACGGGGGGGGAGGGCGCGCCCGCGTCATGGTCGAAGAGACGCTGCGCGCGCTGCGGCTCGGCGGCATCTTCGATCAGATCGGCTCCGGCTTCCACCGTTATTCGACGGACGAAGGCTGGCTCGTGCCGCACTTCGAGAAGATGCTCTACGACCAGGCGCTGCTTGCGCTGGCCTACACCGAGGCGTTCAGGCTCTGGGGGGATGCCGCGTTTCGCACCGTGGCGGAGGAGATTCTCACGTACGTGCTGCGCGATCTGCGGGCGCCGGACGGCGGATTCGCCGCGGCGGAGGACGCCGACAGCGAAGGCGAGGAGGGGCGGTTCTACCTCTGGCGTCTCGACGAAGTGACGGCGCTGGTCGGCACGGGCGCGGCCGAGGAGTTCGCGGCCGCTTTTCACCTGAAGGCGAACGGCAACTTCACCGGCGAAACCGGCGAGCGATCGGACCGCAACATCCCGCACCGGCTCTCGCCGCTGGCGATCAGTGCGGCCGACTTCACCCTTCCGGCCGGCGGCCTGCCGCCGTCGCTGGAGGAGGCCCGCACCGCGCTGCTGGCGGCGCGGGAGAAACGCGTTCGCCCGCACCGCGACGACAAGGTGCTCGCGGACTGGAACGGGCTGATGATCGCGGCGCTCGCAAAAGCAGCCGCAGTTTTCGTCGAGCCGGCCTATGCACGAGAGGCCGCATGCGCGGCCGAATTCGTGCTGTCGAAGCTGCGCGACGCGGAGGGGAATCTTCTCCATCGCTACCGCGAGGGCGAGGCGGCATTTGCGGCGGTAGTCGACGACTACGCGGACCTCGCCTGGGGTTGTCTTGAGCTTCACGGCGCAACAGGCGAACAGCGCTGGCTGGACGAGGCGCGGCAGCTCCTTGCCGCCATGGACGTCAGCTTCGGCGACGGGGCGGGCGGGCTCTTCTTCTCGTCCCCGGACCCGCTGCTGCCGCTGCGGCAGATGATCGGCATGGACGCCGCGCTCCCGGCGGGCGCGGCCGTCGCCGCCGAAGTGCTCGCGCGGCTCGGCACGGCGACGGGCGAGCCCCGGTACCGGGAGCGGGCACGCGAGATCGTCCGGGCCCTCGCCGGAGACCTCGAGCGCGCCCCGCTCGGGTGCTGCCAGTTGCTGGCGGCGGCGATGCTGCTCGAGGAGGAGCCCGCGTGACCGGGGGGCGCGGCGGGGTGGTGACCAGCGCGAGCGGCGATCCGGGGGCGCTCCGCCGCATCAGGACACCGACGTTCGAGCGGTGCCTGCGGGCGCTGGCTGTCGCCCTCGGGCCCGCGGTCATCGCGGCGGCCATCCTTCTGACCCCGGTGGTTCTTCGCGCCGCCGAGGGCGACGTTCTGCTGCGCGAGGAGTTCACGAGCCTGGAGGCCTGGCGACCGCTGACCTTCCCGAAGATCGAGCGGCACTCGACGTACGCCATCGCCGCGAACTCCGATCAGTCCGAGTTCTGGCTCAAGGCCGCGAGTGACCGCTCCGCCTCCGGGATCGTCTGGAAGAAGCAGTACGATGTCTACGCCTACCCGAAGCTGCGCTGGCGCTGGCGGGTCGAGAATGTCTATCAGAAGGGCGACGCGACGAAGAAGTCCGGGGACGACTACCCGGTCAGAATCTACGTCATTTTCCAGTACGATCCCGCGACCGCGTCGGCTGGGAAACGCCTGAAATACGGGCTCTACAAAGCCGCGAACGGGGAGTACCCCCCCGACAGCGGCCTGAACTACGTCTGGGAGAGCCGCGCGAGCGCGTCGGAGTACGTCGTCAGCAGGTACACGGACTCGATGATGATGTTTCTCAAGGAACAGGGAGCGGCGAAAGTCGGCGAGTGGGTGGAAGAACAGGCCGATGTCCTCGCCGACTACCGCAAGGCCTTCGGCAAGGACCCGCCGCGCAGCGCCAGCCTTGCGGTGATGAACGATTCGGACAACACCGGCGAAAAGAGCGTTTCCTTCATCGACTGGGTGGAGATCGCCCGATAAGCAAGAGCTTTGGAATATCCGGAGCGGCAAAAACAAGCATGGCTGATGGCCAGATCGAGCCCCCCGCCTGGGACCTCGTCATCCGTCCCCGGCGGCGGTGGTTCGATGTGCGCCTGCGCGAACTGTGGCAGGCGCGCGACCTGGTCATGCTTTTCGTCTGGCGCGACTTCGTCTCGGTCTACAAGCAGACGATCCTCGGGCCGCTCTGGTACCTGATCCAGCCGCTGCTCACCACGCTGACCTTCACGATCGTTTTCGGGCAGGTTGCGAAATTGTCCACGGACGGCCTGCCGCCGTTCCTGTTCTACATGGCCGGCACCCTGATCTGGAGCTATTTCGCGGCCTGCCTGACCAAAACCTCCGCCACCTTCGGCGGCAACGTCGCCCTGTTTGGGAAGGTCTATTTTGCCCGACTGGCGGTGCCGGTCTCCGTGCTGATTTCCAATCTCGTCACCTTCGCGATCCAGTTCGCGCTGTTCCTGGCATTCGTCGCCTATTTCTCCGCGCGCGGCGCGGCGATCCACCCCAACGCCTGGGTGCTGATGACGCCGGTGCTGGTCCTGATGATGGCCGGGCTCGGCCTGGGCTTCGGCATCATCGTCTCGTCGCTGACGACGAAGTACCGGGACCTGAGCTTCCTGGTGACGTTCGGCGTGCAGCTGCTGATGTTCGCCACGCCCGTCATCTACCCGGTGTCGGCCGTCCCGGAGCGGTTTCGCGGGCTGCTGCTGGCCAACCCGATGACGCCGATCGTCGAGACCTTCCGGTACGCGTTCCTCGGGGCGGGGACGGTCGAGGTGCCGCATCTGCTGTACAGCTTCGTGTTCATGCTCGTGGTGCTGTCCGCCGGGACTGTGATCTTCAGCCACGTCGAGCAGACGTTCATGGACACGGTGTAGGCGCGAGCCGGGAACGAATCGATGAGCGACACGGTCATCCAGGTCGAGCGTCTCTCCAAGCGCTACCGCCTGGGAACGATCGGCACGGGGACCCTCTCGCACGATCTGAACCGCTGGTGGGCGCGCGTTCGCGGCAGGCCGGACCCCGCGGCGAAGATCGGCCAGGGCCGGAAGGCGGATGACGAGGATTTCGTCTGGGCTCTGCGCGACGTCTCCTTCGAAGTCAACCGCGGCGAGGTGCTCGGCATCATCGGCCGCAACGGCGCTGGCAAGAGCACGCTGCTGAAGATACTCTCTCGCGTGACGGCGCCGACCGCCGGGGAGGTCCGCATCCGGGGCCGCATCGCCAGCCTGCTCGAAGTGGGCACCGGGTTCCACCCCGAACTCACCGGCCGCGAAAATATCTTTCTCAACGGCGCGATTCTCGGCATGAACAAGGCGGAAATCCTCAGGAAGTTTGACGAAATCGTCGCCTTCTCCGAGGTCGAGAAATTCATCGACACGCCGGTCAAGCGCTATTCCAGCGGCATGTACGTGCGTCTGGCGTTCGCCGTTGCGGCGCACCTGGAGCCGGAAATCCTGATCGTCGACGAGGTGCTGGCCGTGGGGGACGCCGAGTTCCAGAAGAAGTGCCTCGGGAAAATGGGCGAAGCCGCGGGCCGGGGGCGCACCGTGCTGTTCGTCAGCCACAACATGCACGCCATCAGCGAGCTGTGCACGCGCGTGATCCTCATGGAAGGGGGGAGGATAGTCAGTCCATCGAGCCCGGATTCGTCAGGCCCCCCCGCGGGGAGACGTCACCTGGCAGCGGTCTGAACCGCGTCCCGGAGGGCCGGAGAAATTCTGCCGGGTTCGTCGTCAGCCGTCGAGCGCGGCGGGCGTCTGCTTGCGGATGCAGAAGTTCAGTCCCCAGATCCACGTCGGGTCGCTTTCCTGCGCCTGGTTGCCGAAGTCGAGGAGGCTCAAGTCCCCGCAGATCACCCGCTGGCAGGCAGCTGAAAAATGGTCAAGGAACGTCATTGCGAGCGCAGCGAAGCAATCTGATCACTTGAAAACGCCTTGTATTCATCAGATTGCCGCTTCGCTTCGCTCCTCGCAATGACAGCATTCAGGGTTCTTCAGCATCCTGCTAGCCCAGCCAGCGCTCACGCCACATGCCGAAAACCAGCAGCGACCAGAGCCGATACTGGTGGTCGCGGGCGCCCGCGAGGTGCTCGTCGATCAGCCGCGTCACCCCTTCCGGCTTCAGGAATCCCTCCCGCCGCACTCGCTCCGGCGACAGATACTCGTCGAGCAGCGGCCGCAGCTCGTTGCGCAGCCAGCGGTTCAGGGGAATCCCGAAGCCCATCTTGGGCCGCTCAACCAGCCCGGGGGGGACGAGTTCGTGCAGCGCCCTGCGCAGCAGGTATTTCTTCGTGCAGCCGTTTCGCTTGAGCCCCAGCGGGAGACGCGCCGCGAACTCGACGATCCGGTGGTCCAGCAGCGGGACGCGCGCCTCGAGAGCGTACGCCATCGAGGCGCGGTCGACCTTCGTCAGGATGTCGTCGGGGAGGTAAGTCAGGATGTCGGTCGCCATCGCGCGCTCCTCGATGCCGCCCCAGCGCCGGTCGCGGAAGGCCGTGAACCAGGGCAACGCGCCGTCGTCGACGACCTCGGGGACGATCTCGGGCAGCCGCCGGCGCTCGATGATGCCCACCGTGTGAAAGTACAGCTGCGCCTCGTCGTCGTGCAGCAGAGACTCGGCGGCCCGCTGGACCTTGTGGATCGGAATTCGCCCAAGCAGTCGGCAGGCGGGGACTCGCAGCGCCGCGGGCACGATTTTCAGCAGCCCCGCGTACCGGATCCAGTTGTAGCGGGGATAGCCGCAGAACAGCTCGTCGCCGCCGTCGCCCGAAAGACTGACCGTGACGTGCTCCCGGGTAAAAGCCGAGACGAGCATCGTCGGGATCGCCGAGGAGTCGGCGAACGGCTCGTCGTACGCCTCGGGAATCCTGCGGACGAGCGCGAGCGCCTCTGCCGCCGAACAGATTTTCTCGTGGTGCTCGGTTCCCAGATGCGCGGCCACGGCGCGGGCGTACCCGGATTCGTCGTATCCCGACTCGGAGAAGCCGATCGAGAAGGTCTTGACCGGCCGCGCCGTTTCGCGCTGCATCAGCGCCACGACGAGCGAAGAGTCGATGCCGCCGGAGAGGAACGCGCCGAGCGGAACATCGCTGATCATCCGGTAGCGGATCGAGGAGGCGAGCAGGCCCTTCAGCTCGTCGAAGAGGTCGGCCTCGGTGCGCCGGGCGCCGGCGGCCGGGTCCCAGCACTCGGCGAGCGACCAGTAGCGGCGCGCGCTTCGCGACCCGTCGGGGTCGATCGCGACGATCTGCCCGGGCAGCACCTTTTCCGCGTCGCGGAAGATCGCGTGCGGGGCGGGAACGTACTGGAACGACAGGTAATGCTGCAGCGCGGCGCGGTCGACCTCCCGGGAGAAGGCGGGGCAGGCCATGATCCCTTTGAGCTCGGAGGCGAACAGCACGAGCCCCGGAGCGCGGGCGAGATAGAGCG